>DACJ01000051.1:22919-24884 GCA_002494765.1 Euryarchaeota archaeon UBA186
AAAAGTTCTTCGGAACGCTTCCTCGTCTCTTCTTTGCTCAGACCGTAAATCCCACATATCAGGGCTAGGTTCTCCCATGCGTTAAGATGTCCTGCGATAGCGGTCTCCTGGGGCGATACGTCTATTATCTCTTTAACTGCGAGCGACTCTTTCTGCACGTCGAGGCCCATTACGGTCGCGGAGCCAGCAGTCGGCTTCAAAAGACAGCAGAGCATCTTGATGATGGTCGTTTTACCCGCCCCATTGGGGCCGAGCAGGGAAAACATCTCTCCTTTTCTGATCGATAGATCAACGTTATCTACTGCCATCAGATCTCCGAACTTCTTGGTGATGCCAAACGTTTGAATTGCAAAACCATTTCCTGTATGACTTATGTTCCCCTCATTCGCTTCCATCGCTACCTCCTTTTTTATTTTTTAAATTCCTCTCGTTTTTCATCATTTGTTCTTGAGATTCATTCTCCACCCCTTTTCTTATCATCTTTGCAGGGACTCCTCCCCAAATTGAGCCAGTAGGTAGATGGGCGTCTTCAAGAACTATCGCACCAGCACCTACCGTCACATTATCCTCCATAACCACACCGGGGAAGATTATAGACCTTCCACCGATCAAGCAGTTTTTGCCGATCTTTACTTTTTTGAGCACAAGCCTATTTGTTTCGGCTATATGTCCGCTTATTATTGCATCTCCTCCTATTATGGTATTATCTCCTATCTCGATCAGATCTGGATCCAGAATCGTTCCTGGCACAATGGTTCTCACCATCTTCCCTATCTTCGCCCCCAAAAACCTATTGAATGAAACGAACAAACCAAAGGGCGGGGGAAAAAGCTTTGCCACTGACCAGAAAAAACCAAGATAGATCAATTTAACGGTGAATGAATACATCATCGATTCCTTGCCCATGAAATCCTTTCCATAGTCCTCTGGAGAGTCTAGAATAAACTCTTTTTTTGGCAGCCTTCTGATCCTCAAGCAGCAGAAAAAACAAAATATCAGCGCAAAGAGGAAGATAAAAAGAAGGATTGATGGGCCAAGCAATAAAGCAAATAAGAGGTGAGGAATGCCCAGAATTGGAGGAAGGTGATAAAGAGCGGATAAGGAGTAATAGCTCATCAATCCGGTCAAACACCACACACCAAGAGTTAAGCAGAGGGGCCCAAATGACAGTGTCTTTAACCCAGTAACGCGAAATATAACTTTAATTGGAACTTTTGGCCTCGCTTTTTTCTCTTTTACTTTCTCTTTACCTTCAATACCAACCTTCTCCATTTTTCCCTCTATAACTTAAACACTCTCCTGACCTCTAGAGGCCATGAATGAGCGTAATTCAAAAAAAAGAGTCGATCGCTCTTCGTTTGCTCCTTCTTTTTGCTTAATGCTCGTGAATAGATCTTCAGCGCGTTTAAACCCTCGTTCCACCTCTCTTTCTTTCTCCAAAAGGTAATCTCTTTCGATTGCCAACTCTATGGGATTCGCCCATTTTACCTCATTGTTCTCGATCTCCAACCCCCTGAGGTTCTCTACTTTCTCTCTGGGCACGTTAATGTACCCAGCTCTAAAAATGTCCGCCCACATATCAGTAAGATTATCTGCTAGCTTGGCGTAGGGGCCCCATGCATTTGCGATTAGATCGAGATTTTCTCGCTCAAACTCCGGAAATCCAAAATAGAGTGTGGTTGCCACCAGATTCTCCCCCAAACGCGAATTAAGATCATCGAGTTCTTTCTTCCCCAAAATCTTCCTCCTGCGCGAGGCATCCTCGTATCCTAAAGATAGACTTTCTTTCCACCTTTCAAAAAGCGGGAATGCCATCTTATGCCCCTCGTCATGCAATTCTCTCAGATATTTTGTTTGCTCTAACAACTCAGATTGTCTCAAACCTTGTGCCTTGATGCTTTCCCCATTCCATACTCTCTCAACCATAGCCCTACATTCAAGATAGGGTACTCCTCCAAATTTAAA
>DACJ01000064.1 GCA_002494765.1 Euryarchaeota archaeon UBA186
GAGCCGCATCGGTAGTGGTAGGTAGTATCCGGTTCCAATTCGTTTAAGTTGACCTCATGGGTGAAGCCGATAAGCCATGAGCTCTTTCCCGTCGCAGACGAAGTATAATCTTCAGTTAGGCCGTATTCGACGATGCTATCGGCTGGCACCGAGGTTTCCCATGAGATAGTCATCGATGTGAGGGGGTCAGAGATAAAACTCAGACGTATATGTTCAGGTTTTGCAGAAATGTCCTGATAGCCGCTAGCCGAGACCAGGGCAGAAAATGGTAGTAATGCTAGAGCGACTACAAAACATACCGAAAGTTTAGCACTTGTCCTCATAAGAGATGATGTGTAATCGATGATTTAAAGCTTTTCCGGTGTCCAGTTTATAGGCTATATAGATTAGGTATGGTATAATTGGATATATGGCGGGCGGAGCATCAGGCGAATATGTGGCAGGAGATGATAGCATGCGTTGTATAGATGTCCTCACCCGTTCCTGATGTATAGATCTAATCCACCTCTCTGATCTGAGAGATGAGCTAATTCTCACCTGTTTGTGCGATAGGGCAAAAAGAGAAACGATAGGGTAAAAAGAGAAAACTAATTATAGGGGAATTGTAATATTACTGGCCCATATGAAGAAAATCGTCTCTAGCCTGGTGGTTCTCCTCTTTTTCACTGGTGGCTTTGCCGCTGTGACCGTAACCGAGGGGGGCCAGGGATTTGAAGGAGTTTCTTGGAAACCGGTCATACCAGAAAGCAGAGCTATACTCGTGGGCTACGATGCCGATAGTATATTGGATGATCTATGTTATCTGGCCGCGCTACCTTATGCAGTTTACGGAAATGGCGATGTTTTGAGATCTTCCCCGCTCCTTTTTTATGCTCCCCCCAACGGTGTTGATGAGTTAAACGACTTCGAAGGATTGGACTACTTTATGAGCGACTACGTAGAGATCAGCGGGGGAAGTCTAGATGAGATAATAATGATAAATATTGGAATCCGGGACAGGACCAGGATAAGGGAGACGTGGAAAGCCAATAGGTACATATCCATAGGAGGAGCGCCTAATCTGATTTCAAGTAGATTGGACGCGCTGGTAGATGTAAAGAGAAAAGATGTGGTGGTACCAATGCCCGGTTCGGAAGAACCATTTTCAGAATCCAAAACAGTTATTGGAACTCTAGAAAGCTACCCATTGAAGTCGTACTCTTTCCATGGAATCAGGGACGTTGGAATCGAGTTCTCCTTCCATGATTTTCCGGTCATGGAGCCCTACAAGTACGTGTCCGCCCTAATGGAATGGGCCGATCCCGGTAAGGACCCAGATCTACAACTCTGGGATCCAGAGCTTGGCATGGTAGAGGCGTCTGAAAAGTGGAACGTGAGAGAGGGCGCATGGGAGTATTGCGAGTCCCAGGTGTATACTTATGGAGATTGGAGGACGTCACTTACCTATATGCCCACTAAGTCTCTGGGAAGCGATAAGGGAGGGGCCACGGAGTACGATCTGGTAGTCAAGCTTTTCCCGGGCGAGGAGATACCTCTCATAGATCTTCCTAAAGGAGTTTCTTCCCTGACAGTTGATCTTGATTCCTCTAAAGGTATAGTTGGTGTGCTCATTGGACCAAACAGAGCCTCGTGGGGCGCAGTTAGAGATTCGGCGACTTTCACCGACCTGGCCCCAGGGCAATACGGTCTGCTGCTGCTCCAGATCAAGGAAATGAACGGTGAGATTCCCTACACGATAAGCTGCTCCTACGAGGGGGTTGAAAGCGATTTGGACGATTTCCTTGCAACTGCCGCAAATGCTGCCATATATGCCTCGATGACAGGATCCTCGCTGCTGTTCTACGATGAAGGCATGGAGCTTAATGGGGACATGATCCTGTTCGATACATTCAGCGATCTACCAGGCATTGCTAAGAAGTACGCCTCTTACGAGGAAATCTATGAGCTAATAAAGTCGATAACGGGCGAGAGCGACATCGTTTTTACCACCACTGATCCCGCTACTTCAATAATGATCAACAGAGCCCTGGTTGAGGCAGAGTATGGGTTTTACGTTGGACCGGCTGCATTTGCAGCTGCTCATCATGGTTCGCCATTGTTGGTCGTCGACGTTCACGAAAAGCTCGATGCTAGCGCAAAGTGGCACACTATCGTATGGAAGGCCGGCTACGAGTCCAGATCCCTGCCGTCTGTCGCGGGCATGACCGCTTCAGGCTTGCTCGTCTACGAATCTCTGGAAGAAATGGGGTTAGACGGCGAGGGCAGGGAGTACCTGCTCACGGTAGCGGATCAGATGGATATAGGGGCCGGTTGGGATAGATCCTTCATCGGCAAGGCTTACCCGGGGAGGATCCAGGGAACCCCAGTTGACTGCTCATATTGGGTCTCCAGGTCTGTGTTTTACCCGGTCGTGATATTCGCAAACCCAGCTCTCAATCCGGACGGAAATCGATTGATCACCGGGAGCCATTCGATAAGAGGCAAAAACGGCAAACTTATGATAACGGATGAGGGCGGGGAGGTCCTGCTCCAGTACCCGATACTTCAGACCTGGGTAAGCTATGAACACGAGTTCAATGAAGTTGGTGAAGATCACTGGGGCTTCAAATACCAGACGAGAACTGGAATAATCCCGGGTGAAACTCCATCCGACAACCCGGTGGATCCAGGCTACTGGCCAGATATGACCGTCGATGAGATCGTGTCCTTCTATACTGAACAACTCGGCTATGGGGCTGCTTACTCCACCGCGTTTGATAAAACAATGGAGAATCTGAACAGGGGAACCATACTCTGGTTCGAGATAATGCATGGGGGCCATATGGAAGATGGCGGCGTGGGCTTCTGGAATCCAAGAACTGGTGAGGCTAACCCATGGAGAGGATGGGAGTCAGGGGGTTCAACGGCAAATCCTGACACAGTCGCCATGAATAAAGAGACGGGTTATGATGATCTGAGGGGAGTAGCGGATGGCGTGATAATAGCCATACTCGAGCAGGAAACTCAGACCTTACACTATGGAGGCAGGGATTTCGACAGAGCTATGGACAACGTCTACTCTACCGGTGTTGTGGCCGGTTCATGCTTGATAGCCAACACATTCCTTCACACCGCCTTAGTAAGACATGGGTCTGCCTTCCAGATCGTAGATCCCTGGGTAACCTCCTGGTACGTGGCACATGCGATGCAGGCATTCGCCAGATTATTGCTCCTGGGCGCTACAATCGGAGAAGCATATGCATCCGCGATATCTGCAGTCGGGATAAGTTATCTCGACGGCGGATGGTGGTGGGACACATCAGAGAACCTGGTCTACTATGGGGATCCAGAGCTCAGAGTATACTCGCCGCTATACAGCTGGGATTTTGTGGGATTGGCGTCTGTCTAATTCTACCTTTTATCTTTATCTGGATACCCCGCAGCTTGCTGCGGTTTGGATGCAGCACCAAAGTATGCACCATCGAGGGTGATGCAGATTATAAAGGGCATTACTGCTTGCAGCGGGGAGCTTCACTTAGAGTCTGTCCAGTCAAATCTTAAATAGTTGCGTTTATTAGTCGCTACTATGAAGAGGGAATTGGAACTGAGTAAGTACCCCAGTATAACCTACCCGAAAATGAGCGTCATCGTTACTTGTGGAGAGAAAAGGGTAAATGGAATAGCGCTTACCTGGCATACATCGATCTCCAGGAAGCCACCACTTTTTGGGATTTCCGTTGCCCAGAAGAGGTGCTCTTATGACATAATCAAAAAGGAAGGAGAGTTTGCCGTCAACTTCATGGAACTCAGTCACTGGAAAGATCTGCATTACATCGGAACCCATAGTGGTAGGGATGTCGATAAATTCGAAGAGACCGGTTTGAAGCTGGAAGATTGCTCCTTCATAAGAACCAAGCGGATTGCCGGGAGCTATGCAGTTCTAGAATGCTCTCTCTATGATGAGTTTGAGCTGGGAGATCACTCACTTTTTGTTGGAGAGGTAAAAAAGGCCCTTATAGAAGAGAACGAATGGGCAGGAAAGGTGGTGGCGAGGCCAATTTATCAACTTGGCAGCTACTCGTACACGACGGTGACCGGTGAAGAGGTCAAGCCTTAATGGCGAGAGAGCTGAAATTGTAAATGTTGAGACAGCTAAAGGCTGAAATGATAAAAAGTGAATTAGATAGCAGTGCGTATCACCAGGGCCACTCGTACTTGAAGCCATAGTCCGGCAGGACATCCAGGGGAAGAGGGCCCAACAGTAGAGCAGGATCTATGATCAATGCGATGCCATCGCCATCTATGCTGAACGTGCTCTGGACGATTATGTCGATCAGCAAGAGCAGTTCCGAAGGGATGGAAGAAAGATCTACGCCGAAGACCCACCCCAGTACCTTAATCAGCATTTTCACTATTATCTCCTCGAAGAGAACGAGGATTACCTCAGGTATCAGGCCCTGGAGGGTGAACGCTGCCGATGCAAAAATTGAAAACGGTAATAGTGAAAAAGAGAACTCCAGGGATTTCAACAATTGGCTGGTCAGAAGGCAAAATGAATCCATATATACGAGCAGGGTTAAAGGGAATATAGTTACAATCAAATCCGATATTATAAGCTCGAAGAATTTGAGTTTCATTCCATAGACAGAGATGATGAAGCTCGGATCGATCTCGCTGACTATGAAAATCCCTTCCTCGAAATCAAAGAGCCAGTTCCCGAGATCGAAGTCGATGGCTATCCCTAAACCCAGAATATGCCACCGTATACTTGGAGTCCAGTCGCTTAATGGCATCTCGATCCTATCGTCGTCCTGCAGTGCAATTTCCTGCGCAACCGCATTCGCAGGCACCATAACCAATCCTGTAACCAGGGCAACTGCAACCAGAGCAAAGTACCTCTTTTTCATCACTTGCC
>DACJ01000039.1 GCA_002494765.1 Euryarchaeota archaeon UBA186
TACTATTCCGGAGGAGTACCCTATAGATCAAAGTATTGATCCCGCACAGGAACCTATCGAAGCTGGCAAAGTTGAAAAGTTCAGCTTGGGATTAGATCTCGATGAGGCGAAGAAACTCGCAACGTCTGGCGGCAAGATGTTGGGATCAACACGAAATTTTGATGCGCCGCCTGTGAATACGCGAGATAGCTATTTCACCCTCTTGGCCGCAAACCTTACGTCATCCCCCTTGATGGTCTGCCTGCCGGCGAGCTCTGCGATTTTAGCCGCCTCCTCGCCCACAGCCCTCGCGTAGTCCTCGAGCATTTCTCTCAGATACTCCTTGGCCTCTCTCGAGCACCTCTCAACCCCAGCACTCTTTACTATCCTCGTGATCGAACTTAGTGGAAGTTCAGCCATAGACGGATAAAAACATTAGATTTATTAACCTTGCCTTCAATCCTGTAGGGTGGTCTTTGTAGCTGATACATCAGCCATACTCTCTGGAAAGGACATCTCGGGTCTGGAGGCCTATACAACCCCATCCGTTCTGAACGAGATCAAAATAGGCAGAAGATCGAGACTCTTAGGATACATGTTAGACGCCAATCTCAGGATACAGTCCCCAAGCGCTCAGGCCATAGATACAGTTAGAAAAAAAATTGATGAGATGGGAGAAAACGCGAGCGAGGTCGATGTGGAGGTTCTAGCCCTAGCCCTCGATCTGGGGGCTACTCTACTCGCTGACGACTATTCGATGCAGAACCTGGCATCCGCGCTTTCAATATCATTCAAACCTATATCTCAAAAAGGGATAAAAAAAATTAGAAATTACCGCTACAGGTGTAGCGGTTGTGGAAGGTTCGTAAAATCGGGGGGAGAATGCCCATTTTGCGGCTCTCCAGTTAAAAGGTTCAGGCTCTAACGCTCCGTTCTCCTCCTGGAGATTCTCTCTATTATCTTCCTGGTGCCGTCTATGTCGTGATCGTACTTCCCAATCCTCGCGACCTTAACTTCCAACCCTCTCCTCGACAACTCCTTCTTCAGAGCCTCCTCATCATGCTTCTGATCATACCCAAGTGCGATTATATCCGGCTTTATCTCCTCAACCGTCTTGTACGGGTCGTCTTCCCGCCCCAGGACGCACCTGTCCACAGGTTTTAGCCCCTGAATCATTTTCGCTCTAAGCTCTTCAGGCATGACCGGCTCTCCCTTTCTACCTCCCACCGTGGAGTCCCTAGCTACGACGACCACCAGCTCATCCCCAAGCTTTTTTGCCTCTTGCAAATAATATAAGTGCCCGTAGTGGAGGATGTCGAAAACCCCCGAAGCCATGACTCTAACCATCTAGCTCTCTTTCTCTTCTTCTCCCTCTTCTTTAAGGAGCTCTACCTTTTCCGGAAAGTAGGAGAGAACTATGATGTCTCCAACGGACCTGACCCATCTATATGGTATGGAAACGCACTCCACGCCTCCGACCAACTTCTGGCTCACGTCCCTTAGCAAGAGCTTCTCTACCTTACAACTTGGTACGTCGATTATGGCTTCCTCTACGCTTCCTACGTACTCTCCCCCACTCGTGTAAACGGGGAGACTTAACAAGTTACTTACTCTGTCAATCATTCTAACATACATCTTCATGCCCCTATATTTAACTTTCTCTTCAAAAAATTCCCCTTTTCGAACGCTACATTTATTAATGATATCCACTTATTCTATATCGTAGATGGAGTCAGGCTTCAAAAGGGGGGATTAGAGGATAAATGGGCTCGGAGGGCAAGGAAGACGGAGAGAGTGATTCGAGTGGGCTAAGCGAAGTTCTAATCGGATTAATGGGGAGTGGCATAGGCCGTTGGGCGATGTCGCTCTCATCCAAGGTAAAGGATAAGATCCTCAAGAGCGATGTGGGAAAGACTGCCAAGGGCTTTTTGGAGGAGATGTATGAAAAATATCTCATTCAGAAAGTGATGCAGAGGCCGAGGCCGGAACATATAGCCATAATATTGGATGGGAACAGAAGATATGCCAGGGAATTGGGGATCGGCATAAATAAGGGTCATGAACTGGGTGGGGACAAATTAAAGGATGCAGTACAGTGGTGTTACGATCTAGGGGTAAAGGCCCTCACTATTTACCTCTTTTCGACTGAGAACTTCAAGCGCGATGAGAAGGAAGTTGATTATTTGATGTCATTGTTCGAAAAATATTTCAGAGAAGCAGGCGACAACGAAGAAGTGCACAAGCACAGGGTAAGGATAAAAGCTATTGGACAGCTGGATCTTCTTCCAGAAGGGGTAAGGAAGGCGATAAGGTATGTGGAAGAAAGAACAGAGGATTATGCGGACTACCTGATCAATGTGGCCATAGCCTACGGAGGAAGGGAGGAGATAATACGGGCAATACAGAACATAGCCCTCGAAGCCAAGAATAATGGCTTTGACATAGAAAACATAGATGAACGTCTCGTATCGGAGCATCTATACACGAAGGGCGCCCCCGACCCGGATCTAGTTCTGAGGACCTCGGGTGAGGCGAGAATATCAAACTTCTTGTTATGGCAGTTGGCCTATTCTGAGCTATACTTCGAAGATGTGTGCTGGCCCAAGCTCTCGAAGGCTGACTTTTTAAATGCGATAAGGGCCTATCAAGAAAGAGATAGGAGGTTCGGACTTTAATTGCATCCGGTAAACGAAGACAGAGTGGTAAATGCGGGCCTTCTTGGGGACGCGCTAACGGCCGTATTAAAGTGGATTGTAGCTATAATAAGCAGATCCGCCTCAATGTTCGCCGAAGCTCTCCACTCAACTGCTGATTGCGCAAGCGGCGTCTCTCTGAAAATTGGCATATACAGGAGCAGGAGACCAGCGGACGATGAACACCCATTCGGCTCTGGAAAGGAGATGTTCCTCTGGGCTCTCGCCGCGAATCTCATAATGTTCTTCCTTATAGCGCTTTATGCCATATATGGGGGGATAGTGAGGATGCTCAACCCCAGGGGGGTGGAGCATTTTTGGTTAGCGATCTCGGTGTTGGCAGCTGGTTTCGCTTTCAACCTCTACTCTTTAAGGATAGGCATCAAGGAGTCGAGAAAGGGCGACGGGAATGGGGTAATAAGTCTAATCAGGACCTCTCAAGCTCAAGGGGCTAAGACCACGATGATAGAAGACATCGTAGGGCTAGCTGGGATCGTAATAGCTGCGGTATCGATAACGCTATCCCAATATATCAGGGTAATAGATGGAGCAGGCTCCGTAGCTGTAGGGGTTCTGCTAGCGGGCTTCGCTCTCTACCTGGGCAAGCAGAACCATGAGCTCCTGGTTGGGAAGGGACTGGGAAAGGCGACACAGAGGGACATAATCGGCCTGGCGGAGTCTATGGATGAGGTGAAGAAGGTGAGGAAGCTCAAGTCCATGATCCTGGCTACGGACAACGTGCTCGTCAACATGGAGATCAACTTCGTGGACGGGCTCTCGACGGACAGCATCGAGAGAGCCATAGATAAGATAGAATCCGCGATCAGGGAGAACTACCCAGAAGTCGGCGAGCTCTATATAGAACCGGAGTCCTGAGAAAAGGTTTAATCATGGGGCGTTCTATATACTCTTCAATGCTAGAGGTAAAGGACCTGGAAGTAATCGTAGGGGGAAGAAAGATCCTGGATGGAGTAAACCTGAGAATAGATCCTGGTGAGACCTGTGTCCTCCTTGGGCCAAATGGCTCGGGCAAATCGACGCTCTTGCAAGCGATAGTGGGAAATCCAACGTACCAGATCACTGGCACTATCTTTTTTAAGGGCGAGGACATAACCCAGATGCCAACCAACGAGAGGATAAAGCGAGGATTGGGCATCTCGTTTCAACACCCCCCTGCCGTAAGGGGCGTGAAGTTACTAGATGTCATGGAGGAGATGCATGGGGACGGGGAAAAAATCGAAGAAATGGCCGAAAGGATGGGTCTGGGAGATTTTCTCGAAAGAGATTTAAACCTCGGATTTTCAGGAGGCGAGTTGAAGAGATCGGAAATGGTTCAGCTTCTGACCCTCCAGCCGGATTTAGTTCTACTCGACGAACCCGACTCGGGCGTAGACGTGGAAAACCTGGAGCTGATAGGAGAGGTGATAAACGAGATATTAAAACGGAGCAGCAAACCGCGGTTCAGGAATAGGTCAGGGCTGATAATAACACACATGGGGAGCATAATGCAGTACGTAAAGCCGGATAAGGGCTTCGTGATGCTTGATGGAAAGATAGTTTGCTCTGGAAAACCAGAAGAACTCATTAACCAGATCAAGAAAAACGGATATGAGGGGTGCATGAAATGTATAAATTAAGCCTGGAATTCTCGAAACTGGACAAAAAACTGAGAGAAAAAGCTCTAAAGGCAGTCGATAAAAAGGCACTATATGGGGAAGATGTGGACTTAGATAGATATGGGGAAGGTGAGAAAGATCTGTCCTCCATAACCAATCTGAACGAGCTCGACGAGAATGAGAGAAAAGCGCTCACGGACGTGGGAATACAGGAAGAGAACAGGTCAGGCTCATATCTCCAGTTCGACAACTCTGTGCTTCTCGAACTACAGATTCAGGAGGGTATAGAGGTGATGAGCATCTTCAAAGCTCTAGAGAAGTATGATTGGTTAAAGGACTACTGGTGGAATGCCGTTGCCGTGGATCAGGACAAGTTCACCGCCTACTCTCAACTCCATGAGCCGATGGGATATTTCATAAGGGCGAAGCCCTACATCAAGAGCGAATTTCCGGTGCAATCCTGTCTCTATATAAAAAGCGGAGGCACTGTACAGAACGTTCACAACATCATTGTCGCTGAGGAGGGTTCAGAGCTCGATGTCATAACTGGATGCGCCGTCGGAGAAAAAACGGAGGATGCCCTCCACATAGGCATTAGCGAATTTTTCGTGAAGAGAGATGCGACCCTTTCTTTCACAATGATACACAGCTGGGGGGAAGGAGTTGCGGTCAGACCAAGAAGTGCAGCAATCATTGAGGAGAACGGCACCTTCTTCAGCAACTACGTCAATATGCGACGGACAAAAAGCATTCAGATGTACCCAACTGCCTATTGCGTTGGGAAGAACTCGATGGCCAGGTACAGCACAGTTATGGTGGCTAGAGAGGGCAGCAAGATCGATATTGGAAGCAGATCGGTATTGAAGGCGGAGGGCAGCAAGACCGAGATGATCTCCAGAGCCATTGGCCTTGGCGGTGAAGCCTACATAAGGGGGGATATAGAGGGAGAAGCGGAGGACGTTAAGGGGCACCTGGAGTGCAGGGGCTTGATGTTAAAGGATGAAGGATTCATATTTTCGATCCCAGAACTCAAAGCTAGCTTGCAGAATCTAGATCTATCGCATGAGGCCGCGATCGGAAAAATCGCTGAGGACGAGATCTTCTACTTGATGACGAGAGGGCTGAGCGCAGAAGAGGCGACCGCTGCAATAGTTAGGGGCTTCTTAAACGTGGAGACAAAGGGATTGCCCAAAGCTCTAGATGAGGAGATGAGGAAAACCATCGAAGCGAGTCTGAGTTCGATGCTTTAACCGAAGGTAGAAAAATGACCGACAAAAACTCATCTGCAATGGAAAAGTTGATGAGCAAAATTCTGGGGGATGGAGCGGAATACGCCGATATAAGAGCCCAGAGAATAAATGAAAAAAGTTACATCATGAAAAATCGGGAGCTTGATAGGGCACTAGAGTGCTTCGAGGATGGGGTGGGGTTCAGGATTCTAAAAAATGGTAGTTGGTCGTTCGGATCCTACTGCGGGATGGAGCCGAAACCCGAACTGGTATCGAAGCATCTGCCGGGAGGGGAGGTGAAACTGGCTGATGCCGAACCGGCGAGGGGCGAGGTCTCATGGAAGGCAAAAAAGGAGTGGGATGAGGATGAAGCCTATTCGATGATGAGAGACATGGACGAACACATGAGGGTCGGAAAAGCGGAGAGATCTTTGAGAGTAGAGCTCTCAACCTGGAATCTGGATACATATTTTCTCTCTAGCGAGGGTAGCGACATCCACCAATCCATACCCTATTCCACGATCTCTATCAAATGCGTCGCAAGGGAGAATGGAGCAGTTCAGAGCTACTCCCAGAGGTTCGGAAACGTAGGGGGGGTTGAGATTTTTGACGAAAAAGAGCTGATGGAAGAGGCAGAGAGGTGCTCAAAGACGGCCAACCTATTATTAAGTGCAAGGGCACCTCCATCTGGGAGGATGAAAGTGATCTGCGACCAGGATCTTGCAGGAGTTATGGCACATGAGGCTGTGGGACATGCCGCCGAAGGAGACCTCGTGGCCAATGGGGAATCGATTTTAGAGGGGAAAATAGGCAAAAAGGTGGCCAACGAGCTCGTGACGATAGTAGACGACCCAAATAGGAAGGGCATGGGTTCCTTTGTCTACGACGATGAAGGGGTGAGGGGTAGAGAGAAGAAACTCATAGAAAATGGCGTGCTGTGCCAATACATAGTGGACCGGGCGTATGGTTATAAGTTGGGATTCGAGCCCAATGGCGGCGCCAGAGCTGAGAGTTATGGGGACGTACCCCTTGTCAGGATGAGCAATACATTCATAGCGCCTGGCAAGTGGTCCCTAGACGAGTTATTAGAGAACATGGGGAATGGGATCTATCTGATGGGCTCAAGAGGGGGAGAGGTTGATACAACACATGGCTCTTTCCAATTCAACGCCAAAATGGGCCACCTGGTAAAAAATGGGGAAATCGGTGAGATGATAAGGGACGTCTCGCTTCAGGGATCAATACTGCAAACTCTGAATGATCTAATCGCCCTGGGGAAGGACCTTCGTCTTCACCCTGGATTTTGCGGCAAGGGGCAGACCGTGCCCGTCGGCACGGGCGCTCCCCACATCCTGCTCAAAAATGGCGTGGTGGGGGGTTTATAATGTCCCTATCGGAGAAGGGATGGGGCATAAGGGCTAGAGTGGAGAAGAAAAACCCAGAATGGTACGACATATATCTGGAAAAATCCGAGTATAGATCGGCAGAGGTTGAAAATAGCAAGATCTCCAGAGAAGAGATCTCTCAAGAATTCGGCTATGGATTGAGGGTCCTCTCAAACGGTAGGATAGGCTTCTCATACGGCACATCTTTGGATGAGGTGGACGCGACAATCGATAGAGCATTTTCAACCGCGAGGCACAGGAAGGTGCTGAAACATTTCGCCCATCCTCCATCGATTAAGATCGCTTACTCTCGCCTGGACGAGGATGAGGGTGATCTAGCGGAAATTCTACTCGAAGAGCTCGATAAGAGAACAGAGGAAAACGAGATACATCTCAACGGGTCTCTCGGCTGGGGAAGAGTAGAGAAGGCGATAATCAACCCGGGTTCCGAAGCAAACGAGTCGGCCCCCATATACAATTTTTCGATGTCCGCAACCATCGCTCAGGGCAGAGGTTTCGACATGTACAGCTGTAAAAAATCTGCGAAACTGAAAAAATGGATCCCAGAGGTTACTGAAAGAGCTATTGAGATAGCTCGTTCCATGTCAGGTAAAAAAGAGAAGGAAGTCGGGAAAAAAGAACTGCTGATCCACCCCTACGCTCTAGCTCAAATCCTGGAGTATGGTTTAATGCCTTCTATCGTGGGAGATAGATGCCACAGGGGAGAGTCAAAACTCAGAAAGGGGCTAATGATCAGAGAAGGGTTGGCGATAAGAGATGCGGATGAAGGGCTAGCTGATTGGAAGGTGGACGATGAAGCGTGCCCCTCTACGAAAGCCGATATCATAGATGGAGAAATAAAGGAATTTCTCTATGATTTGAAGAGCTCCTGGGAATGGGGCGAAAAGAGCACTGGTAATGGTGTTAGAGAGGATTTCAGAGACGAGCCGTCCATCGCGCCCAGAAATCTGTATCTCGACCTTGATGAGAAGGGCGATGTCATGGAAGATGGGATATACATATATGATGTGCTGGGCGCTCATACAATAAACATGGAAACGATGGACTTCTCTCTGGGTTCGTCTATATGTTGGACGATCGAAAAAGGAGAATTAAAACCTTTGAGGCCGGTGATCCTGTCAGGGAACGTGTTAGAGATGTTGAAGAATAGCATACGCGTTAGCAAGGAGAGAAAAGAGATCGGGGGCCTGGGAGGATCGATTGTTTTGCCCCATCTACGGACCGGGGGGGTCAGGATAGGGTAGTTAAGAGAATAGCGTTACCCCGCCTCAAAGGTCAAAAAGGGTTGGAAACCCCTCCTTTAACATCGGCATCAAAATTCCGATTATGCCCCCGCCTGGATTTGAACAATTTATCGGTAAATTCAAAAATTGAAATTGGATTACACTATTCAATTGAAGGTTGAGTTTTACCTTCTGGTCTCAACAACTTTTCTATGTCTCCTAGATCGAGGTAGTAGACATTCTTCTCCGATATTTTTCTCCGAAATGATTTGGCAAGCAGTAAATAAAACTCCTCTCTACTTTCCATTTTTCGCTTACACGGCCATTCGACATATTTGGCCTTCTCTTTAAGCCGTTTTAATAACCTTTCTCCATTGACGTTATCCCTCCATTTGCACTCGCCGAAGAGAATTTCATTATCATTCAATGCGACTATATCGATTTCGACCTCTTTCCGCTCATTTGTCTCTCTATCTCTGTAGTGGCCCCACCATCTCCCCACTTTTTGTGCTTGAATGACGCCCGTTTTCTGTAAGATCTCTTCTCTGATGAGCTTCTCAAATTTTTTCCCAACGAAAGCGCTGAAATCGCTCTTCAGTTTTTCTCGTGCCGCGTTTTTCTCTCCGATCTCCAGATCGGATTTAAAAGGTTCAGAGAAGAGGAAGCATAGCGAAAAGAAGTTATCGTCTATACTGTAAACGGTCTTTTTGCTCTTTACTTCCGTTACTGGAATCTCTTTTTTTACAATGCCAAGCCGTATTAAGACCTTAAGATACTTATCCATGTCCTGAGCCTTTATTCCAGATCTGTTCGCTATGTGTACAACTTTTGTATTCCCAGAGGCGATGGCGGAGAGAACTGCTTTGTAAACATCTGGTTCTCTTAGTTCTTCTTTCAGCATAAAATCTATCTCTTCGTATAACGGACCACTCTTGTCCAGGATCTGATCTTTTATATTGTCCATGGTGCTCTTTTCATCGGAAAACTTCTCTAAATGGAAGGGCACTCCGCCAAGAGCGGAATTGAATTCAACATTTTTACCTATACTATTCGATGGGAAAAAATCGTGAAACGAGCTAAAGGGTATGGGGGCGAGTTTGATGTGTGCGGTTTTTCTTCCATATAGGGGACTTTTATAACTCAAAACTCCCTTTTCCATCATGGAGATGCTTGAACCACAGAGAATCAGAAAAGTGTTGGTTGATCTGAGCACCTCATCTACCACGACCTGAAATAGAGAAGGGACCGTGCTGTCCTTTTCCACCAGGTAAGAAAATTCATCGAATACCATAACCATCTTTTTACCATCTAACCTTCTTACCAAATGGGAGAAAATCTCTTCCAAGTCATTGGTTTCAACGGGCGGCTCGTCTAAATACTCGGCGATCTTTCTTTTTAAGCGAGATACGTTCCTCTCTGTCCCGCTTTTGTCACACAAATGGTATATGTGGGGCTTTTCACTCAGAAAATTCTTGATTAGCTCGGTTTTACCTATCCTTCTCCTACCGTAAATCACGAAAAATTCGAAACCTTCTCTCTCGTATCTCTTCCTCAAGAGAGCTAGTTCATCTTTTCTGTTCACGAACTTTAGGCCCATGATGATTAGGAATGAACTCCTAATACTTAAATTGTTTTTTTAGTTTATATGCTCAAATAGCGGCGTATGCTCCCGCCTGGATCTGAGCACGATTTACTGGCAAATATGAATTTAAGCGTTTTGCAATCTCGCCTAACGGTTCGAGTGTATCGGGTTCAACGAAATAAATGTCGCAAACGTCAGGGGATCACTATATATGGAGTGGGCATTCAAGGCGGATTAAAGGGAAAAGTCAGCATACAATCCATTCTTCATTCATAACTGCATGTCTTATATGTATGCGATAATATATATACACTATATGGATAAAATCAATATATGGATAAAACGATCACTCGCCTCGATAGGCCATGGATAAGAAAACTCATCAAGACCAATTTCAATATTCTTCTTAAATTTCAACGGCCAGGTTTTCCCTTCATCTTTTGAAACTACAATACAAAGAATAAATCTGCCTACAACCAGTGGGTTATAGGCTAATAGTAGATCACCGTTATTCAGCTTAACCAGGGCCCAGAGCGTGTCCACCCACCCCTTTACCTCTTGCGTTTTAGTGTACAGTTCCGGTGGGGCAGGGCTCTTAATGTAGGACCATAAGAACCGACGAGCTTGCACATGGGCCTGTTCCCGAAGGCGCCCATCATAGAATCTGAGGATCTTGGGCCAGTACTAACATTCTTGCGAAGATACAACGCGGAGGTTCATGTGCGATCCATCAAGCTTACTGTGGAGTCAACTCCTATGGCTATCGCAAAAATAGTATCGTCCCAAAGCCCTTTTTATCTTTTAGGCCTTTTCTGGAGCTGGAGAAGTCCTTTTACCAATCACCTTTCTGGGGTTTGATCTATGGGATGAAGAAGCTAGCCGCTCGATTTTAAGATCTTCTCCAGCACCCTACCGAAAGGAGCATCACCCGCCACTAGGGGTTATCTCGCCCATAACCAGCTCTTTAAACAACACCTCAAAATCCAGGACGACTATCAG
>DACJ01000059.1 GCA_002494765.1 Euryarchaeota archaeon UBA186
CATCATTGCCAACAGGCCAAAATAGTCACTATTGCGGTTATTCTTCTTTATCTCTCTTATGTTTTTCATATTTACTCCTCGTTTAATAACTAAACCATTCACAGTATTTAAGTCTGCTGATCGCCATTTTTCCATCTGATGGAATGCAATAACGACCTTATGAAACCACTGAGACACATGAGGGGAGATATAGAAAAGCTAGCCAAGGCTTTGGATGTGGATGTCTGCTCAAAAAAACTCAAACTGAACGCTCATCTGGATATACTGATTGCACAGACAATAGCTTGCTGTACCGCCCTGAAAGAGATTTCAGCTCTAACGAAGGCGGATAAACACCTCGCCTCCATAAGCGCAAGTCAATTGTGTGTGGTGAACAAAACCAGAGACTACAGCATTCGTATGGGTATATTCAGAACTTCTCCATCCATATTTTTCAGGATAGATAATGGGTAGTAGGGGTTGTTGGAAAAGAGGAAGGAGATAATGCACCTACACTTTTCCGCTTCAATAGGCAGGTATAGCATCCACTATACTCGCATTATCCTTTAGCTTTAGCGCATCAATGCCTTTCTCGAACTTTTTGAGATCAACTTTTTAGTTTATCGATAAACTCATCGACGGGAATTGCAGCATAAGTGAGCTAATGTCTCTATTAGGGAGGTGCCTATCAGCTTGAGTTACCGTTATGTCTGGATGACCGTCCAAAGGTTTCATGAGAGGGCTGTTTAAAGTGCATACCGTTTGATGAAAAAAGGCGATAAGAAGTCTTAAGTATAGCGCGTGTATTGGCGCATTTATGGCAGACGGTAAGAGTTCGACCGGATTGAACGAAAATATAGCAGGTCTCCTCTGTTACGTTCTAACCTGGGTAACTGGAATAGTCTTTTATCTGCTGGAAAAGGATAGCGACTTCGTAAAATTCCATGCAAAGCAATCGATTGTAACATTCCTCCCACTTACGATATTGGCTTTTGCTCTTGGGTTTATACCATTTGCTGGGTGGATTATATCAATGATATTGAGCATAGTGATACTCATACTCTGGCTAGTGTTGGTAATAAAAGCCTACCAGGGAGAGAAATGGGAGGTTCCAGTTTTCGGTGATCTGGCCGAGCGGGCATTCGGGGCATAATTTTTTCATTTCCCATTTTATTTTTTTTTCTTCCTGAGATCTTCCCGGTATAGAGATATTGTAAGTGATCGTTACTATCTGGATAAACCATCGTAGTCGGAGGGAATAACGGTACAATTGTTGTACTTATATGTCTCCAACTTTTATTATAATCTACACGAATGGATACGCCTTATTAAAGATAAGTTAAAGGGGGAGAAAGATCCTTTGGTAAAAGGTTGATATCGATAATCCTCCTAAGAGAGGATATCCCTAAAGGGAAAAAGGATAATGGGGGCAATAGAAAACTATCAAAGGTACGGAAAAGCTAAGGAAAATATTGGAAAGAGATGATTGGCCGTATATTCCCAGGTTCAAGAAGGCGATGAGAGGAAGTCAGGTTAAAAAGGTTTAAGGATCAGGTCGCTGTAGAAATATGATGGAGAATAAGATATGGATATGATGGAGAATAAGATATGGGGGACCAGGAACTTTTAGATAGATTAAAAGATGCTGTAGTACAGGGGGATGGGAAGAAAATCAGGAAGTTGGCTCAGGAAACTCTGGATGCTGGTGTGGACCCTTATAAAGCTTTAACGGAAGGGTGCGCTAGAGGTATAGAGATCGCAAGTGAGAAATACTGCAGAAATGAGATGTTCATACTGGAGATCATTTTATCAGCTGAGGCGATGTATGCAGCCTTTGATGTACTAAAACCCTGCTTTAAAGAAAAGGCTGAAAAAGGAAAAGTAGTTTTGGGCGTAGTTGGGGGGGACGTTCATGACATAGGAAAAAATGTTGTAAAGCTCCTACTTGAAGCCGCTGGGTTCGAAGTAATCGATCTAGGAAAAAACGTTCCGTTAAAAGGTTTTGTTGAAAAGATCAAAGAAACCGATGCAGACATTGTCGGCATGTCGGCCTTTATGACAGTATCCATACTTGGGATGTATGAGGTGATAAAAATGATTGAAGGGGAGGGTCTTAGAGATAAAGTAAAGATAATGGTAGGGGGAGCTCCGATTACGCAGGAATTTGCGGGCCAGATCGGAGCCGATGGTTACGCAAAAAATGGACGTGATGGCGTAAAGGTAGCTGAGAAGCTAATGATGGAGAAGGGGGGCTTTACCTCTTAATTGGCATATAAAAAATCGTAAAGATACTGCATCGTTCTCAATTGACATATGGCACAACCTGTTCCTGCCCGATACATGAATCCTGTCCCACAGCCCAATTACGCGAAATGCTTTTAAAACAAGAAAGGATAAGGAGAAAAATCATGAAAGAATATGGGGTATATATCAGTGGGAAATGGGCAGAATCTACTAGTAGCCAAATTTTCGAAACAAAAAATCCAACAACGGGTGAAACATTAGCAACTTTTCCCAAAGGAACTAAGGAAGACGTAGCCAAAGCCATAGATGCAGCTGAAAAAGCTCTCCCTGAATGGAAGAGATTTCCAGCACCAAAAAGGGGAGAAATATTGTTGAGAGCTGCGCAGTTGATGCGAGAGAGGAAAGATGAATTGGGTTCTATAGTTACAAAAGAGATGGGGAAGGCAATAGCGGAAGGAAAGGGGGAGATTCAAGAAGCTATAGACTTTGTAGAATATGTAGCTGGAGAAGGAAGGAGATTGCTTGGAATAACCACTCCCTCTGAATTGCCTGATAAATTCTTCATGACGGTATTACAACCGATAGGAGTCGTTGGTTTGATAACTCCTTGGAACTTCCCAATGGCAGTTCCATGTTGGAAGTTAGCCCCAGCATTGATAGCTGGAAATACGGTAATATTCAAGCCAGCATCTGGAACCCCTCTATGCGCTGCAAGGTTGGTCGAGATATTTGAAGAAGCCGGATTACCGCCTGGAGTACTCAACTTCATTACCGGATCTGGCTCAGTAGTGGGAAGAGAAATAGTGGAAAATCCCAAGGTGAAGGCAATCTCATTTACTGGCGGGGTTCCAACTGGTGTGGATATATACAGCAGAGCATCGAAATTATTGAAGTCCGTTTACTTGGAATTGGGAGGCAATAATCCCCACATAATAATGGACGACGCCAACATGGAATTGGCTATTGAAGGAGTTTTATTTGGGGCATTTGGGACTGCTGGACAACGATGCACTGCTACGAGGAGACTGATCATTCATAAAGATGTATATGGTGAAGTTATGGAAAAATTGTTAAAGAGGACGAGAGCACTGAAGATAGGAAATCCACTAGATCCGGAAATTGACGTTGGGCCGGTAACTAGCGCCGATCAAGAAAAAATCATATTGGATTACATCAAAATAGGAAAGGACGAAGGAGCCAGATTGTTATGTGGTGGAAGGAAGTTGAAAGGTGGAATATACGATAAAGGATTTTTCATTGAACCAACTATATTTGAAGCAGAGCACGGGATGAGGATAACGAAAGAAGAGATATTCGGTCCAGTTTTGTCTGTAATGAAGGCAAAGAATTATGAAGACGCCGTCAGGATAGCGAATGACGTAGAATATGGATTATCTTCCTCCATCTATACGAAGAACGTGAACCTAGCTTTCAAAGCAATTCAAGATCTGGAAGCAGGCATAACATACATAAACGCGCCAACCATAGGAGCAGAAGTCCATCTACCATTTGGAGGAATAAAGAATACTGGAAATGGTGGACGAGAAGCTGGTACCGCTGCGATAGAAGAATTTACTGAGATAAAGACGGTATGCATTGATTACAGCGATAGACTTCAAAAGGCTCAAATCGAGGAGTAAAATTAAGGCGCTTCGCCTAGCACAGCAATATCCCCCCGTCGTTCTTATCCCTGG
>DACJ01000083.1:0-2383 GCA_002494765.1 Euryarchaeota archaeon UBA186
CAGACGAGTCTTCTCCTTCTCCAGGCGATCTATCTCGACTCGATCTCCGTAGATATCGAGCTCTTCATCGTTTGCGGGACACTTATTCGCCATCGATAACCACCAGATAAACTGTCTTTCCTAAATGCTCTTTTGGACAATCTACCCTTGCGCTAGTTCCAAGAGGTTTGACCTTTTTGATATAGAACCCCCTGATGTTTCTGATAGTTAGCTCGGTGGTTGTCGTAATCGGGATCTTTTTCATTAGTTATCTAATAACTAACTGAAGCCTTAAATCTTTCTATGCTTGCCGCTGATTGGCGCCTAAAATGCTTCAGAAGAGTGACCTCTTACTACCGGTCTAAAAGCAAAGTTCTTTTTATGTTATGTGGTTAAAGTTCATTCATGAAGGGAACGTCGAAAACAAGATTAAGAAGTGAAGAGGTTAATCCAACTAGATGGGGATGGTACTCTGTTGGCGTTAGTGGCGCTCTCATTCTCATAAACCTCACCATCGCCACCGCCTCGGGCAGCTTAGCTGTCTCAGCGGAGGTCGTTCACAACATAGCGGATCTGCTCACGGCGATAGCTATTCTGATCGGATTAAAACTGTCTTTGCGAAAATCGGAGACATTTCCCTACGGCCTTTACAAACTAGAGAATGTTATCGCCGTTTTGCTGGCGGTCATGATCTTCTTCACCGCCTTTGAGATAGCGAGAGATGCCATCCTGGAACCATCAAGAGACGCGATTGTCAAGCCCTGGATGCTGGGTGGAGTGGCTTTAGCTTTTATTATACCCGTTATCTTTGGCCGATTTGAGCTAAGGGCGGGAAAAGAGGTGAATTCCCCAGCGCTAATAGCCGACGCCAAGGAGTATAGCGTTCATGCGCTTACCGCTAGTGTGGTTTTTGTTGCTCTGACCGGTCAGTGGGTGGGTCTCCCTCTGGATAGAATAGCTGCTTTGGTAATAGTGGTAGCGATCGTAAAGATGGGCTGGAATCTGCTGGCGGATGGAATGCGAGTTTTGCTGGATGCTTCGCTTGATCATGATACCCTGTTTAAGATAAGAGAGATCATTCAAGGGGAGCCAAGCGTGGCGGAGATAGAGTGGGTAACCGGGAGAAACGCGGGGCGATTCAAGTTCGTTGAATCGGCGATAAAGCTCCGCATTCACGAGCTCGAGAGAGCTGAGTCCATCACCAGGCACATCGAGGAGCGGATAAGCGATGCCGTGCCTTTTGTGGATAGGGTGCTGATCCATGCTGAACCCGTAGAACGCAAGAGTATGAGATGTGCTATCCCATTGAGCGACAGGGAGGGAAAGGTTAGCGACCATTTCGGAGAGGCGCACTTCTTCGCCCTAGTCACGTTGCGCCTAACGGATGGGACAGTGGAAGAGGAGGTGATCGTTATGAATCCTCACAGAAAGGTGGAGAAGGCGAAGGGGATAAAGGTCAGCGAGTGGTTGGTCGAGCAGAAGGTGGATTTGGTCCTCTTAAAAGAAAGTTTAAAGGGAAAGGGACCAACATACGTTTTTGAGGGCGCTGGAGTGGAGATCAGGGAGACTAGCGCTAAGAATCTGGACGAGGCCATTAATGAATTATTAAAGGTGGAATAAATTGTCTTATATGCAGTAAAGTTCTTTTTAAAAGTATGAAATCTAAGGTAGGCGGATTTCTGGCAATGATGTTGTTTCAATGAGCGGATGCGTTTCAGTGGGGGAGTTGCGGACGGATCACGAATCGATTAAGTTAGACGGGGCTGATTTGTCGAGTAGAACTCAAGATGGGCTCGGGCAAGCTTGAGTCGGGGGGAGGGGCTGACGCATGCGAGCTTCTAAACGCTACCTTCACCTATAATGTGGATAAATGGAAACCAGAACTGGATTATGATGCGATCGAAGGCGAGCTAAGCATTGTGCAACCATCCGCTGGATTCATCTGGGGGGATGAACGCTGCGAGTGGGACGTGTGCTTAAATGGCGGTGTTGAGACCAGCCTTAGCCCCGATCCAGGTAGCGGTGGAGCCAATCTCAATCTCGAGGATCTTTCAGTAAATGACATAGATATCGATATAGGGGGAGCGTCACCATCGATTTAGGAGGAGAACATCAGAATTTGAGAGAGATGGAGATCGAGGTAGGGAGCGGTAAGGCAAGGGTGGGGGTGTGCATAAACGCTTCAGACTTAAGTTTCAAAGATCTTTAATTTTTTGACGGATTTCTAAACGATTTTTGGAGACTGGCTGTGCCTTCTTTCTCCATAAATTGTGTAGTATCTAATAAAAATTAATTACCCTTTATAAGTTAGATTGTAAGATATGGACAAATGGATTACAAAAGAATAGAAAATTATTTATGTCGATGTAGTATCTGTTATAAGATGTCATACATCGTGAAGAGG
>DACJ01000083.1:2522-3720 GCA_002494765.1 Euryarchaeota archaeon UBA186
GGTTGAGATCGTTGATTCCCATGTAGATAAGAAAAAGGTGAAAGGGCCATCAGTAGGGGAAAACCTCCTCTTTCTCATTCTGGGCAGGGCGAGTTGCCCTGAGACCGATCACCCTTTGAGTAAGGATGGTACCGAAGAGTGGTTTCGGGAGTCGTTTCTGAGGTTTATCTGGAAAGTCCCCTATAAACTCAAAAGCCAGCACATGTTGAACCAGATGGAGTACATCTCAGACCCAGAAACCATCCGTGCAATAGAGCAGGACCTCGGCAAAAGGCTCATAGAGATGGGATTTACCCCATCCACCATATTCTGGGACACCACAAACTTTGCAACAGAGATCAAAGAGGGAGAACTCACAAAGAAGGGTAAGAGCAAAAAGAAGCGGTATGACAAAAATCTGGTGGGGCTGGGCCTTGCCACAAGTGAGGAGAATATCCCATTCATGCATGAGGCATACCCAGGTAACAAGCAGGATGCCCACGTATTCTCTGAAATCATCGATGTTCTAACCAAAAGGCTGGAGATGCTGAAGGTGGATCTCTCCGAACTGGTTTTGGTCTTTGATAGGGGTAACAACTCTGCCCCGAATATCAAATCCGTTATCGGCACTCCCGATAACCCAAAGATGCATGTTGTGGGAGGGTTAAAAAGAGACCAGATAAGAGATTTGATGGAGGTGCCGCTTGATCAATACGAATACATCTACACTAACGATAAAGGGAATGAAATTTCAAGTTACAGGACGGAACGTGAGGTCTTCGATCAACATTTCACGGTTGTTATAAGCCATAATGCAGCATCTGAACGAAAGCAGCTGCACAGATACGAGGAGAAAAAAACAAAGTTCCTTGAGGAAATGCCCAAACTCAAGGAGAAATACGAGAAAAAAGGGAAAGGAAGAGCAATGGGGGCAGACGGTGCTAGAAAAAGAGCGGACGAACTCGTACCCCAGGACTATCAAACCATCTTTAAATATGAAGTTAGCGAAAACCCAAAAGTTAGGTTCTGGGTAGTAAAGAAAAAGGAAGAAGAGCTCAAAGCATCCTTCGGTAAGCAAGCTATCTTCACGGATATGCATGACTGGTCATCCGAGAAAATAGTCAGAACGTACAATAAAAAGAGTCTCATCGAGGACGATTTCAAATGGTTGAATAACGTGTTAATCGTACCCATGGCTCCTTTCTATGTCTGGAAGGAG
>DACJ01000106.1 GCA_002494765.1 Euryarchaeota archaeon UBA186
ACAGAGGTCCTGGGAAAAGCCCTCTTTTTCCGCGATGCTCGCGAATTTGGGCCCCACTTTAGCCGCACCCATCAGAGCCCCATGGTTTTCAGGGTATACTGGATATATGTCCATGGCATATAAAAACTCGACAGGCCCACCGCTCGTGATCCAGGAGTTCATCCCTCCCTTGAGACCCTCCAGGTAGTAGGATTGGAGTATCTCGCCCATTCTCTGGTTGGCGCTCAATTTTTTGACCTTGCCCATCAGCCCACCACCATCTCGTGAAACGCCTCAAGCCTGGTTCTTTGCTGTTCATACGATGCTATGGGGAATTCCAGCTCAAGCAGAAGCGTTCTCTTGCCCCTGTTTCCGAGCTCATTTTTGAGCTGTGAATAATCAAAGAAATGGGGTTCGCAGAATTTTAACAGAAGAAATATCACTCCATCTGCCTCTTCCGCCCTCTCCAGCAAATAGTTAAACCTTCTATCCCTCCCGTACTCTTTGGTAGGGCACGGCGCTTTGAGAAAGTATTTATCTATCAGGAAAAACATCGCGTCTTCCATCTTTTCCATCCTGGGTTTTTGCGCGTCAGACCTGAAAAACCTCGTGCCCGTGCAGAGATCGTCCACAATGGTGAAACCCACGCTCTCTATGAGTTCGTAAACCTCCAGAAAGGGGCAGACGCTTCCCGTGACCAGAACCCTGGCTTGAGGATTCTTCGAATTTTCCAGTTCTTCCAGCCTCTTTTTCCCCTCCTCGATGACCTCTTCGACATCTTGAGTTTCGGCCTTCAGGATCAACTCGTAATCGGGCTTAATGCTGTATATCTTCCCTAAGATTTCTTCAAGCTCGTCGTAGAGATCTATGCTCCCCTTTAAATCATCAAGCGATATCTCCTCTCCGCTGAGCTTCTCAAGCCAATTTTTGAAATCGTACAGCTCCTTCATCAGATACCCTCTGCTATTTTCGTCTATTTTGGTTGGAAATTCCAGGTCGTAGACCTCCATTTTGGAATTCATCTCCCAGATATCGGTCAAGCGCATCAGTGAATCGCAACTTCTGGTGAAGACCGCTCCTTCAATATCCAAATTACCGGTCAAAAGGTTTTCCAAACACCCTTTGACCTGGGAACAGCAATAGCTCTGGATGTGAGCATTTGCTAAGTTTATCCGTCTGTCCCCTGCCAGGATCCTGACCGGTGTAAATCCAGCGGCCCTTATCAATTCCTTCGGGGTGAAGGTGCAGAAATATCCTATCTTCTCCATACTTTAATACCTCATCATGCTCCTCTCACGATGCCTCCGACGCAGCTAAGCCACGATTTGCTCTCGCAGGTGCATCGTTTCCTGTCATTACCGATCGATCCATTTCCTCATATTTAACCGTTGTGTGTTCAGCGTTGAACGTTATGCAAACATTTTATACCCCTTTGGAATCTGTAAAGATCAAATGGGAGCAATAGCGAATAAGCTCAGATTGGTCATACCGAAGGGAAGGATCTACGAGAACGTGGTGGAGTTGCTCAGCGAGGCGGGCATAAGTTTGAGAGTGGGGGAGAGAAGTTATAGGCCCTTCGTAAGCGACCCATCGATAGACGTTAAAATAATGAAGCCGCAGAACATCCCGGAGCTCGTAGCGCTGGGATCCTATGATGCTGGATTCACAGGCTACGACTGGGTTGTCGAGACCCAAGCCAGGGTTGTAGAGATAATGGATTTAGGTCTTGACCCGGTTGAGATCGTAGTGGCCATTCCAAAAAATCTCAAGAAAGGAGATCTCCACAAGAAAAGGATCATAGTGGCATCGGAGTACGAGAAAATAGCTAGAGACTTCCTTAAAAAGGAAGGGTACGACCACGTCTTCCTGCGCAGTTACGGCGCGACTGAGGTCTTCCCCCCCGAGGATGCGGACATGATCATCGACAATACTTCAACCGGCACCACTCTGAGGGAGCACGATCTGGAGGTTACAGCGAGTATCCTAAAATCCTCCACCAGGTTCATCGCCAACGAGGACGCACTCAATTCGAAAAAGGGCGAAAAGATAGAAGAGATGAAGATGCTTTTCCAGGCCATACTTGATGCCAGGGAGAGGGTGATGCTCGAGATGAACGTTCCAAAGGAGAAGTTGGAGGAGATAGTGGGGATGCTCCCATCCATGCGATCTCCCACAGTATCATCCCTATACAACGAAGGTTATGCAATTAAAGTCGCGGTCAAGAAGAGCGAGGTCCAAAACCTGATCCCAAAGCTCAAGAAGTTTGGCGCAACCGACATAGTGGAATATGAGCTCAAAAAGGTGGTCATATGATCCCGAGAAGTGATCTTGAGTGCGTTACTCCATACAAATCCGTTCAAACTAAGGGGATAAGGCTGGACCTAAACGAGAACAGGATGGGCCCCTCCCCGAGGGTTATCGAGGCGCTCAGAAAGATTAGGGCCAAGGACATCTCTTCCTATCCAGAATATAGGGGGTTGATCGAGAAGGTAGCGGACTACCTCAGCGTAAATCCGGAAAATGTGTTGCTCACAAATGGAGCTGACGATGCCATCCGATGCGTTCTTGATGCCTACCTTGAGAAAGGGGATGAGATGCTGCTCGCAAAGCCGACCTTCAGCATGTTTGGGTTGCTGGGAAAGATAAGGGGTGCCCGCATAGTAAAGGTTGCTTATAACGAGGATCTCTCATTCCCCACTCAGAGATTCCTGGACGCAATAACGGAAAGGACGAGGGTGGTGGTGGTCGTGAACCCGGATAACCCAACAGGCGCTTCGATTGGCGAGGGCGAACTATTAAAGATATTGAAAAAAGCCAGCCATTCGATCGTCCTTCTGGATGAGACCTACCACCAATTCCTGGGGGGGTCCAACGTAGGCCTGATAAAAAAATTCCAAAATCTCATCGTGATACACAGCTTTTCTAAGGTTTTTGGGCTGGCGGGCTTAAGACTTGGTTATCTCGTCTCCAATGAAAAAAACATTAAGAATTTGAAAAAGGTCAGCTTGCCCTTTCCCGTGAATTCTTTAGCTGTTATGGGGGGTTTGGCGGCTTTGGATGACATCGACTTCGCTGAAAGGGTGGTTGAAGAGGTTGAGGAAGAAAAACGTTTCTTAAAAAAGGGACTTGAGAAATGGGGAAAAGTTCGCATGACCCGCACCAATTTTTTGCTTTTGTATGCGGGGAAGAGCTGCTCTAAGGTTCAACAAAGGTTGATGAGCAGGGGAGTGCTGGTCAAGGATTTGAGCTATGAATCCCTTCTGGAGGGCTATCTCCGCATATCCGTAGGCACCAGGAGGGAGAACGAGATCCTGCTACGGACCCTCGAAGATGTCGTTCCGCCCGAAGCGATCCTTTTCGATATGGATGGCGTGCTAATCGATGTCTCATCTTCTTACAGGGTGGCGATAAAGAAGACCGTCGAGCACTTCTTGGGGGAAAAAATAGAGATGAAAGAGGTGAAAGAATACAAAAAAAAAGGGTACAACGACGATTGGGAGCTCACCCAGGCGATGGTTTCATCGCGGGGGTTGGATATCCCCATGGAGGAAATAGTGGAAGAATTCCAAAAGCTTTACCTGGGCAGTGAGTTCGATGGTTATATAAAGAACGAGAGGTGGCTGCTCGATAAGGGGTTGCTAGACAGATTTAAAAAAGATTACAGATTGGGGATAGTGACCGGTAGGCCCAGAATGGAGGCGGAATACGTGCTTGATAGATTCAGGATGAGGGAATATTTCGACGCACTCGTAACCAAAGAGGACGCCCCAGGAAAGCCAGATCCATCTGGGATAAACCTGGCTCTCAGAAAGTTGGGCGTAAAACGGGCTGTCTATGTCGGGGACAACGTCGATGATATTAGGGCGGCCAAAGCGGCGGGCGTCACACCGATAGCGATCGGGAAAGAATTTCTAAAGTCAGGCGCAACGCTCGTTTTAAAAAGCGTTAGCGAGATTGAGGAGGCCCTATGAGAAGCGCTCAGATCGATAGGAAAACAAAAGAAACCCAGATCAGGATAAAACTGGATTTGGACGGGACTGGGAATGGTAAGATCATATCAGATATAGGGTTTTTGAACCATATGCTAGAAACCTTTGCAAAGCATGGCCTTTTTGATGTGACAGCGGAGATAAAAGGCGATTTAAAAGTGGATCAGCACCACACCGTGGAGGACACGGGCATTGCGCTTGGCCAGGCTTTCAAATCGGCCCTGGGTGACAAAAAAGGGATAAAGAGGGCAGGCTTCTTCGTGTATCCGATGGACGAATCTCTGGCTATGGCTGCAGTCGACCTCTCTGGAAGACCCCACCTCAGGATGGAGGCGAAGTTCAAGAACAGGAAGGTCGGCGATTTCAACGTTGATGTGCTGGAAGATTTTTTCCAGGGTTTCGTTTCCGCACTTGGAGCCAATCTGCATATCAGGGTGTACCACGGAAGATCAGATCATCACAAGATCGAGGCGATCTTTAAGGCGTTTGGGAAAGCTCTAAAGGAAGCCTGCGAGATCGAGAAGCGGGCGGGTATCCCGAGCACAAAGGGGGTGCTCAGATAGTGGTGGTTGGGATCGTTGACTACGGAGCGGGCAATCTGCTCTCGGTAAAGAAAGCTCTGGAGCATCTGGGCGTTAAGTGCAAGGTTCTCGAATCGGACGCAGATTTTGAAGAGGTGGACGGATTGATCTTGCCAGGAGTAGGAGCTTTTCAATCGGCCGTCGAGAAATTACGATCATCGGAACTTTATGACGGGATAGAGGATTGGCTTTTATCCGATAAGCCCTTTCTGGGCATCTGTCTGGGCATGCAGCTCCTCTTCGAGGGGAGCGAAGAAGCCAAAGAGGCAGGGGGTTTTGGATTGTTTGAAGGTAAGGTTGTTCGTTTTAAGAAAGGAAAAATACCCCAGATAGGCTGGAACCAGGTGCATTTAGCGAGAAAATCGAAATTAATGGATGGGATTGAAGATGGGTCATTCTTCTACTTCCTACATGGGTACTATGTGGAAACGCCTGAGAGGGAGATAGTGGTGGGATTAACGGATTATGGGGTGGAATACCCTTCCGCAATCGAAAAAGATAACATGTGCTCGGTTCAGTTCCATCCTGAGAAGAGCGGCGCAATTGGATTAAAATTGCTGGATAATTGGGTGCGATATGTTAGCAATTAGGATAATCCCCTGTCTGGACGTGGACGAAGGCAGGGTTATGAAGGGGATAAAGTTCAAAGACCTAAGGGATGTTGGAGATCCGGTGAAACTCGCCGGCGATTATAACGATCAGGGGGCTGACGAGCTTACGTTTCTTGACATAGGCGCCTCGTACAAAAGCAGGGAATTAATGATCGATGTCGTAAAAAAAGTTTCTAGAGAAGTGTTCATCCCGTTAACGGTGGGCGGTGGGATAAGGAGCGTCGAGGATATGAGGATGGCGTTAAAGGCGGGAGCGGACAAGGTCGCTATATGCACCTCTGCTCTAAACGACCCATCGCTGATAACCAAAGGAGCAGAAGCATTCGGTTCTCAGTGTATCATGCTCTCGATAGATGCCAAGAGACGTGGGGAAAAATGGCATGCGTATACGCATGGAGGCAGGCACGATACGGGGATAGATGCTCTGGAATGGGCGAAGAAGGGGGAAAAACTGGGCGCTGGGGAGGTGCTCCTTAACTCGATGGATATGGATGGCACGAAGAAGGGTTACGACCTCGAACTGACAAAAAAGGTGAGCGAGCTTCTCGACATTCCAGTGATCGCTTCTGGAGGAGCGGGGAACCTGGAGCAGATCTATGAGGCCGTATCTTTGGGGAGGGGGAACGCGGTTCTGCTTGCGTCGCTTTTGCACTACGGTGAATACACAATCCAGGATATCAAAGATTATCTAAAAAAGAAGGGAGTGCCAGTTAGATGATACCGTCCATAGATCTCATGGACGGCAAGGCGGTGCAACTCAGAGGCGGTAAAGAAAAAATCCTCGAGAAGGAGGATTTTCTCGAGCTAGCAAGGCAATTCAACAGATATGGGGAGATAGCGGTCATCGATCTCGATGCCGCCATGGGCAAGGGGGATAATCTGGAAGAGATCAAACAGATACTGAAGATGGCGGACTGCAGGGTGGGAGGCGGGGTAAGAAGCATCGAGAAGGCAAAAGAGTTGATCTCTCTGGGTGCCGTAAAAGTGATAGTGGGCTCAAAGGCTTTTGAAGGGGATAAGATAAATCATGAGTTTTTACGGGAATTATCGGAAAACGGGAAAAACAGAGTGATAATAGCTCTGGACGCTCTGAGAGGGGAGGTGGTGACCCAGGGTTGGACGCATCGAACTGGGCTAAATCTTTTTGATGTGGTCAAGGGGCTGGAAAAATACTGTTCGGAATTTTTATTCACCTGCGTCGAAAGGGAAGGGAGCTTAGAGGGCATTGATATGAGCATGGTAAAAAAGCTGGGCGGTACAACTGGGAACTTAATAACGGTGGCTGGGGGGGTAAACTCCATCGAACAGATAAGGGAGATATCTGAATTGGGCATGGATGTGCAGCTCGGGATGGGCATCTATACGGGGAAGATAGACCTCTCAGAGGCGTTCATAGAATCGCTGAGCTGGGGGAAAGGATTGATACCAACCATAACCCAGGATCAGTCGGGTCAAGTCCTGACCCTGGCTTATAGCAGCAAAGAATCGCTTAAAAAGACGTTTGAAACGGGTAAAGTGTGGTACTACTCGAGGTCGAGGCAAAAGCTCTGGATGAAGGGCGAGACCTCGAAAAATTTTCAGGAGTTTCTGAAGGTGAGAATAGATTGCGATAGGGACGCTCTTTTAGTTACCGCTAAACAAAAGGGAGTGGCGTGTCATACCGGGTCGTATTCCTGTTTTGGTGATAAGAGGTTCAGCCTCTATGAGCTGTACGATGTGGTAAAAGACAGACTGAAAAACCCGGCGCCTGGATCATACACCGCAAAACTAACGGACAAAATCTTAAGAGAAAAAATACTAGAAGAGGCGGGCGAGGTGGTAGAGGCCAAAAGTAAAGAAGAGGTGATCTGGGAGGCGGCGGATCTTCTCTACTTTTTGACCGTGCTCTTAGCGAAGGAGGGCGTAACTATAGGTGAGGCCCTATTCGAACTAAGGCGGAGGAGGCGGGGATAAGGTGAGGATCGCCAGAAACCTGGAAGAAGGTTTTTTCGAGTATCGAGAAGAGGTAAGGGATGAGGTAAAAAGGATAATCGATGACGTCAGGCAAAACGGAGACGAAGCGCTTAAGAGATACACGTCCAGGTTCGACGGCGTATCGCTTAAGGATTTGAGGGTCGATTTTAAGATTGAAGAGACAGAAATAGGCGAGATAAAGGCGATAAAAACCTCAATCGACAACGTAAAAAAATTCGCTGAAAAACAGCTGGAACATTTTAAAAATATCGATTATGAAATAGCCCCAGGGGTCTTCACGGGTCAGAGGGTCATACCCATCGAGAGAGTTGGGATCTACGTCCCTGGTGGGAGATATCCTCTGGTCTCAACGCTCATCATGTGCGCTGTACCGGCAAAGGTTGCTGGGGTGGGGGAGATAGTTATCTGCACCCCGCCCTCCTATAGAGGTACGGTTCATCCCGTTATCCTGGCAGTTGTGGGGTTAATCGGCGTCCACGAGGTATATGCGGTGGGGGGAGCGCAGGCCATCGCAGCCATGGCTTATGGCACCGAGACCATAAAAAAGGTGGATAAGATAGTGGGCCCCGGCAATCGATACATCAATCTGGCCAAAAAAGAGGTTTTCGGTGCCGTTGGAATCGATTTTATAGCCGGGCCCACGGAGATACTGATAATAGCTGACGAGACCTCTAATCCAGAAATTATAGCGGCCGACCTTTTAGCTCAGGCAGAGCACGATGTCGATGCATTACCAATCCTGGTGACTAACTCAACCGAGTTGGCGGAAAGGGTGCAAAAGGAGGTGAAATCCCGGGTTGAAAAACTCCAGACAAAAGATGTGGCGGGGAAAACGATGGAGAAGAACGGCGTTATAGTGCTGGTTGATTCTCTAGAGGATGCCGTAACCATCGCGAATAGAAGAGCTCCAGAGCACCTGGAACTGCAGGTTAAAGAACCGGGCAAATATGTGGATAAAATAAAGAATTATGGGACGCTCTTCATAGGCAAGCTGGCGGCTGTGGCGCTGGGGGATTACAGCAGCGGGTTAAACCACACTTTACCCACCAACACAGGTGCAAGGTACACCGGTGGGCTAAGCGTCAAGGATTTTCTAAAGCTCCAGACTGCCCTAAGGGTCACTGAAAAGGGGATAAAAGAGATAGGGCCTGTAGCAAAAACGCTCGCGAAAATAGAGGGCCTGGATGGTCATGCCAGATCGATAGAAGTAAGAATTAAAAAAGAAGGCGATGGGGGAACATCCATCTAACCTGCCAGTTTCCCCCTCTCCTTTCTAATCCTCTCCCCCGAAAAATCATCAGGAACAATAGTTTAATAAATCATCAGGAACATAGTTTAACAGGTCAACTTGACGAGATGCCCAATCATCTCAGGAGTCGAAATGAGAAAGCCAAAAAAAGGAAAAAACTGGAGGAAAGAAAAAAGAACCGGAAAACCATCAGTGATCCTAGCTGCTATGCTGATCGCGTCGCTGATCTCCGGATTCTGGAACCTGGGGATTATCAGCGCTATGACCCCCCCGGGCCAGGTAAAGGGCAATCTGGGCCAGCCATTTCAGTATCCGGATCTCCCCAAAAGGGAAATTACACCCGATTACCTCCTGGCCGAATATCCCGACGTGAGTATGGACGGGGATGAAGCCGTATTAAACTTTGAAACGGCGGTAGCAATCCCAAAGGCCATGGTTTACTTCGGACTCTATTTGCCGGATCAGGAGATCAAGGTGCCGCAGTACAGATCATGCGCCATAGAGGACCTTGACGGCGAAAGCACGGTCCACATGGTAAATCTGAAGATTTCGCAATTCGAAGAAGAAAAGTACGATGCGTGCGACTTCGCGGAAAATGGAGGCATGGTCGCCTACCGTATCGAGCTGTACCACCCGCAAAAGGCAACATCCGTATTCTACGAGGGACGTTTTCGGGTCGATGGGGGCTACAATCTTATCCCCTGCGTGACCGAGGGGCCATTTGTGGATATCGTAACGTCCTCAGATTCGGTGATTTCCTGGGAAGCCAGTCATGAATCCAATGGCGAGGTTCGGATAAATGGGCAGATATGCTCCGACGGAAATAACGCCCGACATCATGAGGTAATTATCACGGGGCTCTCTCCAGACACGGAGTACGAGTATGACGTGCTGGTGGACGGCATTGAGGACATAAAAAGATACCACTTCAGGACTGCGCCGTTGACCGACTCGAAGTTTCAGTTCGCCCTGATGTCGGACAGCAGGGAGGGCGTCGGAGGCGGTGAGAGGTCCCACGGCGGGGTCAACTACCGCATACTCGGGGAGTTCTTAATCGACGCGTACAGTAGTGGGGCCGAATTCATCCTCTTCGGGGGCGATCTGGTCAACGGGTATACGACGAGCGTGGATGATTTCCGCATGCAGCTTCAGGCGTGGAAGGACGCGGCGGAGCAGATAGGGGCCTACATCCCCATATACGAGGGGATTGGAAATCATGAAGCCCTTATGGATTGCTACGACGATGGAAGCACATGTGTACAGTTCGATAAGAGAGATGGCGACGGAAAGAGTGCCGAGGCGGTCTTCGCCGAGGAGTTCGTAAACCCGGCAAACTGCTTCCCTGCCCCGGAACATGAAGAAGCTCCGAGCTATGCGGAGAACGTCTACTACTTCGATTACGGAAACACGAGGGTAATATCCTTCAACACAAACTACTGGTGGTGCAGCGATCCGGAGGAATACGGCGGAAACCTCGAAGGGTACGTGATGGACAACCAGCTTGAATGGATCGGAGACGCGCTGGACGACGCCGAAAACAACGCTTCGATAGAGCACATCTTCCTGTTCGGGCACGAGCCCGCATTTCCGAATGGAGGCCATCTGGGCGATGCCCAGTGGTATAACGGCCAGAAGGGGTACGTGGTCGAGCGCAGGGATGAGCTCTGGGAGGCCATCGGTCAGAACGGCAAGGTGGTAGCAGTGTTTTTCGGCGATGAGCACAACTACAACCGGATGTTGGTAAACCGCGATACCCCCGTTCACCTGGATGGATCCGCAAACCCGAATTTCGCCCATCCAGTCTGGCAGATCATCTCGGGTGGGGCAGGGGCGCCTTTTTACGCACAGGAGGGGGCGCCATGGTCCGACTACGTCGAGGTCTTTTACCCCAGCGTACATTACTGTCTTATCAGCGTAGATGGGAAAAACGTCTCTATGAAGGTCAAGAGCGATACGGGAGAGATCGTGGATGAAGTCCCGCTAAAACCATTTCCCGCGCCCATCCCCGATCCCGATGATCCGATTACCTCAGGGAAGACTGAGAAAGTGGTAATAGCGCATCGGGGGGCAAGTGGGTACCTGCCCGAACATACTCTGGAGGGTTATGCGATGGCGTATGCTCTGGGGGCGGATTACATCGAACCCGACCTGGTAATGACAAAAGATGGTGCATTCATATGCTTACACGATATCTGCCTTGATTATACCACCAACGTCAAAGAGGTCTTCCCCGACCGCAATCGAGAGGATGGGTGCTGGTATGCTGCGGACTTCACCCTTGCCGAGATCAAACAGCTCGAGGTACACGAATTATGCAGACATGGTGTGCCAGTTTACCCCGATCGATTCCCCGAGAACATTCCGGTGTTTGAGATCCCCACCTTTGCGGAGATGATCGAGCTGGTCCAGGGCCTCGACAGGAGCACGGGCCGGGATGTAGGGATCTATCCTGAGATCAAACACCCCGCCTGGCATCGGGAAGAGGGGCTGCCTGCGGAGGAGCGCCTGCTTTCGATCCTCGATCAGTACGGATACGATGGCCACGAGGGAAATATATACGTCCAGTGTTTCGAGCGCGAGACCCTTAAAAAACTCCGGTTTGAACTTGAAAGCGATCTGCCGCTTGTTCAGCTCATAGGGAGAGAAAGCAGCTATGACTGGATGGTCACAAAGGAGGGACTAGACGAAATCGCGACCTACGCCGACGGGATAGGCCCGTTCAAGACCCGTATAGAGGAGAACCCAGATCTTGTGCACTGGGCCCATGAAAGAGGGCTGGTGGTCCATCCCTGGACTTTCCGCGCTGACGGTTTTCCGGCTCAGTATAAGACCTTTGAGGAAGAACTTTACCAGTTCTACATCGTTTATGACGTTGACGGGCTCTTCACCGACTTCCCCGACAGGGCGGCACGATTTCTCCAGGTTCTCTAAAATGCCAGATCGATAGAGCTGGGGGAGAAATTAAGCGGAGGGGAATTTTCAACGGAATAGACGTCATTTTTGTTTTCATAGAATTCATTTTTTTCCACATCTGGATAAGATTTATGGAACGCATATATCCCACATTTATTGTTTGAAATTATGTTTCCCGATATTTCTGGAGAAGACCTCTGACGATAGATTCCGTCCATTGAATTTCCGGATATTTCATTTTCTTTTATTATCGAATTGCTATCATAATTCCATATTCCCGTCCATTGGTTTTTCGATATCGTGTTATTTATTATCACCGGTTCAGATGATCTCACATCTATACCGTTGACATTATTGGTGAGCTCGTTCCCTTCTACGATTGGATTTGCATAGTAAATTTTTATTCCGTCCAATTTGTTAGAGGTTATCACATTATTCCTTATCAAGGGCGTCGAATTATACATTACATGGATGCCGAAATAGTTCCGTGCAAAGTAATTGCCCGTTATAACGGGTGAAGAATCTTTTATATAGATGCCTGAAAGAAAATTGTCTATAAATCTACAATTTAAAACGACCATTTTACCCGTAGCGTTATTAAAGAATATGCCTGTATGCTCGTTTCCTTCGAAAGAAGAATTTTCAATGATTATGCTCCCATCTTCTGTTTCTATGTCCAAACTATACGCTTCTTTGATCGTGCTATCCCTTAAGCATAGATCCCCCTTAACGACGAATCCATAAAATATGGGTGGAAGAGCTGCAGTGATCTCCGATCCATCATCGATGTTTATAGTTGCTCCTTTTTCTACGACTATTCTATAAGACCCAAATTTCAGACCGACCGTAAAACTATGCATGATCAATTTCACATTATGCAAATTGAGCGTAGCACCGCTTTTCACTATGATATCTCCGCGCATATCGATGGTTTCGCCGCGGACGCTCGCATCTTCGGTAATTATCCAATCGCCGATCAATGGTGGACCATTTTGTATCATCCTTCTATTCCTGATACAAAGGATAGAGGATCTGAATAGATCTACCATGAATTTTACGTTCGCAATTTCTCCCAGATATTTATAACCGTGATCTGGAGGATATTTGACGTCCAGAGGCCCTAGAGAACCGTCGAAGGGTGCATACCTGTAGTAAGGAACTCTGCATGGATTTCCCTGAGAGATCCATATCACTCTATTCATCGGCTCGAAAACGTATGCCGTGAGCGTTTTAACTGGCATGAACATATCGTCCACGAATGCATTTCTACCGCTGCATAAGGATATTATCTGATTTGTCGGGTGCTTGCAAATCGTGTTGTAACTTCCCAGATATGTATCCCCAATTTTAATTCCATTTCCGTGATCTCTGGTAAATTCCATCGCTTTATCCAGATCGATGTTCCCCCAGTTTTTCCTCACCAGTTCCCACATTCTAGATACACGGATGAAAGATGGTACGTACAATTCAGGGTCAGAGCCGCCGGCAATTTTTCTGTTCACGAATTGATGGTGGTTTGCTACACCATCTATACCATGATCCCCACGGAAAACTTCTATGCAATTATGTGTCGCCTCGATCATAACTACTTTGCCGGTAGAATCGGCCCAATGTGTATTGACAAATGCGTTTAATAAGCCAGACCCACTGGCACGGGGGCCCTCCTCAAAAAGGTCTATTACTCCTTCGACCGTATCCTGGGTCTCCATCGCCTTGGTATTGTCCTTAAATAGACCG
>DACJ01000007.1 GCA_002494765.1 Euryarchaeota archaeon UBA186
CTGCAAGATGTCCCCTGCATATATATATTCTCTCGCTTTTTCTACAGCATGCTCAAATTCATCTTTTGAGATGTTGGTAGAATAATCGGGTAAACTTCTGGCCTTATGAGATAATCCTTTTACCTTCTTCTCGCCCAGATCCTCTATCTTCTCCTTCATCTCCAAGATTTTTTGCTCACTTTTTTCGTACTCCTCTTCCGGATCGGAGTCATAGGTCAGGAGCGGGCTATTGAAGATGTACAATTTTCTATTTACATGATCAAAGACTATACAGTCCTTCGTCAGCATGAACTGTGCAATGGGCGTCTCTACATCCCTTATCGTGTCCTTCTGTATTTTATCAGATAAAGAATAGATCAGATCATACGAGAAGTATCCGACCATGCCCCCAAAGAACCTGGGCGCTTTGACGTTTATAAAGCTGAATCTGTGCATTATCGATTTGATTTTGTCTACGACCGTCTTTCCTTCAGGAGCTTCCGCTATCGAGATGAGCTTCTTGTCCCCTTCCAGTTTGATCGTATCGTCGATGGAAACCAGCAATTGGGGGTCTATGCCTATGAAGGAATACCGTGCAATTTTTTCGCTTCCTTCCATGGATTCCAGCAAAAAACCATGCCCGTTTTGTAATCCGAGATAGACATCCATTGGAGATATTTTTGGAATCTCCATCTCGGTTGAGAGTGGTATAATCAGGGGCTTTGCCTGATTTTCAACAGCTCTGAGATATTCTTCCGGATTAAGATTCAATTTCATGTTCTTCATGTCCTGCTCCCATCGATAATAATCCAATTGGCACGGTCCGCATCATCTTTACACCCTGTTTCCATTTTTGTTCTATAGAGGTATATTATGTACCCTATTAAACATTTTTGCTATTTAATGTATAAAAAGGAAGGAGTCAAACTTCAATGACAAAAACAAAGGCTTAAAGTAAAGAACTTATATGGTCCTTGTGGAGCTTCTCGAGCTCTCAGGTGAACACCCAACCTTGCCCATCAGAGAAGCGATCGCGCTTCTTGGAAGCAGTGAGTATAGCGTTGAGGGGAGATATCTCCTCGGGGATTTTGAACACATAGAGAGGATGAAAAAGGCGGGGATGTGCCGCCGGGTCGATAGAGTCATAGCAATAACGGACGAGAGCGAGATTTTTGGGAAAGTCAGGGAGCTAGATGTCAATGGAACCTTCTCAGTCAGGTGGAAAGGGAGAAAAAATCTCGAAAAAAAGGTGGGGGCAATCCTGGCAAAGAAGGCTAAAGTGGATCTCGAGCAACCGGAACATGAGATAAGGATCCTGGAGAGTGAAGGAAATGGAAATATATACCTCTGCGATAAGCTATTCGACGTCGATAGAAGCTCCTTTGAAAAAAGGAAGCCGAAATTCAGATCCTACAGTCCACCCACCTCTATGCACCCTCGTTTGGCAAGATGTATAGTAAATCTCGCCGGAAATGGGGAGGGTAAAACTCTGCTGGACCCTTTCTGCGGGTCCGGAGGCATACTGATCGAAGCCGCTTTAATGAGATGGAGGACCATCGGAAGCGATATCGATTCAAGGGCTATGGCGGGTTGCAGGAGAAATCTAGACCAGCTGGGTTTAAAGGCGGAGCTGCATCTCAGCGACATCTCCTCTATCGATTTGGAAAGGGTCGATGTGATAGTTACCGATCCGCCTTACGGAAGGAGTTCGACGACAAGCGGGAAAAAAACGAAAGAGCTTTATCAAACTCTCCTTTCGATGGCGGAGAGGATGGCCGACACGCTAGTGGCCATCTTCCCATACCCGATGGAGATGGAGAAAGGCGAACTCATATCAGTTGACCCGGTTAGGGTGCATAGATCCCTGACGAGATATGTGCATGTCATCGAATTTTAAGGCAAAAAGTAAAATGCCCTTTGCAAATCTCCTGCCATGGATCTCAGAGTGATACTCCTGGGCACGAGTGCCGGGGTGCCATCGAAGTTCAGGGGAATGCCAGCTCTTGCCATATTCTACCTTGACGAGGTGCTGCTCTTCGATTGCGGGGAGGGAACTCAGGTGCAGTTGATGAATGCCAACGTGAGTTTCATGAGGATCAACAAGATATTCATAACACATTTCCATGGAGATCACATATATGGTCTTCCTGGCTTGTTGAGCACAATGGCCTTCAACCAGAGGGAGGACCCAATTTACATTTACGGCCCAAGAGGGCTGGACAAGGTGTTAAAAGCTATTTGGGGGTTAGGCTACTTTCCGAGATCATTCCCGATCCATTACAGAGAGCTGGACGAAGAAGAGGTCGACTTTGGCCATTACACCATTGCCTCCAGGGCGGTCGCTCACACCGTTCCTGGCCTTGCCTACTCTTTCTCGGAGAAGCCCTATAGAAGATTCGATGAGGATAGAGCCGGCGCCCTAGGGGTTCCCAAATCCAAAATAAGGAAAGATCTCACAGAGGGCAAGAGCGTGATCGTAAAGGGCAAAAGGATAACCCCAGATATGGTTCTAGGAGAGCTCATATCGGGGAGGAAAGTGGTCTACTCCGGAGACACCAGGCCGTCCGAAGCGGTGACGGAACTGGCAAAGAATTGCGATCTGCTCGTGCATGACTCCACTTTTGCGAGCGATATGCGAGAAGAATGCTATCAGTACGGCCATTCAACCGCTAGGGATGCAGCCGTTATAGCAAAAAAAGCCGGAGCTAAAAAACTGGTGTTGACCCATATAAGCTCGAGATACGGCAAAGCCATCGAGCTGGAGACAGAGGCCAAAGATGTCTTCGGGAATGCGGAAGTGGGGAGGGATTTCAGTTCTTATCCGATAAAGAAGGCCAGATAATCAGAGATCTGAAATCACTCGCTTCAATAGCTTTATCGCCCACTCTATATCTTCCCACGAAGCTAAAGAAAAGCCGGTATGCAGATACCTGGTGGCTATGGACACTGAGCAGGTTGGTATCCCCTCCTTAGTTATGTACACCGCGGCTCCATCGGTCATGCCGCCTTCCCCCAACTCCAGCTGATAAGGTATTGATTCCTTCTTGGCGCTCTCCTTGAGCATGTTCAGCAAGCGCTCGTTGGTTATCAATCCTCTTCCTCCTCCCTCAGCCAAGCCGAAGACCGGGCCCTTCCCTACTTTAATGGGCTGATCCCCCTCATTGAAACCTGGGGTGTCGCCGGCGGGAGTGGTGTCCACAACGATTGCAAGATCGGGCGACAGGGAGAAAGCGGCGGTTCTCGCTCCCTTTAATCCGACCTCTTCCTGAACGGATCCAACCCCATACAGGACCTTATCCTTTGCCTTTACCTCCCTCATGACCCTGGCCAATATCAGGCAACCGACCCTATCATCTATAGCCTTGCACATCGCCACCTTTCCGTTTGAATAGAAATCATCCGGGAACAAAATGGGGCTTCCCACTTCTATCCCCAGAGTTTCAGCCCCCTCTCTTGAGCCAGCGCCCACATCCACATAGAGATCCTCCAGTTTGGGAGCTTTTTTTCTTTCCTCCTCCTTGAGCCGGTGAATGGGCTTAACACCTATTATCCCATCTATCCATCTATTAGAGAGTATCCTGATCCTTGAAGCGGGCAATATCCTGGTGTCTATCCCTCCCACCGTGACGAATTTCAGAAAGCCGTTTTCATCTATGTACTTGACTCTGAGACCCACTTCATCCATATGTGCGCAGATCATCACCTTCTTCTCGCCCTTACCCTTTGTCATGATGAGGTTGCCTAGCGAGTCCTCCTTTGACTCTATTCCCGGTACCAGGCTCTTCAGGGTCTGAGCCACTGGGCCCTCCATTCCAGATAGCCCAGGTGCCTTTGCAAGGGCCTCAAGCTCCTCTTCCAATTTTTTATCGGCCATAGTTACCACATGGGGCCGCCCAGATTTGAACTGGAGTCTATGGCTCCCAAAGCCACAAGGATAACCAAGCTACCCCACGGCCCCTTCTACGAGATATAGTCTCACATATTTTTATCTATCGTTAGTTCACGGACCGTTCTTCTCACGGCCTCCTCACTATTGTGTTTTGGCGACCACCCCCTGGCTCTAAGCTTATCGGCCGCCAGCTCTATCTCTTTGGCATCGCCTAACCACCCCCTCCCGCCCTTTGATTTTTTGTAGCGATAGCTCATCTTTACGCCCATTTCATCGGTTATCGCGTCGGCCACCTCATTAACGGTTATGGAGTCCGAAGATCCGAGATTATAGATCTCAAAGCCGGGTCGGGGGATCAAGACCAAAATTCCGTCCACGCAATCTTCCACATAGAGGTAGCTCTTCCTCTGGGTGCCGTCTCCCAGGATTTCGAGTTCATCTTTCCTTGCGGCTTTTGCCTTCCTGACCTTCTTCACGAGTTCTGGTACCACGCCTTTTTTAGCCCTTGGACCGACTATATTGGCCAATCTAAAAACTGCAACCCTCAAATCGAAGAGGTGCGCATAAGCTGAGATCATCCCCTCGCAAGCCAGCTTTGAACTGCCATATATCGAAATCGGTTTGGGAAAGTGCTCCTCCTTCACGCTCGATGGGTTCTCACCGTACACCGCTGAGGTGGAGGTGAACACCAGGTTCTTCACTCCATACTCGGCCATCTGCTCCAACAGATTATACGTTGTGAAGAGGTTCTCCCTCATCTGAGCCCACCTCTCCTCCAAACCCGCCCTTACATCGCTGCTCGCCGCTAGATGATAGACGACATCCACCGAATCCAAAGGTACATCCATCTCCTTAAGATCCCGCTCAAAGAACTCGACCTTCTCAACTGGAATGTTGTCAAGATTGCCGGAGCTGAGATTATCTACGACCATCACGTCAGCGCCTTTACTGAGCAGCCCATCTACGAGATAGCCCCCTATGAAACCACATCCGCCCGTCACCAGCGCTTTCATGCCACCACCAGAGCTAGATGATCTCTCGCATAGGGTGCGAGATCGTAACGCTCGAAGATCAGCCCCTCGTCCCCTAGAAAATCCTCCACCAGGCTGGCCCCCTTGCCATCTTGAGAGATTGACCTCCCTTTCGCCATGAGAATCCCCATTTCGGGGTTAAAGGCCATAAAATTTTTGCAAAAGATGTCGCCCTGGTCTCTCTGGGCCACGTCCTGATAGAGAACGTCCACTTTCTCCACCATCGGCATGTACTTCCAATAGCTCCTGGCGCTCTCCATTATTGGGATCACATTCTCGTTTCTTACATCATCTAAAAATTTTGACATGGGCTCCGGGAACGGCTCTACGCAATAGAGCATCCTGGCTTCTTTAGCCAGGAGAGAGGCGGTCGTACCGGCGCCGGTCCCCAGATAGAGTACGTATTTGTTCTGGAAATCCAGACGTCTTTTCAGGAGCAGCGCCCCAAGCTTCGATCTCCATGGGTCTATCGTGAGCATATAAGCCCAAATCT
>DACJ01000006.1 GCA_002494765.1 Euryarchaeota archaeon UBA186
TAGGTTACTATTCCGGAGGAGTACCGTGCCTTAGCAAGGTTTAAGTATCGGAGCGCACTAATAAATATCCATGAAAAGGGTATTGTCGCTCTTGATCGCGATTGCGGTGATCGCCCCGGCAACTCTCACGGTTATCAATGCTTCAGAAGACGCTCCGATAAAGGCGCTTTTTGAGGGGGAAAGCCACACGGCCAAATTGCTGAAATATATGGGGGCTCCAGTATTATCCATCAGAGCTGAGTCGAACTACGAGTATGGCGTAGCTGTGGGAGAGATATTTGGGGGCGCATACGAAAGCGCTATCCCTCTGATTAAAGCATTCTTAAAGTCCAGAGGAATGAACACAGGAGAAGCGATGGAGAAAGCGGAGCGTCATGCGTCAGTGTTGGAAAAATATTATCCAGAATACTTAGAAAGACTGGAGGGACTCTCAAGCAGCACCGGGATAGGCCTACTTGAGCTGCTGACGATTAAAATGGCTATGCCATCTATGCTTACGGGATGCACTACCACCGCATCTGCGCCTCCTGCGACTTCAGATGGGCAGGTTTACATAACATGGAATTTTGATGGTCTCTGCCTTCTAAAGTTGTGGATAGGACAAAATCTCCCCATACTCATAATGAACGATATACCGGGGTGTAATAAGTACATCACCGTTTCCTTCATGCCTTTGATGGGATGGGATGGATTATTGAACGATAAGGGGCTGGCGTTTAGCGGAAATACCGTCGCTACAACAGATGCTGGCGATGGTTTAACGTGCATGGAAATCGTGTGCATGGCTCTGGAAAGGTGCTCCAACGTTCATGAAGTGGTGGAGCTTATGCAGAGCCTGCCGATATTCACGTCGAGCGCGATGTCTGTGTACAATCTGGCATATCTCTGGGCTGATGCGGAAGGGGGCATAGCATCTATAGAATGCACGCATAATTACTTCGCAGTCAACTATGGAGAGGATGGAATACTGGCACACACGAACCATCACCAATGGCTTGATAGAAATTTAACCGGTTCCTTCGGTCGAGAGGATTATCCATCCAGTTACATACGCTTTGAGAGGGCATGGGAGCTGCTGAGAGAATATCGGGGATCGATAGATCTTCAGGTGATAAAGAAGATCGTTTCAGATAATGCGAATGGGATAACTGTACTGGGCAGGGAAATTGGCGGCTCCAACTCAATCTCCTGCCATCATTATGGAGATCCTCTTCAGAAGACTGAGGGGGCTCCACTAGGCACAGCGCTTATAGACACATTATGCTCGATAATCATAGAGCCCAAGGAGCTTATCATCCATTGGTGCCCAGGTCACCCGGACAGGCTTCCATTTATTCCCATATATTGCGCTAAATTATTGGGAGGGACGGGAGCTGAGGGCAGTAATTTGATGACCTTCTGGGTCTATGGGTCCAATAAAGCCATCGAAACGATCCCGCTTGTAGGAACGGCGATAAAGACAATCCGCATGGCATCGATCCGCACCGTTAAAACTATTCTCGAGATCGCAGGGTAACCAACGTCCAGCTGAGGCTAACCGGCCTATTCCCTTTCAAACATTATCGAAAATTCCTGAATCCTGCTTTCCGATCTCGCCAGCTGGGGAATTAGGCGAATAAAAGTTAAAAACGGATGGGAGATTAGGTCTCGATGTATCGATCAGAACGGTCAATCACCGCGAACAGTGCGATCTACAGTGGTGCAGGGCATCCCGAGTTTCTCGTTGGGGTCGTGACCACACCGCTTAAGGACGAGTGGTGCAGAGCGGCCAATTACCTGTCGGGCGAAGAAATGGTGCAAGGAGAATCTTTGGCTGTGGGGTTAGAGCATGGATGAGTTTTTCTCTCCTGCCCATGTCTCCGGTTTCTTCTCCATATATGAAGATGCCAACCCTTCCAAAATGGGCTCAACAGGTGGGGGAATCTGCCTGGATAAAGGAGTTATAACCTCCGCCAGGGCTAGAAAGGGGAAGGGAGAGATCGACATATACATAAATGGTGCACCATTAGATGCCCCTGTGACCAGGAGGGTAGCCCAAAAACTCTTGCCCAAAGGATACGATCTCTCAATCAGAATCGAAGCCCAACTCCCGATAGGTCAGGGATTCGGAATGAGCGGAGCTGGAGCTCTGACCACAGCTATGGCGGTTGCTGATCTTTTTGGAGTCTTTACCAGAGAAGAGGTCATCAAAGTGGCTCATGAAACAGAGGTGGAGTTCAAGACTGGACTTGGAGACGTTGCTGCTCAATCCGTGGGCGGTGTGGTTATAAGGCCTAAACCTGGCATACCCCCCTATGGTCTAATAGAGAAGCTGGAAGGAGAGGGCGAGATCATCCTAACGGTGATAGGGGGGCCGCTCTCCACCAAAAAGGTACTGGAAGATTCCTCTAAGAGGCATTTGATAAATCAGGCCGCATTCAACGCTTTGGAATCGCTCTCCAAGAACAGATCTATCGAGAATCTTTTCAGGGCATCTTACGAATTCGCTCTAAGGTCTAATCTGATGTCGCCAGAGGTAGGGAGAGGCGTCGAAGAGGCCAGGAAGCATGGTTTGGCCTCCATGGCGATGTTGGGCAATTCGCTATTTGCCATGGGGAATTCGGAAAGGATAGCGCAATCGCTAAATGGTATAGGAACGGTCTATACATGCTCGGTGGATGGAAAGGGGGCGAGAGAATGGTGAAGGTGAAGATCCCGGAGAGCCATCCCAGGCGAGAGTCGCTTCTCTACAGGGATAAAATAGTCGAAGGGCTCGATGAGGGCATCGTTTCAAAAGAAGGGCTCATAGCTCATGGGAGGGGAGAGGCTTTTGACTATCTGTTGGGAGAAAAGACCGTAGAGGAGGCATTGGATGCGGAGAAGGCGGGCGTGGCGGCCATGCTGCTTGGTAGAAGCTCAGCAATTTCCGTAAACGGCAACACCGCTGCCCTAGCACCGGAAAAGCTGATCGAGTTGAGCGAACTCCTGGACGCTCCCTTGGAGGTGAACCTTTTCTACAAAAGCGAAGAGAGGGTGGAACGGATAATAGCGCACCTTAAAAAGCATGGCGCCTCCAGGGTCCTGGGCAGGAAGGGCGACGCCAAATTGCCGATCGAGTCCGAGAGAGCGAAGGTGGATAGTGATGGTATATACAGAGCTGACGTGGTGCTTGTCGCCCTGGAGGATGGCGATCGAACTGAAGCACTGGAGAAGATGGGTAAAAGCGTAGTCGCCATCGATCTGAACCCTCTCTCGAGGACCGCTCAAAAGGCGGCTATATCCATAATAGATGAGCTCTCCAGGGCTCTGGACAACATGATCGATATGGCGCGTTTCATGAGGGATTTAAGCGCCGATGAGCTTAACTCAGTTTTGGAGAGTTACGATAACGACAGGATCCTTAAATCCACTCTCGAAAAGATCGCAAAAGGTTTGATGATGCTGGGACTGGAGAGTCGATAGACTGTGGAGCAGGTGTCTGCCCCTCATGACGGATGGCGCCCCGGATCTCGAGGATCCATCACCTTTCAAACCGGAAACGATGGGTTCTTACAGGTCAGGGCACTTAAAACGTGGACAAAGATTTTTGAGCCGGAAAATTTTTCCGGCTAGATCCATCGCCGAAAGGATAATAAAGTGGAATAAGGCTTTACGTTGTGCATCCATCAACTAAATTAAAAGGACAAAAGTCCGAGATGATCAAGGATAAGAAGATTGTTCTAGGGGTGACTGGAAGCATAAGCGCCGTGGAAACGGTAAAGCTGGCTAGAGAGCTGGTAAGGCACGGAGCAGATGTTTATCCGATCATGACGGATGAAGCTCAAAAGATAATCCATCCCCAGGCGCTCAAATTTGCCAGTGGATATGAACCAATTCTGAAGATAACGGGTGATGTGGAGCATGTGAGTTTTGGCGAAGAGGCAGATCTGTTCTTGGTAGCGCCCTGCACCGCCAACACCATCTCTAAGATGGCAAATGGGATAGGCGACACCCCAGTAACAAACCTGGCCCTAACCGTCCTCTCGAATATACCAACTATCTTGGCCCCGGCTATGCACCTCTCCATGTATGAAAATCCTGCCGTAAAAGAGAACATCAGAAAACTCGAGGGGATGGGCGTTGAGATTGTGCCCCCCCTGGTGGAAGGTCCCGCAGCCAAATTGGCTGCCATAGAAGAGATAGTGGCCAGAGTTATAAGAACGATCGGCCCTGGAGATCTATCCGGACGAAGGGTAACCGTAATGGCTGGGCCCACGCTAGAGCCCATCGACGATGTGAGGGGGATTATAAATACGAGCTCGGGGGGAACTGGCATAGAGTTAGCCAAGAACGCCTACATGAGAGGCGCTGATGTTGAGCTCTGGTACGGTGTCGCTACAGAAAAGCCTCCAACACACATCCCTTTGAAAAATTTCGTGACGGCCCCTGATCTTTTAAGAATGATCGAGAAGGTAGAATCTTTCGACGTTGTTATATCCTGTGCCGCGATATCCGATTTCATTCCAGAGCGTAAAGAGGGAAAGATCCCGTCGGGAGGGGAATTAACGCTCAAATTAAAGCCATTTGGAAAGGTGTTAGACCACCTGTTAAATAAGTCGAAATTCGTGGTCGGATTCAAGCTCGAGGACGATAAGGAGAAGGCGATAAAGAAAGGAAAAGAGCTCGTCAAAAAGGGATTGGATATGGTCATAGCTAATGACACCTCAGATCTCTTCTCGGAGATTAGGCGCATCTATATTATAGGGCCAGATAGCACTATGGAGGTCGCAGGGACCAGAACGGAGATTGCAAAAAAGATACTGGATAGCGCTAGAGAATTTATGGGTCTTTAGCACTTTTCTTGAAGTTACCTAATATAATATCGTGGTCAAAAGCTAGAGGGGGGAGATTCTCTAAGGAGAACAGGTGAGCTGATGAAGCGTCATCTCCAGCATCCAGCTCCCCCTCCTCGGCTTCCATCAAGTAGACCACAGATATCATGTGCCCCCTTGGATCTCTGCAAGGATCGGAGTAAACGCCCAGCAGCTTCTTTATTCCGGCATCTAAACCCGTTTCCTCCTTCACCTCCCTCTTCACCGCCTCCTCCACTTTCTCACCATACTCCACGAAACCGCCTGGTAAGGCATAGCAACCCTTGAAAGGCCAATTCTTCCTTCTGATCAGAACCAATTTTCCATCTTTTATCACGACCCCGTCTACCGCCAGAGAAATGCCCATATTATAGTATATCACCTCCTAGGAGAAAAACTTTATCAATTATTTTAGCTTACATCCGATGAGCTTTGAACTGGTGGCATTCGACATGGACGGGGTACTTATCTCGTGTAGAAGCTCCTGGCAACTGATTCATGATGAGCTGGGGACCGATAACAATGAGGACCTCAAAGCATATATAAGGGGGGAGATAGACGATGAGGAGTTCATAAAAAGAGATGTGACCAAATGGATGGACAAAGGAATAAAGACAAGAAGTGATCTGGAGAGGATTTTATCTAAAGCTCCAAGGACGGAAGGGCTCCTGGAGACGATTAGCTCGTTAAAAGGAAGGGTTAAGACGGCGATAGTTAGTGCGGGCCTGGACCTGATAGCAGATCAGATCGCTAGAGAGAGCGGTATTGAATATGTGCTGGCAAATGGCCTTGAAGTTGACGATGAGGGCAGATTGGGCGGGAGGGGGGTAGTCAGAGTCCCTTTAAGGGATAAAGGAAAACCGTTCATCGATCTCTGTGAACTCCTTGGGATAGACCCCAAAAGAGCTGTAGCGATCGGCAACTCGAAGTTCGATGTCCCCATGCTTAAGCACGCGGGTCTTGGCATATCGTTCAACCCCATAGATGAAGAAATAGGGAGAAATTCCGATGTCATAGTCAGAGGTTCTATGGTCGGGATACTGCCCTTTATATCTACGACCCAACAGCGAAGGGTTTAAGTTTATCCTTGTATATTAGTATTACCCATCGGGCGGGGGATGGGCCAGTGGTCTAGTGGTTATGACGTCGCCTTTACGAGGCGAAGGTCGACGGTTCAAATCCGTCCTGGCCTATTGGACTATGCATCAAATTAGCCAAGAGCGGATGGTTACGCTAGAGGGGGTGACTAGGGTTTACGGAGATCACGGCATAAGCGTAGCTGCTCTCAAGAACATAAGTCTGGGGATAAACAGGGGGGCCTTCATCGGCATAATGGGCCCAAGTGGGTCAGGTAAGACCTCTCTCTTGAATGTTATCGGCTGCCTGGAGAAACCTACGAGGGGCAGAGTGATGATAGGACAGATAGATGTCTATTCCCTTCCGAGGCGGGAGCTGGCAGGGGTAAGAGCTAAGATTGTAGGCTTCATCTTTCAGAGCAGGAGCCTTTTACCCGGATTAACCGTTCTAAAAAACGTCGAGCTCCCCTCGGCCTTTGTCCGCGAGAATTCGGAAGATACAAGGGAAAGGGCCATGAAGCTCCTGGAGCTCGTCGGACTTAAAGATAGGGCTTACCATAAGCCAACGGAGCTAAGCGCTGGTGAGTATCAGCGCGTCGCGGTGGCTAGAGCCCTCATGAATGACCCTCCACTAATACTGGCCGACGAGCCTACTGGCAATCTGGATTCCGAGACCAGCAGAGAATTGATAAGTCTGTTCAAAAAGTTAAAAGAATTGGGAAAGACTATGATAGTGGTAACCCATGACCCAGATATTGCGAATGAGACGGACATAAGGATGACTATGAGAGACGGTATTTTGAAGGAGGGTGAATTAT
>DACJ01000094.1:0-2822 GCA_002494765.1 Euryarchaeota archaeon UBA186
GCAGAGTTAATCCCCCCTTAACACGGGAGTCGCAAACCATGATCCCACCCTTGGGTATATCCCCTTTGTGGATCTCGTAACTCCTCTCATCAAGGTTAACAACGAGATCGGCCTTCACATAATGGCTGGTGATCTCGTCAAGAGATGTGCTAACCACGGCGAAGTTGTGGCCGCCCCTTATAAGGCTCTGATAATCATCCATCTGGAATGCGTTCCTGCCCATCTGCGCAAAAAGATGAGCAGCTACAGTACCAGCCCTTCTAACTCCCTGTCCAGCTTTTCCCCCTACGATAAACGTGAACGGTTCTATCATTTCGCCTCGCTCTTTATCTATCGATCTATTCTCGGAATCGATTTCCAGTGAAGATGACATCATTCAACCTCCTCAAAATCCTCTTTGCTGGCCCCACATATGGGGCAGACCCAATCATCGGGGAGCTCCTCAAAAGAGATCCCAGGCGATATGATCGAATCGAAATCCCCTTCCTCCGGGTCGTATATATAATCACAAACGGTGCACCAATACTTCCTTATCTTTCTCATCTCCGTTCTAGTTCCGGTTTCGTTGATCCCCTTACCTTTCCGATTGGATGCATCTCTGTAGTTGCGCAAGTTACAAAGATCGTTATACCGCTTTTAATGATTTCTCCTAACATCGTTGGATCCGTATGGCTCTTCTAGAGTTTAATTAATCATAAAATATCTCATTCACTGTCAGGATAATCCCAAGGATCAGAAAGACTACCCCAGCAACTCTGCCCAACTTTTCTTCCGATGCTAGATTGGCGAAGGTCGCTGCCGACCTCGCCCCGATAGCACCACTAATGCACCCTATCAAGACGGCGTATGGGGGGATCGTTCCGTAATATGCATGACTGACCGCACCCGACAGGGCGATAAATGCCATCATCAGCACCGAGGTGCCCACGGCGACATGGATCTGGTAGCCTAGTATGAACATTAAAACCAGCAGGATCATCACCCCACCACCCGCGCCTATGATACCACAGATGAGCCCTATTAAAAAACCAAAGAAGATCGATGAGCCGTACTTCCTTTTCTGGAAAAACGAGAGATCTATCTTCCCCCTCAAACTCTTAATCCTCTCCGACAGGGGTTTCTTAATGGAGCCTATGCCCATGATTAGAATAACTATACCCGTTGCGCCACCAAGTTGGGTTGGTGGGATGTAGCTGGATCCCCAACTCCCAATTATCGCGCCGATGATGGCGACGATCGTATTTGTATCCCAGATCTAAGATCAAGGTTGCCGTGCTTCCTGTATGTGTAGGCCGCCACCGAAGAGGCTATGACATCGGAAGCGAGGCTAACCCCTATCGCTTCGTAGGGCCCATAACCTAGGAATGCAACTAGAGAGGGCACGATGATCACAGCGGCGCTTGCCCCGATCAACCCTGTAACGACCCCCGCCCCCCATCCCGCGAACAGTATCACCAAGATTTCCAGGATTTCGACTGGCATCTAGACACCCTTGTTATATTATCAGAATAACCCCCAATTCTTAAAAGTTGGGATTTGTAAATATGGGCAATACATGCCAGTGTTAGAACATTCAGATAATAAATTAGTTCTCCTCAGCAGTTTAGTTTAAGGCCAAATAAAAAACAAAAAAGCTTTTAAATACCACATCCCTTTTAACCGAAAGTGGCTTTATCGGATTGGATAGCCGGGCACGGTAAGCTATGCATAGCTGTAGTGGTAGTGTTTACTATATTAATGGGAGCCGTATCGATCAAGGGCTTTGAGGTTTCAGTGGATATAGAGGAGATGGCCCCTGATACCCCTGAAATACAGGCCTATGGGAAGGTTATGGGGATAACGGGCGGAGAGACCACATTTGCTCAGCTTTTGTTCATCGCCGAGGATGGAGGAAACATTCTAACGGTAGAAAGGCTCTCAAAGATCCTTGAGCTGGAAAAGGAGCTGCTTGACAATGAAACCGTAAATAGCACGTTGATCTCCGCCCCCATCATTGGGGAGTTCATGTCCATAGCAGATATCATAGCCATAGGCAGGATTTTTAACGAGTTCATGAAAGGGGCGACATCCTCCATGGATTCTTCAATTTTACCAGATTTTATAATGAAGAAATTCCTAGATTTCGTCCACGTAGATGTAGGGGAGATGAGAAACATAACTATGGATGATAAGAAGGCTGCTTTTCTGGGGACGAACGCCACGAATAAGATCGATCCTCCAATCTCGGTGGAGATCTCCCTCTCAGCAGACAGTTGGCTTTTAAATCAGATCCTTCGAATTCCTTTGGGAGGGATGATAAAGGACATAAATGATCAACTCTCCAGGCCAATTGAGATGGGGCCCATGGACAATGCTTCTTTAAAGGAATCCCTTGATTTATTTACGAATCCTAGCTTTGGCATTCCCGGCATGTCTATTCCTGGGATGGACCTCTCCGGATTCAATCCTTCCATGATCACCTCGCTCATCTCAAAAGATTTCTGTAACACTACGATGAGGGCAAATGCCACCATGGTCATGATCCCCATGTCCGTTTCCTTCGCGAACCCTCTCGATAATTCCAATTCTACTTCCCCCTCCCAGGCACTTACCGACATAGTGGAAAGCAGCAAGATAGATGGGGTCCAAATCAGGATAATGAGCTCATCCCAGGTAAATCATGAGGTGGAAAGAGCGACCAATGAGCTCATGAGCCTCATCCTTCCGATTGCTGTCATCCTGATTTTCTTGATACTCCTCTTCATACTCGGAGGTATCATCGACACCTTCATAGCGCTCTTTGCCCTCGTATTCGCGATGATATGGACGATAGGGGAGAGCGT
>DACJ01000094.1:2943-9698 GCA_002494765.1 Euryarchaeota archaeon UBA186
GCCCTTTCGATTGCATCCTGCCTGGTGATAATGATCCTATTCGTTCCGGCCGCCAAGTCCTTGGGAAGGGAGAAGAAGCAGAAGAGCACAGAGGATACCCTTGAGTTGACCAAGAGCAAAAAAAGAAAGAAAGGTAAAGGAAACGAGGTTCTTGGCTCTGGCATATCCTTTATAGCAAGAAAGGGACATACTCATCCCCTGATCATAGGGATTATCCTGCTAGTTACCTGCGTAGCATCCCTCATCGGCGCATTTTCCCTCGAGACTGGATTCGATCAGACCGATTTCTTGCCCGAGGGCAGTGAATTGACCGAGACCGTTATGTACAGCACCGAGAACTTCAACGTTTCTATGATGATGGCTAGTTACATCTACGTTGAAGGGAACATCACTCAAGGTGTCAAAGACGAGATGAACGCAACGGTGAAAAGGCTCGAGAATAACCCTCTGGTCAGGGATGCAGAAGTGATGGATATGAGTTTCCTAAACGCTGACCCTGATAACGTCAGCAATGTGGCGATAATACAGGTCACGGCAGGAGTTGTAGAGGATGAGGATATGGAAAATTTGTACCATCTGTTGCAGGAGGAGTCTCAGAAGATAAATGGCGTTGGGAATGGGACTAAAGCTGTGCCGACCGGTCTTCCTACCATAACATACACCATAAGTCGAGATCTGGAGGAGAGCCAGTACTACTCGATGGCCCTCACGATAATAGTATCTATACTGGTCATGGCGGTCCTCTTCTTTTTAACAAGGAGCTCGTTAATCCTCTCTCTGATCACGGTGCTCCCCGTGGGGATATCCATCTTATGGGTCATGGGAACCATGGCCCTGCTAGGCATGAACTTCAATCTGATGACGGTCATGATATACTCTCTCACCATAGGACTTGGCCTGACATACGCGATCCACATCACCCACAGATTCACCGAGGAGCTGGAGACCATAAAAGATCTAGATGTTGTTATTGATAGGACCTCCAGGAACACGGGGGTTGCCCTCTTCGGAGCAGCCGTCACTACCATAGCCGGTTTCGGTAGCCTCATGCTGTCATCGATGCCCCCGCTGCAGCAGTTCGGCTTTCTGCTGGCGATGTCGATTGGATACAGCTTCCTGGTCTCGGTATTCATATTGCCAGCTTTCCTTTCGACGTGGGCAAAGTTTAAGTATTCAAGTTCCCAGGAAAAATGAAAAATTAGAGGAGTTGATGATGAGCAACAGAATAGTGATCGTGGGAGGAGGGCCAGCGGGCATGTTTGCTGCTTTGACCATTGCCTCCTCAGATCTTGGTTTAGAGACCCTGTTGATAGAACAGGGAAAGGATGTGAGCAAAAGGCGATGCCCTCAGGAGGCCACGGGCTACTGCACCAACTGCAGGCCCTGCGACATAATGGCGGGGATGGGGGGCGCAGGCACTTTCTCGGACGGAACCCTTAATCTAAGGCCAAATATCGGGGGAAATCTGGAAGAGTTCACAAGTCGAGAAGATGCCTGGAATCTGGTCGAAGAAGTGGACAAAATCTTTCTGAAATTTGGCTCTCCAAAGGATATATATGAGCCCACCGGGCCCGAGCTCAGGAAGCTCAAGTTGAGGGCCGCCTCCTCCGGAATAAATTTCATGGAGACCAGACAGAGACACATCGGAAGCGATAGGGCGCCCAGGGTTATAGATCGATTCGTGAAAGAGCTCAGGCAGATGGGCGTGAAGATAAGGGCTAACACCAAAGTTAAAGACATACTGGTCGAGAAGGGGAGATGCGTTGGCGTTAAACTGGAAGATGACTCGATCATCAGAGCTGGAAAAGTCATACTGGCGCCAGGAAGAGTAGGGGCCCCATGGGTAGACGAGTTAGTCTCGAGGCATGGGGTGGATAGCAGGCACGAGCCCCTGGACTTGGGGGTAAGGGTTGAGGTGCCGGCCATAATAATGGAAGAAGTCACAAACATAAACAGGGATCCGAAGTTTCAGATGAGGACCAAGACCTACGACGATTTTGTGAGAACTTTCTGCACCAACCCATACGGTTTCGTGGTGAAAGAATCGTATGACGGTTTCATAGGGGTGAATGGGCACTGCTTCGCGAATACGAGATCCGAGAACACTAACTTCGCCTTCCTGGTCCGGATGGAGCTGACGGAGCCGGTTGAGGACACTATAAAGTACGGAAAAAGCGTAGCCATGCTAGCGACCACCATTGGAGGCGGAAAACCAACAATCCAGAGGATGGGAGATCTAAAGTCGGGAAGGAGGAGCACCCATTCGAGGATAAAGAGGAACCAGGTCGTCAACACGTTAAAAGATATCACTCCAGGGGATATTTCCATGGCCCTGCCCCATAGGGTAGTGATGGACATAATAGAGGGATTAGAGATGCTCAACAAAGCGATACCAGGGGTCTTTTCCGATTCCACCTTGCTTTATGCGCCGGAGATAAAGTTCTATTCGATAAGGATAGAGGTGAACGATGATATGGAGAGCTCGGTAAAGGATTTGCATGTGGCCGGAGATGGGGCGGGGTTGTCCAGGGACATAGTCAACGCGGGCGCCACCGGGATACTGGCGGCTAGAGGTGTCCTGAGGAGTTTTGAGAGTTAGTCCATATCGTGCTCAGATTCGTATCCTTCTAAGCGAAAGAACGCTCGCAGAAAAGAGCGCTATGGAGAAGGCGCAGAGCACCAATAACTCGATTGATACCTGTTTGCTCAATGATCCGATCAGGCCGGCTCTTAAGGTATTTGCTATGTAGGTCATTGGATTTGCATAGGCCAGGTATCTGAGAGTTGACGGTATCATATCTAATGGATAGAACATCGAACTGCAAAACATCATCGGCATCATGATGAGGGTGCTGATCGTGCTCAGGAGATCGTTCGTCTTGATTATCGAGGCCAGTATCATGTAGAAGGAGCAAAAGCATACACCCCCCAGAAATGCGGAAAAGAGAAGGAGGGGCAGGTTCGCTATGGAGATCTCCTTTCCTACTAATGGTAAGCCAACGACCAGGATCAAAAAAACCTGGATGAAAGATTGCGTGACCACGGACAAAATCTTCCCAAATCCGTAGGCGGATCTTGTGACAGGGGAACTGAGGATTTGTTCCAGAGTTCCCATTTGCCTGTCCATGAAAAGCGTCCAACAAGCGTTCATGCCGCAACCATGTATCCCCATCGCGATCATACCAGGCAGAAGGAAGAGCAAATAGTCAATTTCCTTCCCCTGGTAGTCTATCCCCTGTATTAAACCCGTCATGGCAAGACCGAATAACAGGATATAGAGGATCGGGGTAGAAAGAGATAGAACTATCATCCAGTAGGTTCTAGACCAGATGCGCATCTCCCTGTAGTACAGACTCCGCAAACCCTTCATCATCTTATCTCCCTCCCCGTGAGTTTAATGAAAACATCCTCTAAGGTTGGTTTTCGAACCGAGATGTTTTTGATTTTGCCCCCCTTTGATCCGATGAATTGCGTTAGATCTGGCAGAATCTGATCCGCGTTCTCTACCTGGAGGGCAAGGCCCCCCAGATTTCTCACCCGATCCAACTTCGAGATTTCCTGTTCGATATATTTTGAATCTCCCTCAACATCGATTTTTATTATATCTCCACCGCCTAAACGATCTTTAAGCGCTTTCGGGGAATCTAGGGCGATGATCTTACCCTGATCGATTATCCCTATTCTGTCACATAGAGCGTCCGCTTCATCCATGTTGTGTGTGGTGATAACTATGGTCTCACCGTCTTTTGAATGCTCCCTGACAAGGTCCCAAACCTTCAATCTGCTCTGGGGATCCAGGCCGAGAGTGGGCTCATCCAGAAAGAGTACCTCATGCTCGGGTATGAAAGCCCTGGCTACCTGAACTCTCCTTTCAAGGCCACCGGACAATAGTTCAATTTTGGTTTTTTCTTTCTCCTCGAGGCCGAACTCTTTAATGAGGTAATCGATCCTTTCCTTCCTTTCTTTTTTTGGAACTCCCTGGATCCTCCCGTATATGTCGAAATTGTCGTAAACCGAGAGAAACCAATCGAGAGCTGGTAGTTGGAGGATCACGCCTATTTTTTCTCTTACCCTATCCGATTCTTTAACCACGTCATGTCCTGCTATTATGGCGGTGCCCTCGGTCGGGGGTAGGACGGTAGTGAGCATCCTTATGGTGGTGGTTTTCCCAGCGCCATTTGGGCCTAACAAACCGAAAATCTCGCCTTCTTTTACTTCGAAGGATATGTGATCCACGGCGGTCAAATCGCCGAATTTCTTCGTCAAATTAACGCATTCGATGGCGGGCACTCTGTGAGAGTTCTTTCTCATTATTTAACGTTTGAGTCACTCAGATACAAGCGCAAAAAGAGAGAAAAAATTTAAACTTCTGCATCTATTCTAGATCGAATGAAGCTCTACAGGTTCTCGGCTGAAGGAAGGGACAGATGGGGTTATCTGGAAGATGGAAGGATCGTGGAGGTAAGTGATATAAGGGAGAAAAAAGAAACTGGAAGTGGAAGAAATTATGATCCAAAAGAAGTTAAGGTATTGCCTCCATTTTTCGGATCAAAGATAATCTGTCTGGGGTTGAATTACAGGAGCCATGCCGAGGAGAACAGGATAAAGCCGCCAGAGAAACCGATACTATTCTCAAAGGCTACTACCTCCGTTGTTGGGGATAAAGATCCCGTGATAAAGCCTAAAGTAGTGAAACAGCTGGATTATGAGGTCGAGCTAGCGTTCGTCGTATCGGAGAAGGCTAAAAAAATAAAGAAAGATTGCTATGACTATATACTGGGCTATACGGTCATAAACGATGTAAGCGCCAGGGACCTTCAATTTTCCGAGAAGCAATGGTTTCGGTCAAAGGGCGGCGATACCTTCTGCCCCATGGGGCCCTGCATCGTGGATAAGGAAGAGATAGAGGATCCGATGAACCTGGATCTGGAGATGAGAATTAACGGAGAGAGAATGCAAAAATCAAACACCGGCGAGATGATTTTTGATATTTCCAGTATAATAAAGTTCATAACCGAGGTTCTTACTCTTCTACCGGGAGATGTGGTGGCGACGGGTACTCCTGCTGGAGTTGGAGCATTTAGAGATCCACCTTATTACTTAAGGAACGGGGATCTGATGGAGGCAGGGATAGAGAAAGTAGGAAAACTGGAGAACCGGGTCGTATATGAATGATCCTCTCATCTTTCCTGTGCATCAATAGAGAAATCTATAGAACCAAGCCCGTACGCAATACCTGAAGTGCCACATACCCACGCCTATTTCTGGTCTGTATTTGGCCTTATGAACGAGCACCAATTGGCTATTGCCGAAGCAACTCGCTTCGCAGTCGACGAGCTGGACAACCCCGAGGGGGTGTTCGGCGTAACTGAGCTTTCGGCGATCGCCCTGGAGAGATGCACAACGGCGAGAGAAGCCATTCAGCTAATGGGCGAACTGGCCGAGAGCTATGGATTCCATGGTTTCAGCAGGGGGGAGATGCTCTTTGTAGCTGATCCCGGGGAAGTCTGGATATGGGAGATCCTAAGGCCTGGACCGCTATGGAGCCCTGATCCCGATACGTGCATCGATCCAACCGAGAGGTTGGGCTGCGTCTGGGTAGCTCAAAGGGTTCCTGATGGCGAGGTCTGCGTAATGCCCAATATGCCCAGGATCGGACAAATTAATCTGAGTGAAACGGACAACTTTATGGCTTCGACCAACATTTTCTCGCTAGCGGAAGAATTGGGTTTGTGGGATCCTGCAGGCGGTGAACCATTCGACATGAAAACAGTATACAACAACAGGCTACCCAACCTTCGCCTCTGGAATCTTTATCGCCTGCTAGCGCCATCAAAGTATGACCGGCCCTTTACGCAGGACTGGGACGATTACCCCTTCTCCATCAAGCCGGACAAGAGACTTTCGGTATGGGACATAGCAACTTTATATCGGGACCACGGCGAGTCCACTGAGTATGACAATACTGCGGGTCTTGCAGCAGGCCCCTGGGGCAATCCTCACCACTATGGTGGAGCCGAGTTAGTTCCCTATCAGCCTTGCGAGTAAACAGTAATCAACCAGTGCAGAGGCTGGTTACCCGATCCTATTGGAGGAATTTGCTGGTGGGGGCCTGATGCCGGCGATACCACCGTCTGGGTTCCCTTCTACTGTGGGATTACCGAGCTACCAGAGAGCTACAGCACAGGGAACCACTGGGAATTCACTCGGGAGTCCGCCTGGTGGGCCTTTAACTTCGTTGGCAATTGGGCTACCATCAACTGGGCCAATATGTATCCCCTTATAGTAGAAACTCGCTACAAGCTGGAAAGCGCCGAAGCAGCCGCCATGCCGGCCGTTGACGCGGAAGCTCACAGGCTATACCTTGAGGAGGGCGAGGAGACAGCTCGCGACTATCTGACTGGATATTGCGTCGCCAACGCTAATAACGTCGTGGCTGAATGGTGGGATCTAGCTGATGAGTTAGTCACCAACTTTGACGATGGGCTAGTTTCCGGTTGGCCAAAGCCTGCTGAAGAGTGGTCGAACGCATGCTTCCCGAGTGAAGAAGTCATCATAATAGAGTAATTTCTTATAGATATGTCTACTATGTTCGACTTATTGAGAACCTCCGAGGAGACGATAAGGCCATTTTACCGAATCCTCGGTTTCCAAGAGGCTTCCATTCCAGCACAGCAAACGCGTATGCAATTTTTCGTAGATATATCTAGCTCTTATCGTCGAATGGATAAATCGAACTGGGGGAGATGTAAAAA
>DACJ01000084.1 GCA_002494765.1 Euryarchaeota archaeon UBA186
TGTCCTTTTTCATCTCCAGAACCAGAGACTTTACACGCTTATTAGAAAACGATGCGGGCACAATAAAGTCGTATCCAGAGTCCGCCAGATCTGCCAGATTGCCATCACTGAAGAAACCTCGATCCATTATGAGAGAAGCAGCGATGCCAAGTGATCTCAGCCTTTCAACAGCCTCTTTAGGGTGAGGAGGAGGTCACGGATCTTGAGCTAGTGCTGACATTTTTGCGAGGATACAACGTGGAGGTTCATGTGCGATCTATCAGGCTTAATGCAGAGTCAACTCCTAGGCTATCGCAAAAATAATATTGCCCCAAAGCCGAAGAAACCGAAACCCTTTTCTTTTCTTGTTTCCTTCCTTATTTATGGATGGGATGTATGCGATAGCCCCCTCATCTCGAACCCGGACCGAGCATCCTTCTGCAGGTAAACTCCTATTTTGGGAAAAAAACCTCCACGAGAAACAAAGGGGCCCCCCCTTGGGTGCATCAGCCCTTTGTGAGATGGTATAAATGTTTGACGAAAAGTGCATGATGATCCCTCGAGGAACGAAATTTGGTGAGCGCACGATAGTAGCTTTGGGTGATGTGGTCGTGGCTGATTACTCCAGGGTAGAGTATAATCTGGAGGTTCCAGGAAACCTGTACGTGGGGGAAAATGTAAGGATTGATGGAGATCTAGACGTTTCAGGAGAAGCTAGAATAGATGGGTGGTCAGCGATCAGTGGGGATGTCAAATGCGGTGGCGACATCTTTTTGGGGCACTCAGTCAAAATTACTGGGGGACTCTTTGCGGGGTCTAACCTTGACGTGGGGGAGGACGTTGAGATAGGGGATGGTTTTGAAGCTAAGGGTTGGATTACCGTTAGAGATCCGATACCCATCGTAATATATATATTCATATATATTCTTCAATTGATAGGGATAGGGAAGTCAGACGAGGTAGAAAAAATAGTTAAGGAACTGGAGGAGATTAAGGACGAGGAGATAAGGGTGAGGAGAGGATATCTTTACATACCTAGATGGAGCAGGATAACACGCGATGGAATAAAGGTTAGGAAAGGGTTCAAGATCTGCGCCAAATCTGGTTGTAGGTTGTCAGGAAACTGTTTAGGGGGGAGAATCGAGCTGGGAGATAAGACCGCGCTCATGGGCTCGATTAGAGCTGAGAGTTATGTCCGGATCGGAGCTGAGGGCGAGGTGGGGGGGTCCATCCATGCCAAAGGATCGGTCGTGTTGGGTAACGGAGTCAGGATCGGAGGGAAGATAAGTGCAAGTAGGGTGGAGATGAGCAAGAGCTCTGCTGTGGAGGGCAGGATCAGAGCGGATGAAGGGATCATTTTCATCCCCGAGGAGGGGGAGGAGGGGGGCATCGAGCAAGAGCTCTTTGAGAAGTCGATCGACCTAGGGAAGGCGCTGGAATAGATGGAATTCGTGGTGGATTCGATGCTCGGGAAGTTGGCTAGGCACCTGCGCATTTTTGGCTTCGATACGATTTATTCTGCGGATCTCGACGACGATCAGATTCTTCGTCTTGCCAGGGAAGGCAGAGCAATAGTCACTAGAGATAGAAGGTTGGCGGAAAGGGCCTGGGCTAGAGGGTTAAAGGCATTTTTAACGAGAAGCACTGACCTCGAGCAGGAGCTCAGAGAGCTGGTCAACGCAAGGCTGGTCAAAAAAGGGGAGCTAAAGATAGGGGCCAGGTGCTCTCTTTGCAATTCCGAGCTACTTGAGCGTCGTGATAGGACATGGGTCTGTCCAAAGTGCGGTCAGAGGTATTGGATCGGGGGCCACTGGGCGAACATCAGCAAACTCATGATGAGAGTCGGCCTTCTAGATGAGCATCAGTGAATTATAGATTTCGCCAGTGGTGGCATCGACATATAGACTTTTCCGATCACCCTCTATGTGATAAAAAGGGAAATAGTACAGCTCGAGCTCGTGGACCTCTATAGAATCTTCATCAACCGTTATCAGCTTCTTTTCGAAGACCGTGCTGCTCTCCGTCTGCTTTATTATCACTTCCCTCTGGCCGGTCAGCTCATCTACTAGCCACTTTCTAGCCAGATACGTAGTCTCCTCCCGGTCTATTCTGGGGGAGAGCTTGACATGTTCCCATGCGAGGGTCTTGACGGCGTTAAGCTTTCTATCTATCCTGGAGACGACCCTGCTCAAACAGTTGACGCAGAGCCTCTCCCGATGCGTCTCGTAAAATTCATCCCCAGCAAACAAGTCACAAGAAAGGTTGATCACCTGACAGGGCAAAAGCTCAAGATCTAACGATTTAACCTCCCCTATTTTGTCCCTTACGATTTCAAGGGCCTCATGTTCTAACATATCAGGCCTGACTATCTCCATTCAAAAATGATATGAGTTTAGCCTTTATCTATTTTTTCCTCCCTCCGCTCTTTTTACTTTTGTGATCTCGCCCGCCCCTACAACTCTCCTGAATCCACCCCTTGTCAGGATTAAGCGACCTCTATCGTCTATATCGGCCCTGCCCTCAACAGTCCCGTTACCCAGGTCCACCTCAACCTCTTTGCCGATCAACGAGGAGCGCCCCCTATATTCATCTATCAATTCTTTAACCCCTTTCAAAATTCGAACATAAAACCCCTCGAAGCTCTTGAGGATCTTAACCATCAACCACTTTGTGCTCAAGACATCCCCGAGCTCCGTCGAGAGCGATGTGGCTCTAAGATCATCAGGAAAGTCATAGTTGTTGACATTCACTCCCACCCCTACTACGAAATAATTGTGTTTTGACTCGGCCAATATCCCCGCTATCTTTTTATCGTTCACCAGGACATCGTTAGGCCATTTCAGCTTCGCCTCTATGCCGAGGTCGTCAAGAATCTGAGCTATCGCTAGCCCCATCGCCAAACCGATCAGGGGGTATTTATCAAAATCGAAATCTGGCCTCAGGACCAGGGAGAAGTAGAGCCCTCCTGGAGGGGAATACCATGATCGTTCGTTTCTTCCCCTTCCCGAGGTCTGGCTCTCGGCTAGAACGATGAACTCTTCACACCTCTTCTCCGCGAGCTCCTTAGCCAAATCGTTGGTAGAGCTCACCTCCCCGAATTCGAGGATATGTGGAGTTAATCTCTTAAGGCCTTTATCAGCTCTTTGGGTCTTTCGCAGACCTTCACCCCTGCGTTTTCCAAGGCCTGGATTTTGTTCTCCGCATAGCCACTATCACCGCTTATTATCGCTCCAGCGTGCCCCATCTTCTTGCCCTTTGGGGCGGTCTTGCCGGCGATAAATGCCAATACCTTTTTTTCATATCCCCTCTTGATGAAGTCAGCCGCTCTCTCTTCGGCATCCCCACCTATCTCCCCGATCAGCACTACCCCTTCAGTATCATCATCCTCCTCGAAGAGCTTGAGAAAGTGGGTGAAGTCGGTGCCCACTATCTGATCCCCACCTATCCCGACGCATGTCGATTGCCCCAGGCCCCCCTTGGTAATGGTTGAGGCTATCTCATAGGTCAAAGTGCCGCTTCTCGAAATTATCCCTATCTTCCCAGGCGCGAAGATATGGTGTGGCATTATGCCCAATTTCGATCTGTCCTTCGGGCGTATGAGTCCGGGTGTATTGGGCCCTATTACGGTGACGCCCTTCTTTTTGGCCTCTTTGACCACCTCGATCGCATCTAGTACCGGGACTCCCTCCGTTATTATGACGACTGGGTCCAGATCATGAGATATCGCCTCCATTGCCGCGTCTTTAGCGAATGGTGCGGGGACGAAGATGACCGATGCGTCGACATCATGGTTGGAGCAGGCCTCTTCCACCGTGTCGTAGACCAGAATTCCATTGACCTCTGTGCCCCCCTTTCCGGGAGTGGTCCCGGCGACGACCTCCGTACCGTACTCAATCATTTTAGAGGAATGGAACGTTCCCTGGCGGCCGGTAATTCCTTGAATCAATACTCTATACATCAGTAACCTCTTGAGAGCGCGACCGCTTTTTTTGCTCCCTCCTCCATGTCATCTATCGTCTCCATCCCCTTAGCTTGCAAAATCGCCCTCCCCTCCTCTTCCTTGGTGCCTATCATCCTTATCACCAAGCCGATTTTTTTGGCCAACTCATTTTCCATTCTATCCAGAGTCTCCGTCACCCCCTTTGCCACTTCATCGCATCTTGTGATTCCGCCGAATATGTTCATGAATATCGTCTTCACTTTCTCGTCGCTGAGCACTATCTCTATCGCCTTGGCCACTCTTTCGGGTGAGGCGCCACCCCCTATATCGCAGAAGTTTGCCGGTCTGCCGCCGCTGAGTTTGACCATGTCTAACGTTGCCATCACCATCCCGGCACCATTGCCTATGATGCCGATGTCACCATCAAGAGCCACGTAAAAGAGGCCGGCTTTTCCAGCCTCTTCCTCCAGCTCGTTCGTGAATCTTTTCTCTACTTTCAGATCTTTATGGCGGAATAGCGCATTGTCATCCAGTTCGATCTTTGCGTCGAGAGCGACAAAACCATCTCTTGTCATGACGAGCGGGTTGATCTCAGCTAGCGTGCAATCAAATTCATAGAAGATCGCATGAAGCTTTGTGACGATCGATGAGAAGGAGAGAAGATTTTTACCCGTAAAGCCCAATCTGCTCGCTATCTCCCTGGACTCGAAATCGTTTAGCTCTCTTCTCATCTTTACTCTGTTAATAGCAGATGGGTTTTCCCTTGCCAACTCTTCTATCTCTATCCCCCCCTCCCTGCTTGCCAGAAGAACTATGTCGCGATTGCTCCTATCTACGGCTATGCTGAGGTAGAGTTCCTCTTCGATATCCACCTTGGGCTCTACGAGCAGCCCATCAATCTCATAACTCTCCACTTTTTTTCCGAGGAGCTCATCGGATTTGCGCTTTGCCTCTTCAGCGCTATCACAAACGGCGATCAATCCGGCCCTCCCTCTCCCCCCTATGGGCAATTGGGCCTTTAGAACCACCGGACCAGCTTGTGCCATCTCTAGCACTTCGTCTTTGGTGCTTGCTAATCTCCCATCAGGGATGGGTATCCCATATCTCTTGAATATCTCTTTCGATTCATATTCCAGCAATCTCATATTGCCCCCTATTAACCTAACCTAAAAGTCCTAAAAATACGCCCGCCACCGCAGCTGAGCCTATAACTCCCGCTATATTGGGCCCCATCGCGTGCATGAGGATATAGTTGTGTGGATCCTCCTGATGGGCGATCATCTGGGCAACTCTGGCAGCCATAGGGACAGCGCTGACGCCGGCAGCTCCTATCAGGGGGTTCACCTTCTCTTTTACGAATAGGTTCATTAATTTGGCAAGAAGTATGCCCGCGGCCGTGCAGGCGATTATCGCCAAAAGCCCCAGTCCAAACACCTTTAAGGTCTCCACTTTAAGGAAAGCTTCAGCCGAGAGCAGAGATCCAACGACGAGCCCCAAAAAAATGGTCACGAGGTTTGTGAGTTCGCGCTGCGCCGTTTCTGACAGCCTGGGCACAACCCCGCTCTCCCTCAATATGTTGCCGAAGAAGAGCATGCCTATTAAAGTGGCCGATTCGGGTATGAGAAGCACAACAATCATAAGACCCATAAGTGGGAATAGCAACCTTTCAGTCCTGGATACGGGGCGGAGCTGTTTCATTCTTATTTTTCTCTCCTTCTGGGTGGTCAGCAGCCTGGCTACGGGTGGCTGGAATATAGGAACCAGGGCCATGTAGGCGTATGCCGCAACTGTTGTAGCGGGCAGGAGGTCGGCTGCGAGCTTTGACGTGGCATATATTGTTGTTGGGCCATCCGCCCCGCCTATTATGGCTATCGCGGCCGATGCGTCCGTTCCAAAACCCAGAAGGAGTGCGCCTATGAAGGCGATGAAGATCCCCAATTGGGCTGAAAATCCCAAGAGAAGGGTTTTTGGATTCGCAAGGATTGGGGAGAAATCGGTCATGGCCCCCAGCCCTATGAATATCATGGGCGGTATTATAGACCACCCCCCTTCTGCGCCGATTCCGTAGTGCTCGAGAATCCAGAGCAAACCCTCGCCCTTTGCAAGCATTCCTGTAAGGGGAAGGTTAGCCAGGATTATCCCGATAGATATAGGGAGCAGAACATACGGCTCGAGATTTTTGGCAATGGAGAGGTAAAGAAACCCGAAGGCGAGCAGGAGCATTAACAGATTGCCCCAATCGAGTGCTTCAAAACCGGTCTCGATGGGGAGAAAACTCATGGCTCCTCCATCAGTTCATATCTACTCATGGTCTCCCATCTGCTCGCCTCTTCCGTTTTGGATAGGGGTTTGGCCCTCGGTCTCGTGAGGGGCTTGGATTCGGCCATGCAGGTTGCTACGGCTGCTACGATGGCAGCTTTCAACCTCTCATCATCCGTTTTCTCTTCTTTTAGCCCCTCTTTTCTCTTCACTTTTAAGCCTTTGTTTTTCTCATAGTGTTGGAAATACAGGCCCATTAACCATACGGCCACAGCTAAAAGGGATAAGGCCAGGAGAACAAAGAATATGCCGTAACCCATTACCTTCAGATCAAACCACTTGATCACTGATAAAACTAGACCTGGAAGCATCACGATCACTCAAAAGAGATTATCAGATCTCCAGATTGTACGCTCGCACCCTTCTTTACGTGGACCTCTGCGACCTTTCCCCGCAGATCTGAAACGATGTCCATCTCCAACTTCATCGCTTCTAGTTTGGCTACCGGTTGCCCTTCTTTAACCTTGTCCCCGGGTTTTACGAAAATATCGATAATGGTGCCCATCATCGGTGCCACGATTATGTTCCCTTCAGCTTTCACCTTTTGCTTAGAGATGTTGGTCTCAACCCGGGGGGCTTCAGACGCAACCAGCTTAACCTCTGGGGGCTCTTCAGATCCGACCTCTTCGACCTTTACCTCAAATACCTTACCATCGATTTCGACTCTAAACCTCCTCATCTTATCACCTATAAAGGCATGTTCCCATGCTTCTTTTTAATTCGAGACACCCTCTTGCCTCTCAAGAGATCAAATCCTCTTATCAACCTGATTCTCGTCTCTCTTGGATCTATCACGTCGTCTATGTGGAGCCTCGACGAGCCATAATAGGGATTGGCGAATTTTTCCCTATATTCGTCGATGAGCTCGGTTCTCCTTTTCATTTTTTCCTCGCCCTCTAGACCCTCCAATTCTTTTCTGGAGACGATGTCTACCGCCCCCTCTGGCCCCATAACTGCGAGCTCAGCAGTAGGCCAGGCATAGACCAGATCCGCGCCCAAATCCTTAGAGCACATCGCCAGGTAAGAGCCCCCATAAGCCTTTCTAGTGATGACGGTGATCTTGGGCACGGTCGCTTCGGAGTACGAGTAGAGCATCTTGGCCCCATGTCTTATTATCCCGGCATACTCCTGCTCGACTCCGGGCAGATAGCCAGGCACGTCAACCAGGTTAACAAGCGGTATGTTAAAGGAGTCGCAGAATCTTATGAATCTTGAAGCTTTATCTGAACAGTTAACGTCTAGAGCTCCCGCTAGAAATTGAGGCTGGTTCGCTATAATCCCCACAGCCCTGCCGTTTAGCCTAGCGAATGCGGTGATTATGTTCTTGGCGAACTCAGCTTTGCTCTCCATCATGCCCCCCCTGTCCATTATGCCTATTATGACATCCTTCATGTCATAGGGCCTTCGAGGGTTTTCTGGGATTATGGTCGACAGTTTTTCATCCCATCTATCTGGGCTATCCCCCATATCTATAAGCGGCGCTTGGTCCAGGTTGTTGCTGGGGAGATAGCTCAACAGCCCTCTCACCATCTTGAGGCACTGTTCGTCATCGTTCGCCAAAAAATCTATATTGCCAGATATCTGGGAATGCACTCTCCCTCCACCAAGCTGTTCCGGACTCACTTCCTCTCCCGTCACGGCCTTTATCACTCTCGGGCCCGTAATGAACATGAGGCCTGAGCCCTCCACCATAAAGGTGAAATCCGTTAACGCGGGCGAGTAAACAGCACCGCCAGCACAGGGCCCCATCACCACTGAGATCTGGGGAATCACTCCCGAGTAGACGGAGTTTCGGTAGAAAATTTGGCCGTAGCCGGATAGCGCATCAAGCCCTTCCTGGATCCTAGCGCCTCCTGAGTCATCTATGCCGATCGTGGGAATGCCGGTTTTAGCAGCGAGGTCCATGATGGAACATATCTTTTTGGCGTGCATCTCCCCCAGGGAGCCGCCTATGACCGTGAAGTCTTGGGAGAAAACGGCGACCTTTCTCCCGTTGACCTCCCCATAACCGGTGACTACACCATCTCCCAGCAACCTGTTCTTCTCCATACCGAACTCGTTGCATCTGTGTTCGACAAATGGATCCAACTCCACGAATGTGTTGGGATCCAGAAGGATGTCTATTCGTTCTCTGGCGGTCAGCTTCCCCTTCTTGTGCTGCGACTCTATCTTCTTGGGCCCTCCGCCTTCTCTCGCTCTTCTCCTTCTCTCATGTAGTTGCTCTATCTTATCGCCTTGTTGAGCCCCCATGCCGTTCAATATTACTGACCACTACTAAAAGTTTACCAGACCACAACGATCCCTTTAGTCTTTCTCTTAGTCTCTCAGTCTCTTCCTGAGCCAGTTTATTTTGCGGTTGAGATCTCTGTAGTAGTAGGCCCCTAGACCCGCCAATACGAAAATGCCGACTATGGCGATTATCAAAGCGGCTGTAATGAGCGCATCGCCCCCCTCAGCGCCTGTAACGTCTAGAGCTTTCAGGAACGCCCTAGCGTTCTCTATCTCTTCTTCATCAAGGTCCGTGGAGTTTATAAGGCCCGCTACCTGGGCGGCCAAGCGTCTTACGGTAGTAGGGGATGCCGTCTCGTTTAGACGTTGAGCGATTTCAGCGAGCTTTTCTGGAGTGGCCTCATTGAAAAGAGCCGCGAGTATCGCTGTGCAATTGGCTGTGTCGCCTTCTAGAGCAGCTGCGATCGTGCTGAATAGGCCCGCATCCAGGAGCTTTTCGGTCAGATCGGCGAGTTGTTCGGGAGTAGCGTTGGTTATTAGAGCATCTATGACCTCGTCGGTTAGCAGGCCATTTTCGATCAAATTATCGACCAGCGTTTGCAGTTGTGTAGCATTGGCCTCCTTTAGGAAGTCCCCCATCTTTCCCGGGGTTGCCGGTATCACCAGCAGGATCTCGTCTGTCTGCGATCCTATCTCTTCACCATTCCCGGGATAAAACCCGATCACTTTAAGATCGAGGCGGACTATTATATCCTCGAAAGAGACCCAGGCCATTATAGTGATATACACATCATCGTTCGGTTGTAAGAGCGCCTCCTGGGTTATAGTCCTGGTCGTGGCATTCCATACGTTTGGATCCGTAAGATTCAGCTCATCATCGCCGATTTTGATGTAGGAGACGTCCTCAACATCATAATTTTCTGGTAGCGTTATCTCGATTCTGAAATTTACATCTCCCTCGCAGGTGTTGACGATTCTCCGCTTAACTGTAGCGATGGACTTCGTGTGCTTCTCTATTGGAGGCGTAGTGAATTCTAGCGTCACAGAGGTCTGTTCCGTAGCATCGCCTTCGGTCTTTTGATTCTCGCCCTTGACCCCGACGGTTGTATTGTAGCTGTCAGCCCCCTGGTCGATTACCTCTGTTTGGTCCAGTGGACCGACGGGTACGAATTCGAAATCTTCTGCTGTTACCGCCGAAAACACCGGGATCGCCAGCATCCCGCCCACCAGAAGAGCTAGCAAAGCGCTTCTCAGCACTCCATCTTTTCTATTCTCTTCGTTTCCTCTGGCCATACTGGACCTCTCGTGCAAGGTATAATACCTAAACTATATAAGCCTTTCTGACATATTTTGGTATATCGGCGGGACGTCAAGTTATCGGCTTCTTGTCGCATCTACAGCCCCCAGCAGGCCCCACATCTAACACAGCCGGCCCTGTTCTTCCTTGGATCTAGGCCGTACCTATGAAACATCTTCGACAGGCTCTCATAGTACTCTAGCATGTAAGAAGGATCAGGTGCCTCCAATTCCGTTGACCTCTCCAGTGGTCTAAATGGCGTTATGAATGGAACCACACCCTCTCTCACCAGTTTCTCCATACCTCCCATCGTTCTTTCGCGGCTTTCCCCCAGTCCCAATATGACGAAGGTACTCACCTGCCCTTCCCCAAAAATACCCGCTGCAGTTTCCAGAGCTTTGATGAAGTTGTCATAGCCCATGGCGAACTTCCCGGGGCAGTAATCATGCATCACTTTTTCATCCAGCGCTTCTATATGTATCCCGATGGTATCGGCCCCCGCTTCGTAGAGCTTCTCCTGATCCTCGTTGGGTGAGACCTGGACATGAATGGGTTTGTCGTCGCCCTCCTTCAGGACTTTGAGCACTTCGATCATTTTTCCCTCCAACCTGGGGTGGTAACCCGAGGTTATGGTCCAGTGCTTGGCTTGAGGGCAACTCTTAGCCACTTCTAAAAGATCATGGGGACGCTTCCAGAGGAGTGCATCCCTCGTTTTGAAGGATAGATCCACGGCGCAGAACTTGCATCTCTCCTTGAGTGAGCAGCTCTGGTAGAGGGTAGTGGCCAAACAATCTTTACCGTGCAACAACGCGACCTTTTTCATCAGAGCCCCGCTCGAGGTGGTTTTTGAGTAAAAATCTGTGCGGGGGAGTACACTCGCTTTTAGAATCTCTTTTTCTCCTCCAGGTTTTGACCTGACTATCTCGTACTCGTCGGCGACCCTCCTCAAATGGAGCGGAGTATATTTCAAGGCCCTCATGCGCGCGTTGACCACATCTCCCCCCACCTCTACGTATCTTCCCCCTACCGGTCCCGCGCCGCCTTTTCTCCCCTTGTCCTGAATGGAAGTTTTAAGGCCCCAGCAGAGGAGTTCTACCTTCCAGGGCTTGGGCTTTAATTGCATTTCTCGAACATCTGAACCCACATCCCTTTGATCTGTTGATACTTATCGCCTTTTTTCAGAAAGCCATATTTGTTTACCATCTTTAACCCTGCATCGTCCTTAATTAATATGTTAACATATGCTGGAATGCCTCTTTTTGCGGCCTCTCGAGTGAAATGCTCGTACATCTTGGACGCTACCCCCGTCCTCCCGTAATCCCGGTCGACGGATTGCTGCTCTCCAAGAAGCCCTTTTTCGGTCTCTATGAACTTATAAATCCCGGCAAGTTTCCCGTCGATCCATACTCCGAAGTAGTGGCATCCCTCGTCCATCTCCCTTTCGACGGCCTCTTTGGACAGCGTTCTCTTTTCCCTCCATTTTTTAGGGTACTTCTCAGCACTAAGCCAGACCTTCCTTAACAACTCCTCTATATCTGCGGAGTGTTTCTTGCCCAGTTCAACTACTTCCATTCCCATAGAGACTGAGTTCGAGATATATAAATTTTTTTCGAGCGCCAAGACTCTCAGCGATGATTAAAAAAGAAGGAGATGGGGGAACACCCATTTAATCTACCAGTTCCCCCCTCTCCCTTCTAACCCTCGCCCCCTTAACACATAATTTGTAATCGTCTAAAAAAGGAGGAAATTTCCTACCTCTAATCCTCCTACCTTAAGTTATGACTTAAGCTCGGAAAAGAGTCCAGTCACCCCCCCCTTTTTGAAATTGAACATCCTCTTTCGCTCACCTTTGAGACAAAGATCTAGGGTTGAGGAATCGTCAATCCTCCCGATCTCATCGACCTCTATCCCCACCTTTTTGAATATTTCTCCAACTCTTGGAGTGTCTCCCTCGGCGCAGCTGAAGACGAAGCCGAAGCCATGATAGACCTTGAGCCAGTGCTGCAGAGAGAGATTTTGGGGAGTTCTTAAGGATTCGAGATCCACGACTCCCCCTTTTCCGCTGCTCTCGAGGAGCATTCCTAGGGTCCCTATAAGTCCGGGATTGCTTATGTCCTTACCTGAGCTTACCAGCCCCTTCTCCGCCAGCTCCCAGATCGACCTCATCCTTTTCCTTACCACCTCATTGGATCTCTTAAGTGTGGTGTCCCAATGGCAGGGAAAGCCCTCCCTTGGAGAGCCATTTAGATCGTAAGCCGCCAGGATGGAATCCCCTGAACGCGCGAGATCGCTCCTTATTATAGAGTTCTTTCCAACTGCGCCCAGGATCGCGACCTCTATTGAATCATAGCTACTCTCTGGGTGGAGATGCCCCCCCACCAGCGGAACTGAAAATCTCTCAAGAGCTAGATTGATCCCTTTGGTTATCTCTCTTAAGACCTCTTCATCTCTGTACGAGAGCACGTCCACTAAAGCTAATGGTCTGCCACCCATAGCTAGAACATCATTCACGTTTGCGAGGACGGAGCAATAGCCCGCCCAAAATGGGTCTTTGCGCGTGAGGCTTTCCATTATGCCGTCGGCCGCTAGAAGGATGTATTCATTATCGAGATCCACCACCGCGCAGTCCTCCCCGAATGATGAGATTATATTTTTACCTTCTAACCTCTTGATCATGGCGGCAAATTTCCCGATCGGGTTTTTCCTGGTTATCCCCGAATAATTTTTTAACTCGTTAATCAATCCTTTTAAGCCACCCGAACTCGAATAGTCATCGGACATCTAAACCCACATGAGTTGACAAAACTTTAAGTTTTGCAAGCTACGCCCCCTTCGTTAAAAGACCGTGCCTGAAAGAGATGTTGCAACTGCCCTCCCTTGAGACCATGCATGGCCCAACGGGTTTGTCGGGTCGACAGGCTTTACCGAATAGAGGGCAATCCCAGGACTTTATTATGCCCCTTAATACATCCCCGCATCTGCAGCCCTCTGGCTCCACAAACTCTCTACTTTTGATGTCTTCGAGTGCGTCTTCGTATATACGCCTGGCGTCATGATCGCACTCTCTTGGCGCCAGAACCGAATTTTCGATCTCGGGAAATCCCCTCCACTTCTCAGTTCTCTTTTTGAACACCTCGTTTATCAGTTTCAGGGCAGTATCGTTTCCATCATGCCTTACCGCCCTTTTGTACTCATTCTCGACTTTGCTTGTGCGGTTTTTGAATTGCAGCGCTAACATATAACACGCTAGCAATACATCATAGGCCTCAAAACCCGCTATCACCTGTGGGATTTTGTATTCTTCAGTTACGCTCTCATAGGGTTTCATTCCTATTATGGTTGACACATGCCCTGGGTCTATGAAGCCATCTATCCTCACTTCGCCCATTCGCAGCAGCGCACTCATGGCAGGGGGTATGAGCCTGTGGCACGACAGAACGGAGAAGTTCTCCGGTGGTTCGCTGCCGAGCACATAAGCCGTAGAGGGCGCGGTCGTTTCGAACCCGATGGCCATGAACACCACTTCTTTTTTCTCGTTAGTGGCTATCTTCAGGCAGTCCTCTACGCTGTAGACCACCCTGACGTCGCATCCCTCGGCCCTGGCATCCATCAAAGAGCATTTTTCCCCCGGGACTCTCATCATGTCCCCGAACGTTGCTAGAGTCTTACCGTCTCTAGCTAATGCGATGGCTTCCTCGATCTCCTTTGTGGTGGTGACACAAACGGGGCATCCTGGGCCCTGTATGATCTCGATACCAGCGCGTTTCAGGAGCTCTTCGAGCCCGTTCTTGACTATGGTGTCCTGATGAGTTCCACAGACATGCATGACCCTCATCTCCACGTTAAGCTCTTTTATCCTATCGACTAAAGCTCTAGTCGCATTCTCCTTATCGTGCATTCCTTTCCTCCTATAACCTCGGCTATACAACCGCAATCTGGGCAAATCGGTAGGGGCAGCTGATCCATGTCAGGCATTCCATCGTAACCACAGCAGCATTTTATCATGCCTTTTGCCCTTTTTATGATGAGTTTGGCATCAACGGTCTCGTCAAACTCCCCTTTAATCGCGTCGAAGCACGTCTTTACCTGATCCGGGTTCAACAGAGTAAAGTCCCCTATCTCGAGCTCGACCGAGTTTATCTTTTTGGCGTTTCTTTTTCTCGCCTCTTTCAGAGCAGCTTCCAGCAAAGCTTTGGTCATTGCGTACTCATGCATCAGCAGATCCTCGGTATCGGGTCTCCATAGGGCTTGTCGATGATTCTCTTTCCTCCGGTCTTTGTCTCCATTATCACTTTATTGCCTTTTTCTGCCATCCCGATTATGCTCGCTTTCTTACCATTTTCCGTCTTTCTAATCGCGGAGAGAACCTCTTCAGCTTTTTCTTTTACCACGCAGAGGATCATTTTCCCCTCGTTACCTATCTCCAGCGGATCTAAACCCAGCATGTCGCAAGCGGCTTTGGTCGGATTATTGAGGGGCACCCTATCCTCGTTGATGATGAGCGAGACTTTCGATCTCCTCGAGATCTCGTTAAGGCAGTTCGCTATCCCCCCTCTCGTCGGGTCTTTCATGTCGACGATCCCCCCAACTCTTAGTGCCGAATTCACAATTCCATTCAGTGGAGCGCAGTCGCTCTCGACGTCGCTCTCGAATCCATAACCTTCTCTATAGGAGATGATCGCGATGCCATGATCCGCAATTGGCCCACTGAGGATTATCTGATCTCCCGGCTTAACATTGCTGTCTAGAAGGTAGTCTGATTTAAAACCCCTGAATTTTTTCACGACATCAAAGTTTCCATCCAAAAGAGGAGAGCGCCTTCCTATACCACTAGTGTTTATGATCATGTTTTTAACCCCGCCCCTCTCCACCACCTTGGTGTCGCCGGTTATTATCTGAACTTCCCCTTTCTCGGCCGTGGCGGAGACAGACGTCATAACCCTATCTAAATCCGTGATCGGAAACCCCTCCTCGATCACCAGGCCCAACGATAATGCCAGGGGTTCAGCCCCCGTTGCCAAAAGATCGTTTACCGTGCCCGATATCGCCAAGGTACCGATGTCCTTTTTACCGAAGAATATCGGGGCGACGGTATATGTGTCAGTAGTGAAGAAAATGCCATCTATAACCGATGAGTCGTCCAGATCGGAGAGGGTGACCTCTCCCCTGTGTTGGGGGAATCTTTGGGATATGTGTTCTTCTATCAGCTTCTCCATGAGTTCCCCACCCGCCCCGTGCGCCAGTGAGATCATCGGTAGAGTAGGGAATTTCACGGTAAAAGTTTATCGATCTCTCTTATACTTCTACCCCTCTTATACTTCTTATTGACATCAGTTCCCGGAAAGACCTCATCCGAATTTCCTCGATAGAAGACTATTTATGAAAAGAAATCATTACTAAATAAGATAACATGAGATCCGTATCGAAAAAGCTAGCAGTAGCGTTAATCGCTATGTTGGGGGTGAGCTGTTCCGGGACGGTCGTTGCAGATCATGCCTCTCTGGCGACGGAACCACCCTCTGATGGTTTTGAGGAAGCCTGGGTCGTTAGCATTATGCCTCTGATGCACCTTTCTCAACAGTTTTCCCCGCCTTCCCTGTTTTCCTCCAACTTTACGCTCAGCATGGTCACCGAGATGGGCGAGAACATCACTTCAACCACGATCCATTTTTCCCTTGATGAGAACAAAACAGATTTCTATATGGGACAGATAATAACGCAGATCGATGAGCATACAACCGAAACCCTTCAAGATGTGAGGATCGAGGCCGATGGAAATGTTACCACCTCGCAGACCAGGGCGATAACAACGGTTACACCCATAGATGAGAATACCACCATGTTGAGCATCGGCGGTTACGCCCTGGAGGACGGCATGCTCACCACGTTCAACATGGTCGGATGTGTGGAAGCGCGCGGAGAAACGTCGGTCATGGAACTTGAAGGCGTGATCATCCAGGATGGCGAGGAACTGTCGATGAGCATGGACGGAACGTTCACGACTCACGAAACAGAGGAACTGATGGAGATGGATTGCGAGTTATCGATGAAGATCGATGACATCGAGATAAGTTATGATATGGAGTACGTCATGGTCATTGGTGAGGAGAACATCGAGATGACCATGGGCTTTAACATGGAAATGGTTGGCGAGAATGAGACCACAACAATGACCTGCGCGAGTAATATGGCGATCACGCAGATGGATGAGTTTACTTCAGAGATCGTCATGGACTTCTGTATGAAAAGGGAGTTCGAGCGGCACGAGAACGGTCACTCACAGGGAATGACTGTCAGCTCTTTCAAGCAGTATCAGATCATGACCGTGATGCCGCTTAACGAGACGTCGGCCGAGATGAAGACCGCAGGAATGATGCTACTCAGACCTGGGAGCGATCTGATAGTGGCCTACCAGATGGTTGGCACGGCTTCATTTGAGGGCGGCGTTACTGTGAAGTTGGACGGAATCGTAGTGGTTCCTGAGAGGCCTTAAATCTCTTATTTTTTCTTGGAGAATTCAGGAGTAGCTTCAGCGAAACAAACGGCAATCTAACTTGGCTAGAGTTAAGATTTGGCTAGAGTTAAGATGAGATATTTCCGATCTGTATAGTCCCAAAAGTATTTCCCACCCAAAGCGCCAACAGCAAAAACTTGAAACTGACGCCTAAGAAATTGAGATACTTGCTCAGGAAAAAGGAGGAAGGGATGTATTCCCGAATCATAGCAGAGGACCTTAAAATCTCAAAAAGAAGGGTAAACCAGGTCTGGAAAGAGTACAAAGACACCGGAATCATACCACAGATAGAAGGAACGATAGGTAGACCAGCAGCTCCTCCTCTCTCCGAACATGAAAAGGAGATCATACGTAAAGTGAAACAAAAATACAAACTGGGAGCGATGAGGCTTGAACTCCTGATAGATAGGGATCACGGGATACACATACCTCATAA
>DACJ01000025.1:0-49456 GCA_002494765.1 Euryarchaeota archaeon UBA186
TACTATTCCGGAGGAGTACCCTATGAGAGAGGCTGTGGTAGGAGCTAACATTCTACTCAATAACTCCTTCCGACGTAGCTCTCCATCCCTTCATCGCCGCAAACCGCGCATTTTACCTTTTTTCCGTTAACGGCGCTGCCCAACAACTTCAGACCTCCCTCCTCCATCTTTAAGCCACAATCCTCCTTTCCGCACCACCCCACTCTGTATATGTAATCCTTCGGGTTCGCGAGATCTTCGAGCTTTCCATCCCTTATCCTTTTTTCCATTTCATCCCAAGCCTTTTTTCTTAGGTCTGCGCTCATCTCTTCCATTACTTTTTCCAACGATTTCGTTAAACCCTCGATCGGCATTTTCTGTCTCTTTTTCTCGCCTCTCCTTACGACCGTGATCTCTCCTGACTCGATCTCTTTCGGACCCACCTCCAACCTTAAGGGAACTCCTCTTCTCTCCCAGTAATAATACTTAGCTCCAGGTCTTATGTCCCTCTCATCAAATTCGATTCTAACTTCATCTTTCAACTCTTTTTCCTCACTCCCACAGGTCTCCATTATAGTGGGATCGTTGACGTCCACAGGCACTATCACGATCTGTACAGGGGCTATCCGAGGAGGCAGGATCATGCCGGTGGTATCGCCGTGAATGGCTATAACTGCCGCTATCGCCCTCTCCGATATACCGTAACAGGTCTGATATGCATATTCCCATGAGCCTTCTTTATTTTCGTACTTTATATCATAGCTCCTGGAGAAATTCTGTCCCAGATTATGAACTGTGCCTATCTGGACCGATCTTCTGTCTGGAAAGATGGTGTCAAAGGTTATGGTGTATAGCGCTCCTGGAAATTTGTCCCAATCGGGCCTCTTCATTATAAGATAGGGTACACAGAGTCTATCAAAGAAGTTCGAATAGATGGATATTGCCTCGCCCACCTGCGCTTCGGCGTTCTCGGCGCTAGCATGGGCGGTATGGGCCTCTTTGAAGGTGGTCAACTCCCTCACCCTTATCAATGGCCTCGTATGCTTGGTTTCGTACCTGAATACGCTCACTATCTGGTATATCTTAATGGGAAGATCGGAATGGCTCCTCACCCATAGAGAGAGCATGGGGTACATAGAGGTCTCACTCGTGGGCCTCAGAGCTAAAGGCATCTCCAGATCTTTTGAGCCCCCTTTGGTAACCCAGTAGACCTCCTCTCCCAGCCCCTCTACGTGCTCCTCCTCCACCATGAACTCGTCCCTTGGCACCAAAGTCGGAAATAAAACTTCATCATGATCGCTCTCATCCAAGAGCTCTCTTAGCCCCCCTATCACCAGGTTCCTCAACCTGAAGCCGTAAGGTAGCCAGACGTAAGTCCCTTTTACGGGATATCTCGAATCGATTATCTCGCCCTGTTCCAAAGCCCTCTTAAACCACCTGGAGAAATCCATTTCCCACCTCAAAATCCCAGAAAGATCTGAAGGGCATCCCTGGCTCCAGGTGCTAAGCCTAACATGATAACCGCAAATTTGAATACGTTCTTAAAATCATCGTCCATTTCTCCCTTATCCAGCAAGTAGATCAGGAGAATCGCTACGACGACCTTTATCGCCAGGAAAAGGCATGGGTCTATCCCGATCAGGGCACCTGAGAGGGGATGTTTTTCAACATAACCGCCGTACGACACGCCAAATATGGTAGCACAGCCGTCTAATAGCTGGCCGAAAAGCATCAGGGCGCTCAGACCGTTAAAATATCTGACATTTGGTTTCAATGCCTTGAAAACAAACGCTATAATGAGCCAAACGCCTGGAAGCAGCAGGATCCAGAGGCTTTCGAGATTGACCTCTTCGGGGAAGTTGCGCCCCAGGATGATGATAAGCGAGGCCAATATCGCGGTCCCAAAGGAGAGCATCGTCACCTCCACCTTTTTAAAAACCTTTCCCAGGAAAAGGGACGCGGCCAGGGGGATGGCGACCATCACATAGATAAGGGGCGAAACGAAAAAATGTTGAAATGACACCCCCTCCAAGAGCCCCATGTCCTCAAAGACCCTCGCGAAAGATCCCACGAATATGAATGGAAGCGCGCCAATCGCCGCTTCTCGCCCTTTAACCCCTATTTTCCTCAATCCGAGCGGTGCCAGGACTATGATCCCTATCAGTATTAGGCCATACACCAGGGTATTGTAGAGGTTGTAGCCAGAGGGCTCGCCATCGACATCCTCCAAAACGGGCTTCCAGAAGTACTCGTAGAAGAAGGGGCTGACCTCATCCCAGAAGAAATATATGATAAGAAGGAGCACCGCACCAGCCGTTAGGCCAGCTATTAGCTTGATCAGCTTGGAATGATGTCTCCCCTTTTCCTCTTCCGTCTTCTCTTCTCTCTCCTGATCGCCCATTTCTCCCTCCCTATCTTTCACTCCTATATATCATCTTCCCCTCATAAAAAGAAAAAAGGAAAAGGGGAAGGCCGTTTAAAGAGAGATGAGGCCCTCAAGGGATGAGTATTTCATGAGCATAGCTCGGTTGGTTAGCTCTAGATCGACCTGTTTAAGGAGAAAGGTGGGAGCTCTGATCGAGAAGAAGTCACACATACTCAGCACCGGTTACAACGGCGCCCCAAAGGGTTTGCCCCACTGTGAAGAGGTTGGCTGCTTGCGCGAGGCACAGCGCATCCCCCCCGGTCAGAGACACGAGCTCTGCAGAGGGGTGCATGCGGAGCAAAACGCAATTGTCCAAGCTGCCGTGTTTGGGGTGTCAATTTCAGGTGCAACCCTCTACACGACCCATAAACCATGTGTCCTTTGTGCAAAGATGTTGATAAATGCGGAGATAGAGGAAATCGTCTACCAGGATGATTACCTTGATCCATTGGCCAAAGAGCTACTGGATCAGAGCAGGATAGAGCTCAGGCACTACCGATCAAAGAGCTTAGTAGACCAGCCACCTCCCCCTTAAAGTCTTCGAGCCTTCCCTCGTTTATTATCATAAAATCGGCCAGTGCTATCGAATCCCCCAGACCCCATGAGAGTTCCCTGGCATCTCTTTTCTCCAACTCCTCCATATCATCCCTCCGCCTTCGAATCAGTCTTTGCCTTCTGGTGGATGGGCTTGCCCATATCGCGATTAGACGGAAGTCCAATTCACATCCTCCCCTGAAAACATCGAGCTCGCTCCTCCCACGTAGTCCGTCTATGGCTGCTGACTCCCCCCCCAGGAGCTCCAACGTCCTTTTGGCCCATATCCCATTTCCATAACGTTTCCTTTCGCTATCCGCTACCTCCCCCACCGATAGACCCTTATCCCTGGCCATAGCCTCCACTAAATCCCCCATCCTAAAGATTTTGAATCCCAACTCGTGGGCTATACGAGCGGCTTCGCTCTTCCCGGATCCAGGCATACCGGTGAAGGCCACTATCATGATCAAAGAGCGTCTATCTTTTTCAACTCCTCCTCGACCCTCTCGATCGCCTTCTCTATTTCCTCAGCCCTTCTAGCTCCCGTGCAGACGATCTTCCCAGAACCAAATAGCAGTATCACAACCCGCAGATCCGGAATCCTGAACACCAGGCCCGGAAATTGTTCTGGCTCATACTCTACGTTCTCAAGGCCCAGCTTCAGCGCGATGGAGTTCAGGTCAAGCTCGCGACCGAGGTCGTAGGTAGCTACCATGTTTTGAACTACTATACTCGGGCTGGCGTAAACCTTTATACCGACGCTTTTCAATCCCTCCGCTATCTTCTTTATAGATTCTCTAACGTCTTCTAGCGTCTTCGCGCCGGTGCAATTTGCCTTTCCGCTCTTGAACAGCAGCGTAGCGGTTTTTGGCTGGGAAATCCTGTAGACCAAGCCCGGAAATTGTTCTGGCTCATACTCTGCATCCTCGATCACCCTAGCTATCTCGTGCAGATCTAGCTCATCAGCTATCGTGGTCGAGGCCACTATATTCTCTACCCTTACTTTGGGATCCATGATATCACCTTACCTTAAATACTAAAAAATTTCTTATATGTTTTGGTCATTAATCTCGTATGCGAGCTTACGATCTAGTGAGCGACATAATGAGCAGAGACGAGTTCGAGAAGTGCTTGGACAAGATAAAAGAGGAATTCTTTGACCTGATAGACGACGATGCGGGCGAGATGCTCCTACTCGATGAAGTGGGAAGGCTGGACAAAGAGGTGCACATCGAAGATATGAAGGTGGGGGATAGCTATGTTATTACCCTTATCGTGGGTGCTATTTACCCCCTGAGGAGATTCAAAAGGGCTGAGGGGGAAGGAGAAGTCATCTCGATCATGGGTTTCGATGGGGAGGATAACATAAGGGTCGTCTTTTGGGATGAGAAGGCGATTGAGTTTGAGAAGATGAGATTGAAGAAAGGGGATGTGGTGAGGATCATAAATGGTCTGGTGAAGGAGAACAGGGGAAGGAAGGAGATGCACCTATCTAGAACCAGCACCCTTGAGAAGGTCGAGGGTGAAGAAGTCCACTTTGAAACCAAGCCTATTGGGGCGCTTACCCCATCTGGTAGAGAGAACCTAAAAGGAAAAATCATCTCCATAAACGCTCCAAAGAGTTTCGCAAAAGGCGAAAGGGAGATCAAGCTTAGAAAGATCGAATTGGAGGATGAAACCGGAACTGTAGGTGTAGCGTTGTGGAATGAGAGGGCCGATGAATTTGAGGAGCTGGGTCTCAAAGAGGGGGACGAGATTTTCGTAATTGGATGTTTTGCTAAAAGCTATTCAAACGGAATAGAGATAAGCTGCGATTGGAGAGGAAGATTGCTTAGAACATAACACTGTAAACACAATGGTCCGCTCTCCTTAACTCTATCACACACCAAAAGTTTCCATTTTATCCTTCGCTTCCCTCCATCTCTGATTTTCCTCAGGTTCGAATTTCTTAATTTCCATATTTTCCGCTACTAACCGCCTGCCCTCTGCGATGTCTCCAATTTCAGAATAAGCTATCGCTTGGGTCAGGATATTACCAACGGCCGTTACCTCAGGCGGTCCGGCATCGAGCGGAATTGAGGCGGCCGAAGAAATCATCTGGCAGAGTAGATCATTACGAACGCCCCCTCCTCCGAGATTTAATCTTCTAATTTTTATGCCTGCTACATCCCCCATTCTCTCAATAGTCAGAGCTATCTTTACGGCAAGGCTCTCGAATATGCAGCGAGCAATTTGCCCCTCACTTCTGGGAGCGTCTTGCCAGGATCTTCGGCAGTATGAAGCTATCGCATGAGGCATATCCGCTTCAATGACAAAGGAAGGGTCGTCAGGGTCTATGAGTGGACCGAATGCTGCTGTTTCCGAGGCCCTTTTCAAGAGCTCATCATAGCTATATATCCTATTGTTCTCTTTCCATCTCCTTCGGCACTCTTCGAGAAGGAAGAATCCGGTAATGTTTTTCAGGAATCTGATTGTGCCCCCTACACCCACTTCATTGGACGCACCCAGTTCAAAAGCTTCTTTACTCAAACAGGGTTTATTCAATTCCAATCCGAGGACAAACCACGTGCCAGTGCTCAAAAAAGCTTTGTTGTTTCTATCAAGGGGCATTCCAGCTACTGCAGCGGCAGTATCGTGGCTGGCCGGCAGCACGATCTCGGCTTTGATCTTTGGAGCTTCCGCTTTCTCATGGAGAGCGCCAATTTTAACTCCCGGCTCCCTTATTCCCGGAAGCCTATCAAAAGGGAGGTCCAGTTTGCCAGCGATTTTCTCTGACCAGGCCCTTGAATTCACATCCATCATCTGAGTGGTCGAGGCGAGGGTCTCCTCCGCGCAGACGTCGCCCCCAAGCATGAAAGAGATAAGTTGAGGAATCATCAAGACACACTTCGTTCTGCGCAATAGACCGGATTCTTTTCTTGAGAGATAGTGATACTGCCATAACGTGTTGGCGATATTCCAGTGGTTGATGCCAGTGATCTTAAAAAGTTCTCGCTTGGAAATTCTTCCCGTTATCTGATCTACTGTGGAGGAAACTCTCGGATCTCTATATGAGTAGGGGTTCTGGATTAAATCTCCGTAAATTCCTATTAACCCAAAATCGACTCCCCAACTATCGATTCCCACTGAAGTTATCTCATTTGACCGCTTTTTTGCCTCTCTCAAACCCATGACCACTCTCTTACGGAGGTTTCTAATATCCCAGACGTAACGGCCGTTCTCCAGGACAGGCCTGTTGTCAAAGTGATAGACCTCTTCTACCCTAAAACAGTCGTCTTGAACTTTACCTAGAAGAGTTTTTCCTCCATTCGCGCCAAGATCAACTGCAACATGGGTTGTCATATTGTCCTTCTAAAGGTTTGAGCCGTATTACCATTTTCTGAACATCTCCTGTTTTGCCCGAACGTCAATACCTATCTTTTCCGCTAAAGTAATCATTTTTACGGAACTCTCCGCGGATTCTAGGTAATGCAAAGGCTCATATAATTCGCCGAATCCTAGAGCGAAGCCGCCTAATCCCTTTACATAAGCCACTTTCTCATTAGATTTGAGGGCATCTATTAACGTGCCAACGTTCTCTTTTGTTAGAATATTGTCTCCAGGATCGGCTACAGGTATTTTTTTAATCACGTATCGTCCCTCAACGTCTATCGGGACTATGGCCTCTCCGCAATAAATCGAGTAACGTGATGAGTATTCGGGTAGAAGATGAGTGATGTAATTGGTAGCGATCCCATCGTAGATCGTTTCGTGTAGCCAACTCTCGCAGAGCCCGGGCTCTATGCGATCTCCCTCCCCCATTTCAAATGCTAGCAGATCCTCTTTTTTCAAATCGGCAAAATCGACGCCAGTTCTAGTGATGTAAACGGTATTCCCGATGCGTCGGCTTAAGCTGCCTCTTCTGTAGGGATCCATTGAGAAGTCGGTCAAATCTCGCCCTATCTCCCTAAACTCATCGAAGATCTCATTTAGATATCTCCTCTGAGCTTCTACCCAATCGCTTGAAGAGCTGTCTAATCGACGCATTAGTTCCCCAATGGTTTTCGGCTTGATGTTGGTCTTGCCATAGCGCATTTGACCCAATGCGCCTGCAACGGCGTACTTATCCAGCCAGCCCTCTGGGACTTTTTCTTCTATCTCCCGATCTCTCTGTGGGATTATTCGGTCTAAAACCATCTTTTCGGTTATCGCCTCCAGCTCTATCAGGCGTTTTAAGGCCTCTTCAGGATCCCCACCGACCGCGAAGGCACCATGATTCCCGAGGATCATTATTGGGTTATCCATAAGAACGCCTGGCATGTTCTCCACCATATCTTTGGCTCCTGACCCATACCGGGATACGAACACCGGTACGCTCCCTTTAATCCTTTTGGATCGATATTTCTCCGGGATTCTCAGTTCCTTAATGCCCGTCTCTTCAAACTCCATGCTGAGAACAGCCGCGTGGATCGTGTGTGCATGGGCGCATGCGCTGCTTTTTAAGTCTGGTTTCGCCTCGAACCTCTTGCGGTGAATTTCCTTGTGGATGTCTGCCTCCGAAGAGGCCAATACCATGTTTCCATCATATTCTCCAAGCGATGTTTTGACGATAGCTGTGGGCTCGTCGAGGTGTCCAAGTTTTGAACTGCTACGAGTTATGTACATCACCAATCCCCCAACATTTTCGGCCCTGTGATTAAGCACAACGCTTTCATTGCCCGAAGTGATGTTGTTCAGCCCTTTTTTCGTGAGTATTCTACCACATTCAATCATTTGCTGGACGACATCTTTATCGAGATCTGGCTCGGACCTTATCAATTCTATCTCACTCCTTTACTCCAGGATTTCCAGCTCCTTCAGCTTTTCCTTCGTCGGTACACCGTTGCTCCACCCCCTAATTTCATAATATTCCTTTTCCATAGATTCGCACTCACCTTCCGTTAGCTTCACACCCTTTGAAACGCCGCTTTTGATCTTTTCCGTTAGCAGTCTCTCTGGTAATCTATAATTTAGTGAGGGTACCCCCTCCCTATGGTTGAATACCCGCTCAAGATTGTAAATTCTCTCCCCCACTTCCATAAGATCCTGTGGTGAATAAGACCTTCCACCATTCCCGCCAAAGACAGAAGCCGTAACTAATCTCGCCCAGACATCTGAGCCGACGCCTGGTGCTGCAAACAAGCAGCCAATGAGGGAGTCGAGGTATGCGTTTATATTCTGACATCGCGCTGCAAGCGTCCCCTTACCTGCGATTTTTAAAGGGTTTACAATCGTTGGGCTTCCATATAACTCATAACTGGTCGTAAGACCTCCCTGAAGGTGGCATGCTCCCCGATTCGATTGTGCAAAGACTAGAGACATGCCTTTCAAAACTCTAGGGTCATAAGCAGCCAATTCCTGTTTGTTAACGCTCATCGAATATTCGGGATGCCCAAAGTGCTTTGCTAAACGATAAGAGCCCCTGGCGAGAAGCTCCCCGAAACCTCTATTAAACGCGATGGACTTGATCAACTCCTCAAGCCCTTCGCCTGAGGCAAATTCCAGACTAATTCCATCTGTATCCTCCTTCGTTATTATGCCATCTTCGAACATATCCATAGCGCAAGCGATCGTCAATCCCGTGGAAATCGTATCGATGCCCATTTCGTTACAGGCATAGTTCAGGCGAGCTACAAGCTCCAAGTCGCCTATTCCAAGAGAGGAGCCGAGTGCGTAGATAGTTTCATATTCTGGCCCATGTCCCTCCCTGTCGCCTACTTTAGTCCTTCTTTTACACCGGATGGTACATCCGAGGCAGCCATCCTCACCGGTTTTGATGGTCTTTTCGAGGGTTTCTCCCCTTATCTTATCGGCTTCTTCAAAGCAGGAGTCCCTAAAATTCCTCGTCGGAAAAGCTCCAAATACATCGTTTATCGGGCGGACTAACGCCGGTGTGCCCAGTCTACTATGCGCTTTGGTCACTCGATTGTTCGCTATCCCCCTTTTCACCGCCTCGTAGAGTGCTGCCCCTTCCACATATTTGAATTCATCTGGATCTGCATGCCGTGGGCTGGTGCCCCCGCTTTGCACGACGATCGCCTTCAGATTTTTTGATGCTAAAACCGCTCCCAGGCCTCCGCGACCGAAAAAATTCATGCCATCGACCTGCATATTCGCAAATAGAACCCCATTCTCAGCTGCTGGACCGACAGTTATCGCCCCACACCCTTTTCCGTACTCTCCCTTCAATTTTTTTGCGATTTCTTTAGTACTGGCGCCCTTTAGTCCCTCCCCCTCTTTGAGGGCAAAGCCCTCATCTGAGATATGAAGGTAACTGTATTCTTTTGCCTTACCCTTCAGCATAAATGCATCGAAGCCCGCCTTTTTTAGCACGCTGACGAAGTGCTTGCTCCCCGAATTAGAAGTCGAGATCGTGCCCGTCAATGGCGACTTCGATGTCGCAGTCATCCTTCCAGGAGTTGGCGATATCGTTCCGGACAAGGGTCCGGTAGAGATAATGATTATATTCTTTGGGCTTAAAGCCTCAGTTCCTATGGGAAGGTTATCACATAATAATTTAACTCCAAGGCCTCGACCTCCGATATACAGCAGAAGGTCTCGATTGAGGTCTTCATCGGTGTCTATATGTCGTATTGCCTCTTTTTCGGATGAGAGGTCGAATTCGGCTACACAACCTGAGTACCCACCTCTGAACATAGATCACCATGCCCTCACTAACGGAACTCCAGGCATTTTACCTCATCTCCCTGTCACTCTTCATATGGCGTCCTTAGATCTGCGATCTTTTAAATGTTTTTAAATTCGGCGCCATGCCTATCGGATTGCAACGCTAACCTGGAAATTTTTACCGTTACCCTATAAATCCCAGATTTGCCGACACAAAACAACTCCAAAAGATTTATATTTCAGCAGCGACATATTAGTAAATCTAGATTACCCCGCAGGAAACTAAAGATAGAAAAAAGCTAGGAGGCAAAATGAGTGAAAAATTTGGGATATCGGTGTTACTTATAGCCTTTATACTGCTATCGGCATATTCTCAGCCCATACAGACATTATCTCTGGACGGGACGTTTGCTGGCGTTCAAAAGAATGCTGAATCTCAAACGAAAATCGAATCCATTCTCCTTAAATTAATGAAAGGCGACATAGAGGCCCTTCAAGATGAATTACAGAACGAATTATTGATGCCATTTATCGAGGATCTGCAAACAAAGAACCCGCAGTTGGGGCAACTCTCCAGGAGATTGGAAGAGGGTCCGGAACCGGCTATCGGCCGTTCTGAAATACGACTCGGGCAGATGGCAGAAGGGTTGGCAGTCTCCCGAGAATTAAAAGATGCCCTGTACTCCATCATCGGGGGGCTCACTGCAACGGTATGGCCCGGAGAGAAAATCCTCCCGGGATTAAAAGCGGGCATAGTGGGCGCGATGCTTGGGGCGGCGATAGGTGGGGTGGTAATAGGCAGAATCACGCTAGGGCTATGGACTATAATTTTAGCGGAATTGCTTGGATCGGTGCCATATCTTCTCGTATGGGGGCTCATAGCGCTGTCAGGGCTTGTCCCGGAGCAGATGGCTTTAGCAGTATATGTGCCATTACTCGTGACCGGCGTCATCGGTGCCATTGGGGGGTTCTTTGTTGGAGGGTTATTGAGTGGCATAATGTTGATCCCAAGGCTGTTCGCGCTGGGAATTGTCGGTGCGATAATAGGATTCGACATTGGATATAACCGGGGGATTCCAGCCGATCTAAGATGCCCAAACATGCGCACGATAATGTTCGGTACGGATAGCAAAATCCATGAGATAATATACCCCCTCTCTTCCTTGCCCGTGATACAAGAAAAGGGCAAGACCTTCACTGTAAAGGTAAACCTATCAAATCCCTTGACCGGAAAGAGGCCAAGCGTAGTTACGGAATGGAGCGCCACTCTATCGACGGCATACGACAGGGTGGTGAAGACCTATCCCCTGGATATAGTCTCGGCAACGTTGAACTCCAGTATGGTCTGGGACGTTAACGCTAGAATTCCAGAGGATTGCTTTGAAGACCTTTACAATTTGACCATCGGCGCGAGGGCGGATGGAAGAGAAATAAACGATACGCAACCGAGAGCCGTTTCCGTTATATCTGAGTTTAAAGATACGTTCCGATTTATTCATGTAGCGGATCCCCACGTATGGGACCCAAGAACATGGTCGGTAAACTGGAAAGAGGCGATCGACAATAAACAGATGAAGAAAGTCGTAGAGGAAATTAACCTGCTCAATCCAGATTTCGTAATTTTCGGCGGAGACGAAGTTACGGGAAATGAGTTCAATTTTGAATACGAAACATTCTATGAAATTTTGCAGCAATTTGATGTCCCCACCTACCTTCTAGTCGGGAATCACGACGGCGTTTATGCCCTGTTACTGGAAGATGGATACAAGTTTTATGAGGATTATCTGGGACCACTTAGATACTCCTTTGATTATGGAGAATATCATTTTACCTGCATCAATACCTACGATTGGGGCCTTCCCGATCGCGTCGATGTGTTAGAAGCATTTCTACCGGCCAAAATAGGTGGGCAGGTAAGGGATGAGCAGATGCGATGGATAGAAGATGATCTCACATCTCATAGCGAGAGTAAACTTCGCTTCGCCGTCGGGCACAACTCTCCAGTCCTCAATTCCGATATGCTTGTTGAACAACAGTGGGCTGGAAGTGGACGTGAAGAACTGCTGGAGCTCCTAAACCGATATAATGTATCCATGTTTCTGGCTGGGCATGTGCATTTTGATGATGTTGTCGTTGAAAATGGAACCATTTTCGCAGCTACTACCTCATGTGGAGCGGATATCAGGCTTCAGCAACCCTACTGGGGATACCGGCTTGTGGAGATCGAAGATGGAAAAATAGCATCTTACAACTATAAAGAGCCGAAATGGTCAATTCCGAGTTATCGTTTGAGTTGCACTTATACGAAAAACGATGGCACATCAAAAACGGTGAAAGCAAAGATAGAAAATAACCTTGAAATAGATCTCGAAAACGCCCTGTTGAAGTTCTATGTTCCAAAAGGAGATTATGAAGTAATAAATGGCACTCCGATTATGGAACGGGATGACGGTAACGTTAAGTGCGTGCATGTAACGGCGAACGTAAATGCGGGTCAAAGCAAGGTCGTATCTATAATGCCTGAAGAGGATGATAAGCGGTTGATGATATGAGATGTGGGATAGCTACTTTGACGTGCGTGATATTAATAGGCAATATGTTCAGCGGTTCTCTTATAGCCAATAGCAAACCTACAGTAGATGTAGACCGATTCCCAGATCCTGATACGATGAAATGGCCTCCAGAGCTTTCCCCAGGAATAGACCCCCAGCCCTACGATTACTTCAACCCGATCAGATCTGGGGATATAACTCTCCTGGTTTCTACGATCGATGTCTGGGATCAAATAACCCCCTCCTCTATAGCAGGTGCAAAAAGATATTTTTATGCGCCGGTAGATAGACCTTTTTCTCATCCTTATAATGTGACTTTCGCGATCTGGAACTATGAGTATCCTGATGGCCCTACTCAGATGCCAGATTATTACACATCCTATGTCATTCGACAACTTGCCGAGAGGCACCACCTCCATGTGCTGCTCGTCGGAAATGAGTCGTCACTGAGCCCCGGGCTTTCTAAATGGTTTGACGGTTTAGGTTGCGATGTGGATAGGATCTCTTCCAGTACGCCTTATGATACGTACGTTCTCCTGGCTGAAGAGGAGATAAAAGATCCAAAAATCGCTGTTTTCACCACTTTCAATCCGATGGCTGGATATCTATCCGCAGTTTATGATTCCCCAGCATTTCCACTTCGTTTCTTAGAGAGCCTGCCCGACTCCTATGTAGAATATCTAGCCAAACATGAAAATAGCATAGAAACGGTATATCTGGTGGATGTCGCTGAGAACATCGGCGGAGAGCAATCGTATTATAAAGGCTATGGCAATCTAAAAGTTCCCACTGAAATAGAGAATCAGTTAAGATCTCTGGACTTCAACGTGATCCGCATTTCTGGGGAATATGAAGAGGACGTATCTATAGCGATCGCGGATCTGGTCGTAAACCGGTATAAAGAGTTGGTAGAGCAGCGCGTTTACGATCACGTCCCCCTTGGATGGATTCCCTGCTCCAGCATGCGTTCCGAATGGACGAATGTCCCCTCAATGATCCCAGTTGCAATAGCGAAGCAGTGGATAATAATAGAGCAGTGGACCCCCAACCCTCTCATCCCTACGGATAAAAAGTCCCTTCATTCCATCGGAGTCTTACAAAAATGGCTTTCCAACTATATCGGCTCAAACCATATTACAGATTTTACGGCCTGTCTGGGGATCAGGGGCAACGGCGAAAATGCCGCACCCCATGCCTTCTATACGCAACTGTTCGTCGAAGAGATCGCATTGATCCATCCCCCCTTATACAGGCGCCCTCCACCCGTTTATCATACATTTGGGGCCGGGGGGGGTTTAGCAGGTCCTTCGCTGAACGCTACCGAATCTGCATGGCAATCCAGAGCCGTAATCCTGATTGCTCTGGAAAGATTCCTTTTTCCGCCCGTGCCCTGGAGCGGCCGTACAGACCTGGCATGGCCTCCTCCTCAGCCCGTGAATAAAGTAGAGGGGCCATTTGCCCTCTCGATGTGCTCTGATTATGAAGGATGGTTTGCCTACATATTCACCACACCGAGACTCATCGACATTGCGAGCAGGTATGACGCTAAGTTAAACCTCCGCACTATAGGTGACTTCTACATTTACTTGCCAGATTATATCCGAACATATTACGATTCCGGAATAGTTGAATTCTGCCCCCACGGTTTCATCCATGAGATCGATCTCGCGGGTATATCGAGCTCTTATCCTTCCGACCTGCCCGCTTACTGCTGCAACAGAATGGTCGACCATTGCGGGTTGAAGCCGGTCGGATGGATGATGTCCGGGGGGAAAAATGATGAAGAGACGCTCGAAGTCGCAAAGAGATATGGATATAGCTACAGTCACAGCCCTCCAACATCCATTCTGGTTTCAATTATATTAACCGCCATTACCACAACCTTATGCAATGTTCCTCTTCTCGGTGGAATCCAATATTCGATGGACCATTTGCTCACTCGGGCGGGTCTCACAGCAATGAACCTCACTTTCATCGGTAATGGCTTCACCACGGGAGCCGTAAACGGCTTTGGAGATGGGGGATATCAAACTGCGATCGACAACTTCGTTAGAAGCTACGATTTATGCGCTAGCAGTTCAAAAGTGGATCACTTTTTGAATCTCTTCATTGGACATGGTTTTGAATTTTATAATGATGCCTCACTGAAGGCGTTTGAGGGATTCGTTGAATACGTTTATGATAATTACGTGAGCACTGGAAAGATCATCTTTGCAACCTCCGCAGATGTGGATAAAGCTCTAAGGTCCTGCGATGGTGGGGTTGCCGATCATTTTGAGAGTTATGAGACTACTCCCGGATTATCGTCTTCAGCCATATCTAGAGATGGGGGGCAAGATCATTTAATCCCAGGTTTTGAGGCTTTTATACTTGCTGGTGAGCTGATGGTCTGCTCTGAAAGGAAGGAGGGCAAATGATGAGAAAACTGGGAAAAATATTGGCGATATCCGTCATGATTTTGATGGCGCCTAATGGATTTATGGGAGAAAAAGAAAAAATCGATGAGTGCGAAGAACTGACATTCGTCGATTGGGGCGGATATCTCGAACCTTTTTTTGACCGCAGCAAAATTATCACGGTGGGAAGCAATGGGCGAGATACACTCTTTGCCGGGGGTAACGGTACATTGGTTCGCTATGACGGAGATCAATGGTATGACTTAACGGATGAGGTCTCTGAAGGCGATGGGTGTATAATGTGGTACGACGTCGAATGGAATGGCGAATATTGGCTCCTCTTGGGCGGCCGCGTCGATTCGACAAATTTAAAGTTTTCGCCAAAGATCTGGAGGATCGATGCGGACCTTAAAGAGTTCACACCTCTGCATCTCGATCTGCCGAGCAAATATTTCCCTAAAGTTGCGTTGACAGCTGCCTGGAATAGCGTAGATGAGTACTGGCTAATCGGCGGACAGGACTTTTCAACCATTGATGCAACCGGATGGAAAATGGGTGGTGCATTGGTGAAGTATGACGGTAAGGCGTTTCTAGATGTCAGAGACCAACTCGTTTCCACCAATCCCCTGGATTTTTTCACCGGTAGAAGATGGTTTGCCGGCGGCGTCTTTGCCATTGGCTATAATCCGACCTATAACAGTTTCCTCATTGGAGGAGGTAGCCCAAATTTCGATATAACAAGACTTTCCTATGCCAAAAGCGAGTGGGTGGGCGATTTTAATAAGAAATTCCTCTACATCAGCCAAAATACCAACAGGCACGGTAAACCCTGGGAAACTTTCCTGTGGAAAGGCGCTGCCATCGGTCACCAGGCCATCACATGGAACCCCGTAGATGAGTACTGGCTAATCGGAGGTTGGTACGGCATGCTGAATATGGCGACTGAGGAACAGGTATCAACCCATTCAAGTTTCACGGATCTCTCCGATCTCCTGACGAACTTTAGTAGAAAGGGCCGTAAATCGGATGTATCTGGTATTCTCTGGGATCCAGAAAATAATGGATTTCTGATCAGTGGGGGAGATTTCGATTTTAAGTACAATATGAAGAAACGCAGTTACGGGAGCCTTAATTTTGCATACAGTCATACGATACTGTCGAACTCGCCTTTCACCGATTTAAGCGACAAACTCATCAAGTGGGATCTCGCTCGAGAAGGGATTCACTATATGGCTTTTAATAACGATATCAATAGCCCCGCATTCTATATAGTGGGTGGAGAAAATATGAGGGGGCCAAAGGTAAATTACGGCATGGTCAATAAATGGCCCGATCAGATCGACCCTTAACCCAGGTTCAAAAAAGTTTCCAGTTGCGACCCTTAATATCAGTTTAATTGGAAGCTCCGACTCGGGGGATTGCCCCCAGCTCATTTAAAGTCATGACGGAGTGTGCAGTATCTCTGATCTCAGATTCCGCTCCTGGCCTCTCCCCAAATCCTCCATCTGGATTTTGACAGTTTAAAGTAAAATCTAACAGTGCATCCCTATCAATTTTCCCCGATGCGCCTAAAATGTTCAGGGCGGATACTGCTATGTAATCGAGGGCGGGGGGCACTATCGCCTTTCTTTCCATCGGCATCTTTTTCCCTATCATGTGCCCCACTAGTGACAACTCCTTCATTTTAATGAGAATTACTACCGCCTTAAATAAAATCTCAGAGATAATCGGTGAAGGGACTAGAGAAAAACTTCCGTCCTTTCCCTGACAGCTGGCAAGGTAACTTACACAGCGATCTTTATCTATCCTGTCCAGACCACCCAGCCAACTTAAGCTGCGGACGGCTAGACCCGAGGTGGGTAAGAGGCTCAAAAATCCATTAGGTTTCAAGGCGAAACTTCCATCCGATTTTTGACAACTGGCTATGTAATTTACGCAGAACACATAATTTGTATAACGATAAAAAAGGAGGCTGAATCGAAATAGACTCTGGAAGACTTCTCCAAGATCTCTCTAAAAACTCTTGCCAAGCTTATTTATATTATTGCGGCATTATAATGCTGGAGTAAAACGAAAGGAAATTTACTCCTGAAAGCCTGCACAGCGGGCAGAGGTGGATAATGAATAAAATTACAAAAAATAGAGTCCTGATCTCATCGATCGTAGTTGTAGCATTGTCCCTTCCGTCGATTGTAACTCCATTTACCGGGATCGAAGCAAAAGAAGAGGCCCTCGATGAAAGACCCGATTGGCGTTCATATATCTTAGGTCCTGAATCGAGAGATGTCTATCCAAAAGCCATAGAATACATAAAAGCAAACGGAGGAATCATCGAAAACCCGGAGAATCTGTTTGAGAAAGATGGAGAGGTAGCTCATATCGAGCATAAGCCCAACAGTGACCCTATACTGGTGATAGACTTCGGGATAAATCTATGTGGCTATCTAGAGGCGGGCATTACCTCGGACAGCTCGCCCGTTGTGGGTTTCGGATTCAGCGAGTCTCTAGCGTACCTGTCTAAATCTGGGGATAACGAACAGGCGAGCTGGTGCAGTGGACCCGGGGTCTGGGCGGATCCGAACAGCAGGGCATTCAGATACGTGATGGTCTATTTATTATCCGATGGCTGGGTTGACATAGACTACATCAAGTGTAATTTTCTTCCTCCCGTCTACACGGCCAAAGATTACAAAGGGTATTTCCTATGTAATGATGATCTATTAAACAGGATCTGGTACGCTGGCGTATACACCAATCAAATGTGCACTGTAGAATCAAAGAACATCTTCATAGACGGCGCTAAGAGAGACAGGATGGTCTGGAACGGGGATTTCGGGGTCCAGGGCCCAATAGCCTACTACTCACTGGGGAATACTGAAACGCTCAAAAACTCTTTGAAGGTCGCAGCTGATGAACAGAGATGGGATGGCTATATGCCGGCCATGGGCCTGGCGGATGTCACCAAAACGATTGCACTGCCGTACTCGATGCTCGCGCCGTTACTGCCCTCTTTGATGCCCGTTTTTACTGAAATTGAGAGCCCTGTGATAGAGATCTTGCAGGGGCCCATTAATCGTTTAGTAAGGGAGATTTTGCTATTGTTCACTGAGTACGTCTGCTGGTGGACGATAGGTTTCTATGAGTACTACATGCTAAGCGGCGACAAGACGTTCATCGATGACTACTATACGAACATGAAGAGTGCCATGAACTGGCTCGCATTGCGGCCCTCTCGAGATGGGCTCATCATCTCCATACCGCCGCTCGAAATTTGGAACTGGCACCCATTTGATCTGACGGTGGGGAGAGGGACAGAATTAAACGTAATGTATTACAAAGCACTGCTCGACGGCGCCGAGATAGCGAAACTGGAGGGGAACGGGGGTTTAGCCGTCAAGTATCTCGAGAAGGCGGAAAAAATCAAAAAATCGATAAACTCGCTGCTATGGAATTCCGAAAAAGGCGCATATTGCAGCAGCGATCTGTTCTCGAACGCCATCCCTCAGGATGCCAACGTTTTGGCGGTTTTATTCGGGATAGCTGATGCCGAAAGATCGGCTTCCATTCTTCGATATATTAGGGAGAATATGTGGACCGATTATGGCTCCATGACGACCGATACCTCTTCCGGCACAGGGGCTATAGCGATGCAGCAGTACATATCTCCCTTCATGAGCTACTATGAGCTGGAAGCCCGCTTCGGGATGAACGAAGATCTCAACGCACTTGACCTCATCAGGAGATGCTGGGGATACATGGTGGATGCTGATCCAGCCTCGACGATGTGGGAGAAAATGGCGATTGATGGAACGCCAGCCGCATACAAGATACCCGGTATAGGTATAGATCTATTCAGTCCAGGAAGCACGAGTTTATGCCACGGCTGGGGCGCTGGTCCGACGGCCACATTGAGCAGCAGAGTACTGGGAGTTGAGCTGGAAACCCCGGGTTTCGAGAAATTTAGCATTATGCCCCACCCAGGAGATCTCGAATGGGCTGAGGGGGTCGTCCCCACCGCCTATGGGGATATACTAGTTTCATGGAACAACGAGAACGGTTTTAAGATGGAAGTAGAAGTGCCGGAAGGAACCAGTTGTACCATCGGGATGCCGAAGATGGGGGAGGACCCGGTCATCACCATAAATGGTTCAATAGTCGCTCCGAGCTGGCAGGATGGCCACTACCTGTACTTCGAGGGCATGGGGCCGGGAAACTATGAACTCGTAGCTCAGTGATCCCAGCTCTCCATTTTTATTTTTGTTTTAATTACCTTTTTTCGATTCTTTGTTGGTAGCCACTCTTAACATATGCAGCAACTGGATCGATCGGCAATTCCTTTTCCATCCTCGCCTGGGCTACGATCGGCCTTACATCGGCATTAATGAGCGCATCATTGAACATTCTGTTGGATAAGACTATTTCATCGTTGCTTTGATGGATTCTCAACGATTTTTGATCGACCAATAAAGCCTTAGCTAACGACAGCTGCAACGAATCTATGGAATGCAGTATCGCGTGTATCCTGTTTTCTCGACCGCTGCATTGGTCTATCATGTACCCCCAATTTTTTGAAGGGTCCTCATTGAAAATAACATCGCCTGAGACCAATTCGTAGAAGATCCTCGCCATCTGTGGATTTGGCTCGACTGAATGGTCATCGTCGGCGGCATACCTGGTATTAAAGTGGAAACCGGCCGGAACCCCCTCCTCTATAAGCATAGCGACTATTTGCTCGATATTAGTTCCATGCCAATGATGGCCAAGGTCCACTAAAACCCCAACATTTGATTCTTTTGACAGCAAGGCTGCAGTTCCCCAGTTCGGAATCGTGGTGCTATACGTGCCAGGCTCAAATACTTTGTATTCTATCAAAATCCTTACCTCTTTTGCGATGCTCTCATATGCCTCTTTCAATGCTTCCTTCATGTTTTTGTAAGCCCTTCTCAGCTCTATCTGCCCAGGGTAGTTAGACCCGTCAGGAAACCATAAAGTGAGCAGACCATCTCCAAGCTCCCCTGCTATCTCCCCGCCCAATATCGTTTGCTCTACGTATTTCCTTCTGGTCTCCATTTCATCGGCCGAAAGGCTTCCCCTATGCGATCCTCTTAGAAAATATGTGGGATTTATAGCTCCCAGATCGATCCCCTTCTGAATCGCCTCCTCTCTTACTTTCTCAGCGATTTCGAAACTTCCATTGAGCCCATCATCCGAGAAATCCCACAAAATATGTGCAGCAATTCTAGGAGTAGCACCCGTAAGCTCGTGAACAAATGCGGCATCTTCCAATTTCTCTGAGATGTTTCTGGCGGCTCCCGGTGGGGTATACTCCCCGAACCTCCCCCCGCCAAAAGTGCCAAAAACCCAGGAAGGCACTTCGACTTCGAATTTCTTTATGCCATCGATTGCATCTTTAATTCTCTTTTCGCCGAATTCTTCTGCCAGCATTTGGAGACCCAACTCGACCATTTCTTCATTCATTACCATCTCTATCGCCTTTCATTTTCATTCTGAACTGCAATGCTCCACGAATTTATTAATGTACCTCCCCAGCAGTTTTCTATCCAGATCTAGCTTCTCTATTTCTCTTCTATCTATTTTTATAAGAGCTGGGTCGATTTGCATCGGATTAACGTTTTCATAAGCGCATTTTCCGCATATTGCGGCGCCAAGGGCTGAAGCCTCTTGAATATCGGTTATGATAACTTCCTGTTCCGGAAATAGAGTGGAGAGAATGCCCAAATAAACTTCGTTATCCGAGAAACCGCCCTCTATAAATATCGGCATTTTTCTCACTTCATCGCCGGTAATCTGCCTTATAGAAAAATAAGACTGTATCGCCAATGAGAGGTTCAAGACGTGATAAGCGGTTTCCACATCTCTATAGATCTCCTCTCCAATAATTCTCGGTTTGGACCTCGGGAATTGCCCTGAACCGGGAGTTAAAGTGGGTATAACAAAAGAATCGCAAGAAGCAAGTATATCGGATAATAGATCAGGGTTTAAGCGAATCTTTCTCGGGTCGCTACCAAATCTCTTTTCTATCAGATCGATGTAATAAGCATGTTCTTCACCGCCTTTAAATCTCGCTGATCTTACTGGCCTTCCGAATGGATCGAGATAATATAGAGTGTCATGGTACAGGTCATCCATCGATAGTTGAAAGTCCGCACCCGGGCACATGAAAACGCACCATGTCCCCGTTGATGCCAGTATGAGATCTCTTTCGACCAATAGGTATGGCAGAAGCGAGGAATTTGAATCGTGGATTCCAACAGTGACTATACAATTTCTATCTAGCCCGGTACTGGCGCAAATGTCTGCCTTCAATATGCCAAGGGCATCCCAAGGGTTCGAGAATTCTGGTGGAAATTTATCCAAAACGCCAAGCTTTTTGGCGACATTGCTCCAATCTTTCTTCTCGAAATCATAGAGATAGGTGTGGCACCCAACGCAGGTAAACTCAACCGCTTTTTCCCCGGTCAAGATATAACCGATATACTGCGGGAGAAAGAGCACGTCCTTAACCCCGGCGAATCTAGGGGGGTATCTCCCCTTCAACCAAAATAGCTGCAATCCCGCGTTCAACAACTGCCCGTAGGGAGGGGTGGCAGTTTTTATGCCATCGCTCTCGAATTCTTCATGGAATTTTCTTTTTTTCTCGTCTCCTGGCTCCTGATTATAAGAGATTATCGGAAAAGCCAGCTCCCCCTTTTTATTTAATAGGGCAATTGTCGCACCAAAAGTCGTGATCGATATCACTCGAATGGGACATCGCTCCGCAATTCTTCTCAGCTCCTCTAAGGCCCATAAGGTCGTCTCTGAGATGTCATCCGACAAAAGGCCATCGATGCGGGTTTCGCCGATCTGTATCGATTCTTTATATTCGAGATCAAGCTCTGGCGTGAAGATCGCGATCTTTTTATTGGTCTTCCCAAGATCCAGAACCGCTATCCTGTAATCTTTGGGCATATCGCCATCTTCTAAACATCCTTTTTGCTGCACGTCAACACCCGTTTCCACTAAAGTGATCACCTTACAGAGCCCTCTGCAGAGGGCAGTTCTCCAACATCATTCACAACGTCGCGGCATAACCAAAAAGGCATATCGAAGCCATTATTGTAAATACGCCCAAAGACATGATTCTCAAGGGTTTTCCTTTCGCTCCTTTCCATTCCCCAGTTAGATACCCTGCTATATTTGCCGAGATTATCATCACCCCCATCATCGTGGGCCAGCCTATTGAAGGCCCCAAAGACCCCATAGCCGTCGCTCCAACTCCATAGAGCATCATTCCGCCAAACCAGAGAAGGCCCATGAGGAAGGGATAAAACCAATTTACGCCGCCTTTTGAGTAAAGTTTAGCGGACCTATTTTTATGCAGGAGGTATATGCAGTAGCAGATATTTACTAGGAACCCCCCGGTTAAAGCTAAAGACCATATTGGAAGGCTAGACCAGAGAGAAGAGGTACCGGCATCACGGGCTAATTCGGATAATTCTTCTCCTCGAACGAATCCTATGTTCAACATCGGAGACATTACCCCGGAAAAAACACATATTGCTAAACCCATTTTCCAACTTTGGTTTTTCTTTACCTGTGCCTTCTCCTTTAGTCCACCAGAATAGCTCACTATAACAACGCCTATCAAACATATCAGAACTGCTGTTATTATAACCAAAGTAGCTGTATAGGTTGCGCTTTCTGCCCTCATAAATAGAGGGATCAACGAACCAATAGCAGATGTCATTCCTATGATGATGCCATAGGTGAGAGCCAAACCCACTCTATCGAGAGCTAGACCAAATGTTACCCCGCCAAGTCCCCATAAAACGCCAAATAAAAAGACCATGCACAACGTTCCCGGTGGGGCCTGGAAGTATGTGCCCATTAAGTCCTTAACGGTTATAAAAGCCATTAGCCATGGTATTATTATTAGCGCCCAGAGACTCCATAAGCTCCATGTGTTCTCCCAATTCCATCCCTTAGTATATTTGAGGGGTAGACCATAGGTGCCCTGCCCCAGCCCTCCTCCGATCGCCAAAGAAAGCCCCAAAGCGACGTTCATCATTTTAATTCATCTCTTTACAATATTGTCCACTTGTCACCATAACCGCATTCCCCGACTAGAAGATGTGAGAGGCTTAAACCCTTCTATAAGTATCTGCCAGTAAAAACTAACTCAAATCACAAGGATATCGCCTCACCTAAAGGTTTAATTATGCTCGGTTGAATAACCTTCGATGAGAGGGTTGCTATTTCTGGAGGACGTCTTCGAGGCCTGCGTTGGCTATACGCTCCAGGAAAGGAGCGAAAAACAAGAAGTAGAAATAAAAGCAGAAATTCTCGTAGATGTCGAAAGATCCGCGATGAGCGATGCTTTGCTCGATACCGTGGATCTCGACTCCGTGCGCAAAATCATAGAGGATTCTTTAAGGAAGAAGTACAAACTTATCGAGCGTTTGGCCGTAAAGCTGCTAGAAGACATTTTACGCATGGACGAACGGGTCGAGTCGGTCGCAATAGAGGTGAAGAAGCTCAACACGCACACCGGGATAAAGGTGGAAAGAAGAAAATGATCTACTACCTCAGCCTTGGGAGCAATCTAGGAGATAGAGAAGGAAACATAAACAAGGCGATCGAGGAGCTCAAGAAAAGGGTCAAGGTGACCAGGTCCTCGCCCCTGCACGAGACCGAGCCATGGGGTTACGAAGACCAGCCCAAATTCCTCAATGGGGCGGTAAAGGTCGAGACCGATCTGGGCCCGTCCTCCATGTTAAAGCTCCTCAACGAGATCGAAAGAATGGTGGGTAGAAAAAAACGGATAAAATGGGGCCCCAGGGTCATAGACATTGACATCGTGGTCGCATTTGATGGAGAAGGGAATGAAATAATGGTCGACTCCCCTACCCTTAAAATACCTCACGAGCTGGCGGAAAAGAGGGATTTCATGTTACTGCCCTTGAAAGATATCGAACCTGAGCTCATCTTGAAGAGCTATCCCCTCGACTACTGGCTATCTAAAACCTCATCAAAGCCGCGATGAGCCTTGCCACCCTGACGTTCTCCTTAACGTCATGGACCCTCACAATGCTAGCCCCCTGAGATAGAACATAGGCGGTTACGGCCAAGGTCCCCTCAAGCCTCTCTCCAACCTCCAGCCCGAGGGTTTTTCCTATGAAGGACTTTCTTGAGGCGCCTACTAATATAGGCTTTCCCAGGACTTTTAACTCCCTTATCCTTTCTATTACTTCAAGACTCTGGGTCCATCGCTTTCCGAAGCCCAGGCCGGGATCTACCATTATCTTATCGGAAAGTATGCCATTGCTTTCTGCGATCTCTACAGATCTCTTCAGAAAGGAGATGACTTCATCCATTATATCGGGGCCATCGTACATGGACCCAGCACCTGCCCCCCAATTGTGCATCAGAATTATGGACTTTTCAGCATCAGCCACGATCCTTGCGAATCCTTCGTTATTTCTATCTCTTTTCTGCAATCCCCACTGGTCATTTATGATGTCGACCAGGTCGATGGTCTTTTGAACAATCTCCAGTTTTGTCGTATCTATAGAGACCGGGATGTTGGTTCCTTCTTTTCTCAGGGTTTTCAAGACGGGAAGAACGCGTCTCCCCTCCTCCTCGGAGCTCACTGGTCTATGCCCGGGCCTGGTGCTCTCGCCACCAATGTCGAGGATGGACGCTCCCTCCTCCACCATGGTCTTAGCCCTCTCCAGGGCGTTTTCCCCGGAAATGCCATCATCAGAGAAGGAATCGGGAGTTAAATTGAGCACCCCCATAATGGCCGGCGTTTCGAGCTCCTCGCTACTGATCTTAAAAATTGGTTTTGATAGATAATTCTCTATCGCCTTTTCAAGTTCATGGGCTATACCCCTTGGCTTGATCTTTTCTACCATTTCTAGATAGCTGTCGCGATGGCCCATAAGGAGCATATCATTTTTCGCGCATGGAACTATAGAGATGCTCGACCCGGCAGGGATCGCCTTTCTCAGTGCGTCTACATCGTCGACATTTAGCCCCTTCAACAATACTTTAAGATAGGTGAGCTCTGGGGCGGGTCCAATGCCGCCCTTTAACTTCCTATCCCCTTCGATTATCCTGATCATCTTCCCATGGAGACTCATCTCTCGACTTAAAATCTGCTATATTCATGATACAACCTGGCATCTAAAGACTTCGGACGAGGGTGCTCTCGCCCACCACAGATCGACACGAGAGCGAGTGCTAGGAGGCAGAGGATCTTTGAGACAAAAGGGCGATGAGCGACATGATGAATATAATGGCCTGCATAGAGTACCACGCTGATGCCTTGTCCATAACAAGACACCCTACCTCCCAAACGATTATTTCCGTTTGTGCTGAGGCGGTGCACTCGCCTCCCCGATAGTTTAGAAATAGCCAGACCATTATGCCAACGGCGAAAAGCGAGACGATCGTCGGAACTGCCCTGTGGTTTTTGCGAAAAACCCAGAAAATTATGAGCGATATAGCGCACAGTTCAGCAAGGGTAAAGAGCAAGGGCACTGAAAACTCGAAGCCCCAATAGGAGTAGTCAAGGGTCCAGAAGCCCAGCCCTAGAGCCGAGCCAATAAGATAGGGAATTCTCTCACTCAGAAAGAAAAGATCGAAAAGCCAGAGAGCGCTCATGGGTATATAGACCACCCATAGGGGCTGGGGAATGAACCAGCATAGTGCTAAAGCGATCGCGCATGGCAAAGCTCCGATCAGCCAGCTATTCCTCTTTATGGATAGGTAGCTTATCACCAGGAGAGTTAACAGGATCGCGAACTGCCCCCAGAACCAGTGGAGGGGTGCACTACCAAAACCGAATATGGGAAAAGGTTCTGGGACCACTCCCCAATCAACCGCTAGCCCATGGTATATCCCCATCATATCCCAGTAGAGTACTACCATGCTCGATCCCAGGAGGAACGAGATAAAAGAGCTATTAATCCTGGTGGGCCAGCTCAATCCATCACCTCCAGTTTAACCTCCTCGCCAGCTGAGTCGTATGAGCGCCAACTCCCCATATCATAAGGGTATGCCACGATAATGTGCACCCCCCCATACTTCTCGAAGAGGAAGAAATCCTCCCCGGATGGGCGAGGATCGGGCAGTGGATGACTGTGCACCGTTCCCACTATCTCTCTATCTGGAGGGAGCATGCCTATCCTGAAGACCGCGGAACGATCGGAGCTCTGAGTACCGGGGATCAACACCAGCTCATATATTAGACCCTCTTTGGCGCGCAAGGCGGATACAAATTCGTTTGGATACGTCTCCTTTGCTAGCTCGCACACCCCTTCTAACAATTCCTTTTTAATCTTCCAGATCAAAGCTTCTCCCTCACTCTTTCATAGAAATTATCGCTCAACCTCACGAACTTCGCTTGATCTGCCGATTTTTTGAGGATGATCTTCTTTTCGACTCTTATAATGCGCTGCCCATCGCAATCCAAAAACCCCTCTCCCTCTATGAGTTCCAACTCGATGACCTTTGAAGAGGGCACCACTACTGGTCTAGCCGAAAGGTCGAAAGGAGCGACGAAGTTTATAAGAAACACATCCACTCTCGGATCGAGTATGGGCCCCCCCAAACCGATAGAATAGGAGGTGGAACCGGTCGGTGTCACCACCATCACTCCATCCCCTCTCTCCTCCTTGATCAACTCACCATCCATTATGACTCGAAACCTGATGGGCCTTTTTCCCCTGCGGAGAAAAATCTCATTTGTGGCATCTGGCATCTCCGGGAGATTGCTGGAGATCTTACTTCTAACCTCGATCGTCGCCTCGCCCCTGAATAATCTCTCCAGCCCTTGTTCAAAATTCCCAAAATCGACCTCGGTCAGAAACCCTCTTCCTCCCGCGTTTATGCCGAATATCGGCAAGGTAGAATGTTGGAGAGTTCGCAAGATAGTCCCATCTCCCCCTATGGCTATCAAGAAGTCCGCTTTGATTTCCTCCAAGTCAATGCCCGTCTTTCCCATCCCTTTAGCTGTCTCCCTCTCGAGAACGAATGTGCGATCCAATTCCGTTAGAAACTCATACACCCTCCTAGCATTTATCTCCGATCCTTTTTTTGCCACTATGCCGGCGCTATTCAACTTAACCATCTAGATATCTCCTCGCCTCTTTTAATAGCTAGCACCTTTGCTCTCTCCGCTAACGAGCTGCCCATGGTTAACCTTTTCTTTCTTTCCAAATCGTAAACCTCTCCCCCATTCTCCCTCAGTATAAGGGATGATGCGGCTATATCTGTTATTCTCACCCCTTTACCGTCGTTATAATAGAGGTCCAGTCTACCATTGGCCACGTAGCACGTCTCAAGCGCTGCAGCGCCCAGAACTCTGACATTCCAGTTCATCAGCTTGCTCTTCAATTCATCCCCCACCTCTTTGGTGGAGATCGATAATAAATTCCTTTCAAAGGAGAGCGTTGACATCGGCTTCCCATTAAGAAATGCGCCGCCGCCTTTGAGGGCCTCGAAAAGCTCTCCAAGCTTCAGATCCAATACTATGCCGTATACCACCCCATTCAGATTCAAGTCGCTGGCATGAGAAAGGGCCAAAGATATGCAATAAAAGGGTATCCCCCTTAAGAGGTTTCTCGTGCCATCTATGGGGTCGGCTATTATAGTCCAATCCGACCCTCGGTCGAGATAACCTAACTCCTCGCTCAGAAGGTTGAACTTGAACTTTGAGCTTTCCTCCACGATCATATCCTCTACCATCTTATCTACATCCATGGTCGGGGTGCCGTCGGCTCCAATCCCCACTACCTTCCCCGCGGGGGAGTAGCTCTTGAGTTCCTTTGCCGCCTGGAGTGCAAACCTTCTTACCTCTACCGCCTCTTCTCGCATCTCGAAACAATGGTAATCTATATTTAAGGGTGTTCTATTTCCTCGCTTATGGAATACGAGAAAAACACCGTAGAGCTCAGAAGTCTGAGAAAGAACGGTTACATCATCATAGATAATGAACCGTGCAAGATACTCTCAATATCCACATCAAAACCTGGGAAACACGGCGAAGCAAAGGGGAGGATAGAAGCGATGGGCCTTTTCGACAATCAGAAGAGAAGCATAGTGCACCCGGTAAAGCATAAAGTTCAGGTGCCCGTGGTCGACAAGCGGCAGGGGCAGGTCATAGCACTAATAGGGAATACCATCCAGATCATGGATATGGACACGTACGAGACCTTCGAACTGTCCCTGCCCGAGGAGGGGGGAGAAAGGCTCGAACCGGGAAGGGATATCCATTATATAATCTCCATGGGGAGGAGAAAAATTACAAGGACATGAAGTTCGCTTTCGCGGATGGCGATCCGGGTTACTCAAAGGTTACGGTGTTCGGCGCTCCCTATGACCTGACCTCGAGTTTCCGGCCCGGTTCGAGGTTTGCCCCGCAGCGGATAAGGGAGAACTCCTTTGGATTTGAATCTTACATCCCAGAACTTGATCTGGATCTAACCGATTATGAGGTGGCAGACGAGGGCGATTTGGACTTATCATTCGACCTCAAAAGTGCGCTGATGGAGGTCTATTCCGTCTCAAGGGAGATGAGGTCCAGGGAATCGATCCCTTTCATGTTGGGCGGAGAACACTCTCTGACCCCCGGCAATCTGAGATCCCTCGACGAGATTTCCGTTCTCGTCTTCGACGCCCATCTGGACTATAAAAAGGAGTACATGGACAGCGATGGCCACGCGTGCGTCTTGAGAAGGGTATGCGAAGAGTGCTCTGTGAAAAAGATGACGGTCCTGGGGGTAAGATCGTTCAGCAAAGAAGAGTTCGTGGAAGCAAAGAAGTCGGAGGTAATTGATTTTTATCCTCCAGGGGAGGTGAAAAGGGGTCTGGACAATTTTTTGAGCGGGGCAGAAATGATCTATATCTCAATGGACATGGACGTCGTAGATCCGGCCTATGCTCCTGGGGTGGGGAACCCGGAACCTGGGGGGATCACTCCATCCTTATTGATGGAGCTTTTAAGTAAGGTTATCGGAGGCAAAACCGTAGCCGGTCTCGACCTGGTCGAGATCTCGCCGCCGTTCGACTGCAATGACATGACCTCTCTGCTGGGGGCCTGGCTAGTAAAAGAGACCATCGGCAGAATCTTGGCTAACTGAGATTAGTAGGGGACCTTATGATCAAAGCCGATCGCTTTGAAGATGTAACCCGGATAAGAATGGGGCGAGAGATCGAAGAGTTTGGAGGACAGGTACTTTACTGGGTTACCTCTTACCTGGTTGATGGTCTCCTCATCGATACTGGGTGTAAACATACGTCTGAGGAGTTTGTCGATTTTTTGAAAAGTCAGGATCTCAAGTTCGCGGTAAACACGCATTATCATGAGGATCATATCGGCGGCAACCAACTTTTGAAGAGGCTCGGAATCGAGATATTTGCACACCGCGATTCAATCCCTCTGATAAACCAGGTCCCCAAATTATACCCGTATCAGGAGATAGTTTGGGGTTACCCCGAACCCACTGAGGTTTCCCTTTTACCCGAAAAAATCAAGACGGATAATTTCCATTTTGACGTGGTAGAGACTCCAGGGCACTGTAAGGGACACGTGGCATTAGTAGAACCCGAAAAAGGCTGGTGCTTTTCCGGCGATCTCTTTTCCGTGGAAAAGCCAAAAGTCATCCGGCCAAAGGAGGACATCACGGAGATCGTAAGATCGATGAATAGACTCGTAGAACTCAAAACTAATCTTATTCTCTTTACTTCGGTAGGAAAAGTGGTACAGGATGGCCGAGAAGCTTTTCAGTCATGTATAAATTATTTTCAAGAGTTATCACAGAAGGCGAAACGACTTGAGAAAAAGGGATTCTCCGTGACCTCAATTCGGGATGAACTTCTCGGAGGAGAGGCCCCCCTCGGCCAACTTGGTTCTTTTGCCGATCTCACGGACGGACAGTTCTCCTCTGAAAACCTGATCCGTGCCCTTCTTCGTGCGGAGATCTAAAACGAGCGATCGAAGGCGGGGTCTTCCGAGTACAATCTAAATTTTACGAATATCTATCTACATCTCCGATTTTCATATTTTTAGAACATTTAACAAATCAAAATCGCTATTTTTATAGATTATTCGTAAAGTTTAAATACGGCAGGATATTCTCTTTCAAGGGATAAAATGGACGAGATGGACGATGCGATATTAAAGATCCTCAAAAAAGACAGCAAGCGGCCCTACGTGAGCATGGCCGAGAAGCTGGGCACTTCTGAAGGCACCATAAGAACGAGGGTAAAGAGATTGGTCGACGAGGGGATAATAAAACAGTTTACGATAAAGGTGGCTGGCAAAGGTACAAAAGCTTTGATAGACGTCAAGGTAGGGACGAATGTGAACACTTCCCAGGTGGCATCGAAAATTAAAGAAATCGGGGGGGTCGAGGAAACCTATGAGGTTTCGGGGGAGGAGGATGTCGTGGTGGTCATAGACGTCATGATGCCGTCTGAGCTCAACGATGTCGTTGAGAAGATAAGGGTTCTCGAGAACGTTATCTCGACCCGGACGAGGCTTATACTAAAAGAGCACTAGGAGGCAAAAATGTTTGAAGGAAGCATGACTGCTTTGGTGACTCCCTTTAAAAAGGACGGGAGCATCGATGAAGAGGGGCTTAGAGAGCTGGTCGATTTCCAGATAGAGAACGGTACCGACGTTATCCTGGCTACGGGAACGACCGGAGAGTGCGCCACGCTGAGCGTGGAGGAGCAGATAAGGGCAATTGGAATCGTCATAGACCATGTGAACGGAAGAAGAAAGGTCACCGCGGGTGCGGGGGCCAATTGTACGAGGGAGGCGGTCGCGCTCACCAGAGCGTCAAAAGATCTTGGAGCAGATGCGGTGCTCTCCGTTTGTCCCTATTACAACAAGCCAACCCAAAGGGGCATCTATGAGCACTTCAAAGTAGTAGCAGGCATAGATATACCTGTGATCCTATACAACGTACCAAGCAGAACTTCACGGGCAATACAGGCTGAGACGATTTTAAGGCTGACAGAGCTGCCAAATGTGGTTGGAGTTAAGGAGGCCTCGGGCGATTTAGCTCAGATAATGAAAATATTGGAGGGCTCTCCGGCCGACTTTTCCGTCCTCTCTGGCGACGACTCCTTTACATATTCGATCATGTGCCTGGGGGGTAAAGGAGTGGTATCCGTAGCTGCAAACGTTATGCCCAAAGAGGTGAGCGAGATGGTCCATCTTTCGCTAGAGGGGGAATACGAAAAAGCTAGAGAGCTGCACTTCAGGCTGCTCCCATTGTTTAGAAATCTGTTCATAGAGACCAATCCAATACCAGTTAAAGAGGCGCTGAGGATGATGGGCAAACCGTCTGGGGTCTTCAGATTGCCCCTGTGCGATATGGATGATGGGCATAGGGCTATATTGGCTGACACGTTGAGGGGATTAGGGCTGATATGATTGATATCGTCGTGTGCGGTGCCTGCGGCAGGATGGGCGGGCTCATCGTCAAAGAGGTTCTCTCCAACAAAGATCTGAACCTGGTTGGGGCGATCGCCGAGGACGATGATCCAAATTTATCCAGAGACACCGGGATTATTACAGGGACTGGAAAGACGGGGGTTAGCATTACCCCAACCAGCGAGCTCTCCAGGTTGCTTGAGAAGCGGGGAAACGCGGTCATGATGGATTTCACAAATCCCGAGGCTACGGTGGCACACGTCAAAGCCTCCTTCGGATTCGCGGTCAACACCGTGATCGGGACTACCGGCTTTAACGACGAGCAGCTAGGGGCGATCAAAAAACTCGTAAAGGAGAACGGGGCCAGTTCCGTTTTATCGCCCAACTTCTCGGTTGGCATGAACGTTTACTGGGAGGTCTCGAAATTTTTGGCCCAGAATCTTGGGGATTACGATGTGGAGATCGTGGAAGCGCACCACCGAATGAAAAAAGATTCCCCCTCAGGCACGGCCAAGAAGATCGCCACAATAGTATCAAACGGTAAAGAGGTACCGACCCATTCGATAAGGGCGGGGGACATAGCTGGGGATCATGTACTGCTCTTCGCTGGCGCGGGCGAGAGGATAGAGCTAACACACCGAGCGCAATCGAGAGTATGTTTCGCATCCGGAGCGATTCACGCTGCAAGATGGGTCGCTAACAAGAGAGATGGAAAAGTCCATTCCATGAAGGACGTGTTGGGCATCTGAAGTGTTGAAAGTGATGAAGTTCGGAGGCTCGTGCCTCGCTGGTTCCCTCCATAGAGTGGCCGGTGTAATCAAAGAAGAAAGCGGGAACAAGATCCTGGTGCTTTCAGCGCTGCCGGGGGTTACGGACATTCTCCATGACATGGCCAAGAGCTGGAGCGGCGAAGAGATCCCCGTGCTAGAGGAAGTGCACGTCAAATGCGCAAAGGAATCGATAACTGATGAGAACGTTCGAAAAAAGACGATAAGGGAACTGAGAGGAAAGATTGCGCTCCTCGGGAAAACGTTAGAGCACGGCAAAAGCGCCAAGGGCGGGGAGTATGTAATAGCCTTTGGGGAGCGGTTATCCGTGAAGATCCTGGAGGGCGTTCTCCTCTCTGTTGGGTTGAACGCGGTATCTTTCGATGCTGATGATTTGGGGGTGATCACGAGCGGCGGATTCGGCAACTCGGAATCTCTCCTGGAGAAGACGGGCGACAATCTCAGAACTCTTTTACCATTGATCAAAGAAGGAAAAATACCGATAATAACGGGCTACTTCGGCAGAGACGAAAACGGGGTCACGACCACTTTTGGGAGGGGGGGTTCAGACTACAGCGCGACGGCGATAGCTTATGCCCTAGATGCCGAGACCGTGGAGATATGGAAGGATGTTAACGGATTCATGAGCGCCGACCCGAAGATAGTAAAAGATGCAACGCCTTTGGAGAGGTTATCATACGAGGAAGCCTCTGAACTGGCTTACTTCGGGGCGAAGGTCCTGCACCCAAGAGCTATAGAGCCTGCGATGAGGAAGAATATCCCAATAACCATAAAAGACATCGGGGAGCCCGAGAATCCTGGAACGGTGATTGATGGTTCTAGCACTTCGGATGGGTTGATCAAGAGCATCTCGTTAAAGAGAGGCTTGGCGATAGTTAAGCTCTGCAGCCTCGGCATGGCTTATCGGCCCACTTACGCGATGGCCTTTAATACCCTAAGCCCTATGGGCATAAACGTCTACGCCATATCAACCTCACAGGCGAATTTCGCGATGGTGATTCATGAGGAAGAGGCCAATAGAGCGGCGGGGGCGCTAAAAAATGCAGTTGAGGTGGAAAAAATCGATGTCATGAAGGGCGTGGGCATGGTCTGTGTGGTCGGAAGCGGGATGGGGAGCAGAGTGGGGGTCGCTGCTTCCGTCTTCGATGTCGTTAGAGAAGCGGGCATAAACGTTGAGATGATATCTGAGGGAGCATCTGATGCGGCTCTTAACTTTGTGATCAAAAGGGGATTTGAAGAGTCGGCCGTGAAGGCGCTTCACGATGCTCTAATTAGGGGGGGATTGGATGGCAGGTAAGGTTATGCAAAAAGCTGAGGAGCTCGCGGAGAAGTACGACACCCCTCTCTACGTGACGGATGGCGACAGGATGATAGCCAACTATAAAAGGATATTTGGCACGTTCTCGGAACGCCTCCCGACAAGGGTGTACTACGCCTGCAAAGCAAACGCTAACCTCGCAATTTTGCACCTCCTTTACAGAGAAGGGAGCTACGCCGATACGGTGTCCATTGGCGAGATTTTTTCCTGCCTGAAAGCTGGCTTTCCGCCAGAGAAGATCATGTTCACAGGGACGAACGTGAGAAACGATGAGTTGATCTATCTCGTGAATGCTGGGGTGTTGATAAATATAGATTCCATCTCCGAGCTCGTTCGCCTATCGAAGATCTCGGCCGAGCCTAAATTGTCATTTAGAGTAAACCCTGAAATCGGAGCTGGCCACCATGAGAAGGTCGTTACCGGCAAACGGACATCCAAGTTTGGGGTGCCTCTTAACCAGATCGAGGGGGCAGTAAGGAAAGCCATTGATTATGGATTCGATGTGGTAGGGCTACACTGCCACATCGGTTCGGGCATTTTAGAGAGCGGGCCTTTCCTAAAAGTCGTGGATAGGATGTGTGATCTGGCTGAATCGCTCGAGAGCTCTACCGGTGTGGAATTCGAATTTATAGATATCGGCGGGGGGTTCGGTGTGCCCTATAAGCGCGATGAGGTCGCGCTGGACATAGAGAATTTGGCTCAAGAGATCTCCGACAGATTTAGGGGAAAAATCTTAGCTATAGAGCCAGGGAGATATATAGTAGCGGACTCCACCCTCCTTTTGACCAGGGTCAACACGATAAAAGAAACCCCTGAAAAGACCTTCATCGGGGCGGATGCGGGTTTTAACACGCTCATAAGGCCCGCAATGTATGGCTCTTACCATCGCATAATGCCCGTTAAAGGTGAAGGCAAAAAAAAGAGAAGATATGATATCGTGGGCCCGCTATGCGAATCGGGGGATGTATTTGCTGAAGATAGGGAATTGCCCGAGGTCAAAGAGGGGGATCTGCTGGCTATTCTGGATGTCGGCGCCTATGGGTTCTCGATGAGCTCGAACTACAATTCCAGACTGAAACCCGCTGAAGTCATGATAAAAAATGGGAAAGACTATCTAGTCAGGGAGAGGGAAAAATTTGAAGACCTCATAAAGAACCAGCTGGTTCCAGAGGAGTTACCAAAATGAACTTCTGGAAATACCAGGCGCTTGGAAACGATTTCATCATAATCGAAGATCTAGACGGGAAAGCGAACAAGAGCGCATCCCTTGTCAAAACCATTTGCGACAGACATTTCGGCGTGGGCGCGGATGGAGTTCTCTATCTCCAAAAAGAAAAAAATTTCAGGATGAAGATAATGAACTCGGATGGGGGCGAGGCCGAGATGTGTGGTAACGGGTCGATATGCATGGGAAGGTTTCTCCTGGACCGTGGGCTCGTGGATCCCGGTATAGATGAGATAAAAATAGAGACCCTGGCGGGATCGATAAGCCTCTATCCCAGAGGAGAAGAGGTGAGGGTGAAGATGGCGCCCCCAAGATTCAAAAGGGAGGAGATACCGATGAGGGGCTCCGGCAAATGCATAGATGAGGAGATAGAAGTTAACAGTAAGAAACTGAAGATCACTGCACTCTCTATGGGAAACCCCCATGCTGTAGTTTTCGGCAACTATCCCATAGAACGGATAAAAGAGCTGGCTCCCAAACTGGAGTCCAATGAACTCTTCCCCAAGAAGACAAACGTGGAATTCGCCAAAGTGATCTCCACAGATGAGATCTGCCTAACGGTTTATGAGAGGGGCGCTGGTTTCACCCTGGCCTGCGGCACTGGGGCGTGCGCAACTTGCGTCGCAGGCGTTGTAACGAAGAGGTTAAAGCCCGAGGTTAAAGTACACCTCCCGGGGGGCGATTTGAAAGTTTTCGCTGGAGATGAGGTGTTCATGGAAGGCCCGGGAAGAGAGGTGTTCAGGGGGGAAACGGGCCTATGAAAGTGGCGGAACGCCTGGGGAATCTCCCCCCATACATGTTCGCGGTGCTGGATGAAAAAGCAGGGGAGAAGCGGGGAGAAGGGATAGACATAATCTCATTTGGAATTGGAGATCCAGATCTCCCCACCCCCGAATTCATCGTCGATTCCCTTCGGGAAGCGGCCGGAAGAAAAGAGAACATGGGGTATCCGTCCAGCGAGGGGGAAAGGTTCTTCAGGGAGGCGATCGCCGACTGGTACAAGATCAGGTTCGGAGTTGATCTGGACCCGGAAAAAGAGGCCATAGCTCTCATAGGCTCAAAGGAGGGTCTAGCTAATATAGCAAGGGGTTTCGTGAACCCGGGGGATAGAGTCCTGGTTCCCGATCCAGCTTACCCAGTTTACAAGTTTGGAGCGGCTATCCTCTGTGAAGGCGTGCCGGTGGATATGCCTTTAAAGGAGGAAAACGGCTTCCTGATCGACATCAACAATTTGAGGGAAAGGGGAGAAAAAGCTAAGATGATGTTCTTTGGCTATCCCAACAACCCAACCACGGCCGTCGGAAATGATGATTTTTTCAGGGAGGTGGCGGAATTCGGCGAGGATTATAACGTGATCCTCTGCCACGACAACGCATATTCGGAGATAACCTACGATTATAAGGCGCCTAGCTTCCTTCAATTCTACAGGAACGGCGTGGAGTTCCACTCCTGCTCTAAAACGTTTAACATGACGGGATTCAGAATAGGTTTCTGCGTTGGAAACGCGGAGATAATAGGCGCGCTAAAAAAGGTGAAATCTCAGGTAGATTCGGGAGCCTCTGTCTTCACCCAGCAGGCCTGCGTCACGGCCTTGAGATCCTATACTTCTGACGAAAAGCCCGAGTGCGTGAGACGTACTTTAGACATCTATAAAGGGAGGAGGGATGTTTTGGTGAATGGTCTAAACGAGTTGGGCTTAAAATGCGAGAAGCCCCGAGGGACTTTTTACGTCTGGGCTAAGGTCGGGGGAAGCTCCATTGAGTTCGCCTCGAAATTACTTGATGTGGGGGTCGTGGTCTCCCCCGGCGTTTCATTTGGCGAATACGGGGAGGGTTATGTCAGATTTTCCTTTACCGTTCCCACTGAAAGGATAAAAGAAGCTCTTGAAAGGATAGGAGATAAATTATGAGAAAGCTAAAGTGTGGTATATTGGGCGCTACTGGCGCCGTGGGCCAGCGATTTGTGCAGCTCCTGAGCGAGCACTCCGATTTCGAGCTCACCAGTTTGTACGCCTCAGAGCGATCGGCAGGTAAAAAATACGGCGAACGCAACTGGATGCTCGAGGGGGACGTGCCCGAAGAGATTAGAGATGTGGAAGTAGTGACGAACACCCTGGATCTCGATGCCGATATAATATTCTCAGCCCTGCCAGGCGGGCTGGCAAAAACCTTAGAGAGGAAATTCGCTGAGAAAGGGTACGTGGTGTGCAGCAACACCAGAGATAACAGGATGGAAAACGACGTTCCTCTTGTCATATCAGAGGTGAATCCAGAGCACCTGGAGATGGTCAAAGATAAAAGGGGGTTCATCGTGACCAATCCAAACTGTTCGGCGATAGTTATGTGTATGGCGTTAAAGCCTTTAGCCGATTTCGAGATCAAAGCTGTAAACGTGACTACCCTCCAGGCCATTAGCGGGGCCGGTTACCCTGGTGTAGCTTCTCTGGATATATTGGGCAATATTCTTCCGTATATTAAGGGCGAAGAAGAAAAGATGGAGAGCGAGCCTTTGAAAATATTCGGAAAATTGAATAACGGAAAGATAGAGAAAGCTAGCTTTAAGATGAGCGCCAGTTGTACGAGAGTTCCTGTAGTGGAGGGGCACACGATCAGCATACAGGTAAAGTTGGGGGGCAGTCCTACCTTGGAGGAAATTGCGGAAGCCTATACGTCATTCGAAGGCATGCCTCAAAAATTGAATTTGCCCTCTGCACCCTTCCCCCCAGTGATCTTGAAAAAGGAGGAGGATAGACCCCAACCAAAAAGGGATCTGGGGGATGGGATGCCGGTGGCGGTTGGGAGAATACGCAAGGACGAAGTGCTGGGCTACAAGCTGTTCGCCGTGGGCAGCAACACCATAAGGGGGGCCGCTGGAGCCTCGATTCTCAATGCGGAGCTACTAGATGCGTTAGGCTATCTTTAGTCCAGCTTCAATACACCTGCCCCATTTATTTTTCCATGTTTTAGCAGGTTAAGGGCATGGTTCGCCCTTTCCAGATCGAAAGTTTCCACCTCGGTCTTAATCGGTATTTCTCCAGCCAATTTAAGCAACTCTTCGGCGTCTTTACGAGTCTCGTTTGCCACGCTTCTCACCTTTCTTTCATGGTAGATCAACCTATAATCTAATTCAGGTATGGGGCTCATGTAGATCGCGTTTATGGCAAGAGTCCCGCCTTTCTCCATGACCCTTAAACCCTCTTTAACTATCCACCCCGCGGGCGCAAATGTGATCGCAGCATCTATCTTTTTCGGGGGATCGTCGGTGGCGCTTCCCGTCCATGAGGCGCCCAATTTTCTGGCAAGGGATCGATGCTCTTCGCTCCTGCTGAATACGTAAACCTCACATCCCTCATGTAATGCTATCTGGATCACTATGTGGGCCGAAGCTCCAAATCCAAAGAGGCCTAATCGCTCGCCCGGTTTCACCTCGCTCAGGACAAAAGAGCGATAGCCTATGATGCCGGCGCATAAAAGAGGGGCGGCATTTTCGTCGGAGAAATTGTCGGGTATTTTGTAGATGAAGTTCTCATCCGCGATCATGTATTCTTCGTAACCTCCATCTTCGTGAAGGCCAGTGAACTTACCGTTTTCACAGAGGTTTTCCTGCCCCCTTTTACAAAATTTGCATTTGCCGCAAGACGAGTATAGCCAGAACGCGCCAACTCGATCGCCCTTTTTAAAGCGTTTGGCTCCATCGCCCAATGCATCAACATACCCGACGACCTCGTGCCCAGGCACCAAAGGAAGTTTAGGCAGGCTGAGCTCCCCCTCAACCGTGTGGAGATCGGTATGGCAAACCCCACAAGCGCTCACCTTTAAACGGATCTCTCCCTTTTTGGGTCGAGGTTTTGGGATGTCGGTAAATTCTAGGGGGCTAGATTCCACGGGCTTTGGTGCGTTAAGCAGCATGGCTTTCATGAATTGGGATAGGAAGAAGAGAATAAAGACCTGACGTTTTTAGCGATCAAACGTTATAGCCTTGAGGATATGGGTGTTAAGTGAGCGCACAGCACCCCCGATAACATGGCCGCCTGAGAGATCAGATTCCATAGTTGTTCAACACAGATGCAATGTACCAGGATGTTGAAAGTGTAATAGAGGGACTTGCCACAGGTGCCCACCGACCTTTCTGCATGGCAAATGCGTCAGGTATCAGCAACGTGTCGTGAAGGTTCTCTGCCATGAACTTAATCATCAACTCGGAGCGCGCGTGAGACAGGTCATCGCTCTGACCCGCGGCCGCAAAGTAGTAGTTAGTCCAGGCAAGAGGGTAGGTCCAGACTTCACCGGAATAAAGAGTCAGAGTGATCCCCTCCCAAACTTTCCTGGGGTTAAGTATGGCATCACTGTAAAATTCCCAGGCAGCATTCGCACTGGTGACAACACGAGGATCGTTATGGGCCAGCATTCCCGTGGGTTCGCTTATCCATGTCACTACCGGGCCGTTGTAACCGCTATATTCTGTGTTGCGTAAAAGGGCAGTTCCCGGCCCATCTTGATCAAATAACCCTCTAATGCTTTCTGCATGTGATGACAGATAATTAAGGAGTTCGGGCAACCCCTTCGATGGGTTTCCTAACGCATTCTTAAGGATGGCCATAAGTTCAAGTCTTATATGGAGGCTGCCGTCCAACCCGATCACAGGGAAGTTAACGAATTCCGCATATCTTTTTTCCGATTCAAGCCAGAAGACGGGATCAATTGAGCGTTCAATTTCATCAGCCCTTGCATCCCACAATGGGATTGACTGGTCATCGCCATAGCCAAGAAGTTGAGCGACTTCAGATGCAACACGCATAGCCCTATAGGCACAGGCAGCACCCAGAATTGATTCGCATGGTATGAAGTAATCGCCTTCATTACTGGTGCTCTGAACGTGGGTGATTGGATCCCGGCGGCCCCTGACCCAGTCAGCTGCCTTCTTCATCATCGGCCACATGGATTCGAGCCAATCTATATCGCCCGTATACCCATAGTGCTCGTAGGGTGCAATGACAAGGATGGCTGTAGCTTCGACGGCGTAAGTATCGTCATCAGTAGCCCTACCATCGCACCATGCATTTACCGACCAGTGGCCATCCGCTTTCTGCGACATTTTAAAGAACTCGATGGCTTTCTCCGCTTCATCGGTATAGCCTAAGCGATCGAGGGCTAACACCATTGGCCATGTGTCTCGAGGCCAGCAATAATTGTATGGTGTTTGTCTACAGGGGGAGGCAACCGTTCCACCCGTTTCCTTCGATTGATGGAGTTTGATCGTAATTAGGCCGCGTTTGACGACGTTTTTTACCAGAGGGCAAGTTATCTTTGATAGGCTTGCTCGGCAAATCCACTCGTTCCAGTAAGCATTTGTTTCATCGAGGTGGGACTGGAATGGTTTACCGCGTGCGTTGTTCAATAGTTCCACCGCACCATCACTGGTCGAGTCTACCGCGAAGTAAATCGGCAATTCGCGAGTTGCGCCATCGGGAACGCTACCGAGATCGAACGCAAGTGCGGCGTTAACCTTCCCCTTTGCCGAATCTGCGCAATACTCCTCGCCTTTATTTTCAACCGTAAGGGCATCACTTGAAGTATGCTCTACGCCACAGTTGTGCCTACTTGATTTGTTGAGAGAACCTATGGCAAAGTAAACGCTCTCCGTTGAGCCCTCCCCAGGGTTGTAGTGTAGAAGATAATCTCCATCTTGATTATACTCTACGGCGTAATCGTATTTTTCCTCATTAATAGTCGAACGTATCAGGTCGAACTTGTTTTCCCTCATTGTAGGGTTAAGGTTTTCGTAGTAAACGAGTTCAATCTGCCTCGTTGGCCCAATATTTGTGACTTTGAAGTTTCTTACCAGTATATCCGAATTTATCGTGACAAGATCAGTGGTTTCAACGATGATCCCCCACTCCCTATTCTCAGACCTGGTGACCGCTACCGCCGTTTCATTTGATAGATACTGCTGATGGCATTGCCATGAATCATCTGTAAGCCATGAGACTGTGCCGTTGGTTTTTACGCCGAGGAATGAGCCCATGTTCCGCCGATACGGCCGCCCCTCGGGGATGAGGTCGATGGTACCATCGAGAATGTCAAAACTGATATAGTCCAGTTGATCGTAGTTTGAGGGGTAGGGCCACGATAGGGTACACAGGCCAGTGTCCTCCCTAATGTCCACTGTGAGCGCACCATTCCCCACGATAATATTTGCGCCGTCCCAGCCAAATGGTTGTAACACTTCATGAAATCCGCCATCGCATGCTGGGGCTTCTGTAAAACTCTGTGGAGAATATTCGCTCTCACTAGCAACTCCCGAAAAAGCTATTGTCACCATTATTCCCGCTGCCCATATGCTGATTATTTTTCTCATCTCAGCATCAACAAAAGATATAATGCTTGACAATATTTAGTAATTTTGATTATCTAAAATGGCAGAAAAGAAATTACTCGCCAATAGGGAAGAGCTGGATAAAGTGATGGCGTGGAATGATGAAGAATTGCCTGAACTGCTAAAGACAAAAAACATCTTCTTGATATTCTTTATAGGTGGTGTGATATTTTTATTACTATCAGTTCTCTCTTCTTCGCTATTTTTTGATTTGCCCCCCAAAGTTAGAAATCATGTGTATATAGTCAACGTGATCATGGGGCCTAGGAACTCGCTGTTTGCTTCTCTAGGGTTGCATTCCCTGGAGATAGAAACTGAAATGCTCATCCCTCGGTGAAGGCCATAAACAACTACATCTCCGCTGCTGGGATACCTGTAGGAACATGCCTAAGCTCAATAACCGCGATAGCACAGGGGAGCGTTTCCACCTCGCTCACGGCTATATCGTGCATCACCTCATTCCTCCTAGCGCGCATTGGGGGAGATGTCGGAGGATTTGCATTCGCCGTCTTAGGCGCGGTATGTGCTATGGGTAGTGCTTTCCTCTCGTTCTCTGTCCAAGGCGATTGGAGAGCAAGAACCGCCTAAAAGAGCGGGCGTGACGGGATTTGAACCCGCGATCCCAGGCTTAGGAGGCCTGTGCCCTATCCAGACTAGGCTACACGCCCACGATGCGATAGAAATAACAATAAACCATTTATCCCTTTCTATCCCGATGTTAGAGGAGTTGATCTCCATCGACCTCAAAAAAAGAGGCTACAGGTTTGATAAGGGGCCCTTAGGCTTCACCATTTATATAAGAGGCGGGCCTAAAATATGGATGTGGCCCATGTTCGAGAGCGACCGCCTGTCCATCATGGAAATTAAAGAGATGCTGGTCAGAAGCAAGCGCCTTAAAAGAGAGCTTTTGATAGGCATACTGGATAAGGAGGGCGATGTCACCTATTACAAAGCGGGATGGGCCTTAACTAACGGTAAAAAAAAGAAGGAAAAACTCGAGAATCTCATCTCAGGCGAACTGAAGGGCGAGATGGTGGTGGTCAGACTCAAAGACCTGGACAAAAAGACCAGGGATTGGCTAAAAGATGAATGGTTCGGAAGGGAGGTTGACAACAAACTTTACCTGGAGCCTCTTGAAGCGGCCTATCTGGTGAACAAATCGCTATTGAACGCACAAATCCCCCAACATGAGAGACCCCACTATCTAGTATATAACGATCTGAGGGAAATGGGGTTGATTCCAAAAGCTGGGTTTAAGTATGGGGCACACTTCAGGGTGTACGAAGTGCTCGAGAACGAGCACTCAAGGTATCTGATGCACGTGGTGCTCAAGGATGAGAAATGGGTCTGGTTTTCATTCTCGGCTCTGATAAGGCTGGCGCATTCCGTCAGAAAAGAGATGGTCTTCGCCGGGGTGGATGCAGATAGCGGGCAGATAGACTACATAAAGATAGGGAGGGTTAAGATTTAATCGAATTTTTCTGACCTTATGAACTCGATAGATCTTTCCCACTCCGTCTCCTCTCTAAACTCCTGAGCCCGCAGAGCTGGCGGAGAAGGGGCTGGCAACCCTGGAGGTGAGCTGATAGTTAAAGTGCTGATGGCCTGCCTTCCGACTGCTCAGCTATCGGGAAAACGCTTAACGGGCAAATTTGTCCGGCGAAATGTAGTTCCCGAACCTCTCCCTGGCCCCGAGCAGCTTGGCTCTTTGTTCTTCCAGCACCTTAAATACCACTTGGGGAGTATCCGAAACCCTTGTCCCGTAAATCTCTTTTATCCGATCGATTTTGGCCAAATTTTCAGGAACCCTAATCATGAACTGCTCTTCATAATCGCTCTTTGGATAATCCTTGCCCAACACATCTCCGAAAAGTTTTTTCAGGTCTCCATACTTCGGCACCCTACCAGTAGGGGTCTCAATCGCCTCCACACCATCGTTTACCCTGAGTTCCATCCACTTATACCAGACCTTTTTATCCGTTTTCTCATTGAGGAAATTTGCATTCTCATCTTTTAAGAAATAGTTCACTGAGAATATTCGCGGCGTCTTGTTCAGATCCTTGCCAAAGTCGAGATTGTTCTGGATGTATCTTCCTATCGGGATCGAGAGGAAATCGAGATTCGACATTGGATTGAAAACCCTTATGCCCTCTTTGCCCAATGTAGCAGCGGTGGTTTCGGACTCTAATGAGGCGCCTTTGGTGATTATGCCATGTTCCCAATCGAGAGCCTCCTCGACGGGCACCCAGGTATCGGAATCCCTGCCCCCATAGACGATTGCGCCAATAACCACTCCCTCTGGGGCGTCCAATTTTGGGTCGAGGTTTTCGCACAGCTCCAACGCTATAGTAAACCTGGCATTGGGATGGGAGCACGTTATCTCTTTACCTTTTTCGTCTTTTTTACCGATGTGCCACTCACCCGAATGGTTGTGCCCCTTCGGGGGAACGTCGTCGTCTTTCTCGATCCAATGTGCGTTTTCATCTTCGGTGATCAACACATTGGATAAGATTATCTCGCCCGGGCTGTGAAGGGACTTCCACTGGATTGGGTCGTCCTTAGAGTTTATCCCCTGGATTATACCAAACATCCCCTTTTCCACGTTTACCGCCCTGACCTCGTCGTTAACCTTTCTTAAATAGGCGATGTCGTCCCCAACGATCGTCTCGCCCTCGAGCATGGCGGTGGATGTCTTACCGCAGAGTGATGGAAACGCGCCGGTAAAGTAGGTAACACGCCCCTCGGGCCCGTGTACGCCCATGACGAGCATATGTTCGGTCAGCCATCCTTGCATCGAGCCCTGATTTATCGCGAGGCGCATCGCCAATTTCTTGAGACCAATGGTATTGCCACCATACTGGGTGTTTGCGCTGTAGACGATGTTATCTTCAGGATCGATGTAGATCCTCCGCTTACCCAGATTCTTTGAGGTCCTGCGCCCATCCAGTTCGCCCTGGGAATGGACAAACTTATAGAACGTCGCCTCAGGACCACGCTTTACGAACTCTCCATAACCCTGCCGATAGAGAATATTCTCGCTATGTGCCACATAGCTCGAATCAGTGAGTTGAATCGCGGGAATGGAAAACCTGGAATCGGCCGGTCCTAAACAGTAGAAGCTGATATAGAGCTCCTTTCCAACCATTATACCCTTCATAATCTCGTGGATCTCTTTCAACGCTTCATCGCGGGGCTTTGTCTTGATGGCTGGGCCCAGCTCAACGCCTTCGGGAACGAGGATTCCCGTATGCTCCTTATCCCTCCCCTGGTCATGATAGTTATCGAAGTGAACCGTATGACCAGTAATGGACAAACGCTCCTCTTCGCCGTTTTTTATCGCCTTCTCCCTTATGTATTCTAAATCCTCCGATGACCCCGTGCTAACAAATATCTCATCTGGGTTGCACAGTTTTATGTAATCGGCAACAAACTGGTGGAGGAGCCCGTTGTTTATCCTCGAAAGCTTATCGTAGCCCCTCTCATCCAATCTGCTCTTCAGAATTGCCAATGGTTTTTCGCTCAATTTGTCACCTCTATCGAGACTCCCCCCTACGAGATCGCGCTTTTTAAATTTTTCGTCAAACTTTTCCTTGATGATCTACGTTTTTCGAACTTAGCTACCGAGTGACGCCCCCCTCAGCAGATTAAACTTTGATACGGCCATCGTTGGCGGTATCGATATAGGTTGGATCCGGATGTTGCATTAGCAATGGAATCTTGAGTATGCCTACCTTGTATAACGGTAAAAAACGAAAAATGAAAAAAGAGAGCGATTACTCTCGAACTCATAGAAGAGCACCCGCTCAAAAGGAGTGATCCTCATGTTAAAACCCGGGAAAACCTATGAAGAGATCTATGACAAGTTCAGATGGGAAATACCAGAACGCTACAACATCGGCGTGGACGTATGTGACAAATGGGCCGACCAAAGGTATCGCCTGGGCCTCATATACCTGGATCCAGAGGGAATGGAGCAGAAATATACCTTCTGGGAGCTTAAGAACCTCTCAAACCAATTGGCCAATCTTTTGAAGGGCAACGGCATGGAGAAAAAGGATAGAATTGGAATACTGCTCCCACAGTGCCCCGAGACCCTGATTTCGCACGTTTCCATCTACAAATCGGGTGGAATCGCAGTCCCACTCTCCATTCTCTTTGAATCGCAAGCGCTGGAATACCGCCTTGGAAACAGCGGGGCCAAAGGGATCATCACAAATAGGGCAAATCTACCAAAGATCCTGGAGATCGAAGATCATCTCCCAAATTTGAAAATGATCATCTCCATCGATTCCAATAGAAAGGTTCTGGATTTTTGGAGTCTGGAAAAGGAGAGCCGTTATTTCGCCCCTGTTTCAACCAGGTCAGAAGATCCGGCCCTCATCATATACACCTCCGGGACCACGGGTCCTCCGAAGGGGGCGCTTCACGCCCATAGAGTCCTTTTAGGGCATCTGTCTGGCGTCGAGTTCTTTCATAACCTCTTTCCCAGGGAAGGGGATCTATTCTGGACGCCAGCCGATTGGGCCTGGATCGGCGGGCTGCTCGACGTTTTGTTCCCAAGCCTGCATCATGGGGTTCCAGTTCTGGCGTATAGGGCTAAAAAATTCGATCCTGAAGAGGCGTTTTCCCTTATAGCGAAATATGGGGTTCGAAACCTGTTCATGCCCGCCACGGCTCTCAACCTTATGCGCTTGGTGGAGGATCCCCAAAGATACGACTTCGAGATAAGGTCGATCGGAAGCGGCGGTGAGACTCTTGGGGAGGGGCTTCTTAAATGGGGCAGGGAGGTCATGGGTTTGGAGATCAACGAGTTTTACGGCCAGACGGAGTGCAATCTGGTGATCGGCAATTGTGCTGAGATAATGAAGGTTACTCCCTGCTCCATGGGGAGAGCCATACCAGGACATGTCGTCGAGGTGATCGACGAGAAGGGTCAAATCATAAAGGGAGAAATTGGCGAAATAGCCATAAAGCGCCCCGATCCCGTGATGTTTTTGGGGTACTGGGAGAACCCAGAAGCCACAAAGCAAAAGTTCATAGACGATTGGATGCGCACCGGGGATATGGGAAGAAAGGATGAAAACGGATATTTCTGGTTCCTTGGTAGAAAGGACGACGTGATCAGTAGCGGTGGCTACAGGATAGGGCCCGGGGAGATAGAGAACTGCCTGATGGGACACGATGCGGTAGCGCTAGCAGCGGTTATAGGCGTACCAGACGAGGTCAGGGGAGAGATCGTAAAGGCCCTTATAGTTCCTAGAGAGAACGTGAAGATAAATGAGGCATTAAAGGACGAGATCAAACAGTACGTGAAGACCAAGTTGGAGGCCTATGCGTATCCCAGGGAAATAGAGTTCCTCAAAGAGCTTCCCATGACAACCACTGGAAAGATAATGAGAAAAGATCTGCGCAGAATGAATATGGAAAAGAAGACCGAGGGGGAATAAGTTAAACTCAAACCGGTTTTCATTCTCGAATTTTTCTAACCAAACCTTTTTTGTTGCCTAGCATATAGCCCTACATGACGAAACAGTACCATATCCGGTGTGACGCGGGAGATGTGGCCCCCTACGTTTTGATGCCGGGAGATCCAGGAAGGGCCGACTACATATCCTCTTTTTTCGAAGATTGTACACTCATCGCTAAAAACAGAGAATTCACAACGTACACGGGGAAGTATAAAGGAGTGCCAATTTCTGTAACATCATCGGGGATCGGTTGCCCCTCCGCAGCGATAGCCCTGGAAGAGCTGGCAAAATGCGGGGCTGAGACGTTCGTAAGGGTAGGGACATGCGGGGCCTTTCAAAATTTGGCTTTAGGAGATCTAGCGATAGCTACTGGGGCTGTTCGGAATGAGGGAACCACCGAACGATTCGTGAACCTGCGATATCCGGCCGTGCCGGATATTAGCGTTACTCTAGCTCTGATCGAAAGCGCCCATCGAAGCGGATCCAGATGCCACGTAGGAATCTTCAGAACGGGGGATGCCATCTATGCAGGCGGCGGTTTTAAAGATTACCGCCAATCTTTCATGCCTCCCGCAGAGGATGCGGTCAAAGCAAGAGTTCTCGTCGCTGACATGGAAAGCTCCGCGCTTTTCATCCTGTCAAACCTCTACGGGCTAAGGGCTGGGACCATAGCGCTGGTAGTCAATAAGATAGGAAGAATGCCAAATCCCGAAGAATCGCACCTGATCGAAAACGGTTTGGAGAAACTCTGCAGGACTGCCTGTGAATCCGTGAAGATATTGCACGGATGGGATGAAGCGATGAAGAGGGAAAATATCACTTACTGGTGTCCAAGCGTTTTCTACGGATAGCTCAGAGAGTTGAGCTGGTTTAAGACCCACTCCCTTATCGCTTCATCTTCTTTTTTCTTTACCAATGGCTTTCCTCCATCCATCACCTTCTTTAAAAGGGGAGTCATCTGTTTGGAGCATGAGGAGCAGCGTGGTGGCTTAGCCCCGTCAAGGGTTATAGCGCTCTCCATGCAATCAAAGCACCTCCAAACCTGTTTTTTCCCGCCTAATTTTCCTCTTTTTGCCACTGCCTCGCCCCCAATTTCGACCAGATCTAGGGCGAAGTTTATCACGGGCGCGTTCGAAATGCTGGTTCCAACCCCATAACCATCGGCCTTCAATTCCCTGACCTCCTCCTCATTCAAGCCTCCGGATACAAATATTTTTACGTTTTCAAATCCCCTTATGTCGAGTTCCCATCTCACCTCCCTTATTATCTCGGCCATATCCCCCCTTCTCGAGCTTGGTGTATCGAGCCTGACGCCGTCCAATTTAATGGATTGCGCCGCCTTTATCGCTTCTTCCTTCTCATCACAATAGGTATCCACTAGAGCCGTTCTAGGAACGCTCGGATCGCAGAACTCGTCGAAAGCTTTCCAGCCCTTGACCTGATCTCCAGCGTATATGATAAGGGAGTGGGGCATCGTTCCGCTCGCCTTTTTCCCGGTGTGCTCCTCCGCAGCAATGCAAGAAAAGCCGTCGCACCCCCCAATGTAGGCCGCTCTATCCACCATGGGGGCTATCGCTGGATGAATTCTTCTCACTCCAAAGCTCAACACCGTCTTTTCGCCGGCAAACTTCTTTATCCTAGATGCCTTAGTTGCGATCCCCGAGTTGTGACACAGTAAACCCAGTAGAGGGGTCTCAAAAACGCAGAACTCCTTGTAGGGGCCCACTACGCGCATCACCACCTCCTTGGGGAAGAAGAACGTGCCCTCCTCCATAGCATAGACATCTACATTTTTTCCCTTAAACAGGTTCAGGGAGTCCATCAGGCCGAGGAACACCCCATATCCATAGCTGGAGGGAAGAGAATATGCGCCTACCTCAGCTACGGCCTCCTTTTCCCCACCATCCATCCCCTCTATCGCTTTTAGAGCGTTGAGAAAGTAGCTATCGGTGGTTTTTCCATCCATTATCTCTTCGTCGGTGGCGGTGTGAAATTTGGTCATAAGGTTTAACACACATAAGAATAAATCATTTTTTCCCTTTTTCGCCGTTTCAAAAGAAAATTTCCCTTTTTCGCCGTTTCAAAAGAAAAAAATAAAAAAAATAAGGGATTAGTGTTTGTGGAGAATCTCGTATTGGTACGTGATCTCCACAACATTATCCACTTCGAGGCACCAGATCAATAGCTTCCCTTCAACTGTTGGCTTAATGGTCGAATCTATGAGATTGCCGTTCCAGGGCAATGACCGCTCCACTAAAATCGATATTTCGCCATCTTTGCAGTTATTTATCTCGATTTTTTTAGTCACCAGATCTCTCTCATCGCCAGTATTCCAGATTATCACTTTTTCTTCTACCTTCACATCTTGAGCGCATCCAACTGTGACGGTTGAGTCCTCTCCGATAGACGTATACTGCAGGGCATCTTCGCCTACCCATCTGCCATCCCTGTAGAATTCGATCCTTCCGGGTCCAAGTGGCTCAGTAAGCGTATTCGTGATGTTAAACCTCTCTTCTACTCGCCCGCCATTCCAATAATAGAACTGCTCGAGATCTACTTCGCCCCAGAACATCGACAATTTTAGTATCTCCCCTCCCCTCAGTTCCGTTTGGCCGATGTGGTACTCATGGTACTCACCTAGAGGCACTGATTGATAAGATCCCCCTGCATCTGGTACTGCAAGCGCCACCTCTCTCCAGTTCCCCGCTTTAGAGGATGATGTAATGATCAAGCGCGGTTCTCCAACGATTAGGCTCAGATCCACGGACCCGAAATCCCAGAAGCTGCTGATGATCCCCCATGCCTTTATCCTCCCATCGGCGAGATCTAAATCGTAAACCTGCGACCATGAGAGGCCCGCAACCAGGTATGAGAGGGTTAGATTCTTCGCCCCCTCGCCCGATATCGAGATCACGATCTTTATACCATCGCTTGGTTCCTCTGGATAAGGTATTGGGTCTACAAGCTCTATCGCCACTATCTCTTGAACCGGTATAACGACCAGCCTGCCTTCTACCTCCATGAGCAAATTTCCATACTGCCTTATGAAGCTGCCAAAATAGGTTTCCGTCTTTGTTCTAACTATGATCTTGGTTCCCTCTGTCAACAGATCTATCTCCGCCTCGCCCGGCACCCTTATTTCTGACACCACCCCATCATCCACCGAAGCGGTTAGCGTCTGGATTATCGTTCCTGGTGGGAGTTCCAATGTTATGTCGGGACCGCTGACCATCCATTCCTCATGCACGTTGGCTATATTGCCATAGATGTAGACCGCACTCGAGTTAATCTGAGTGCATAAAGC
>DACJ01000025.1:49484-54755 GCA_002494765.1 Euryarchaeota archaeon UBA186
TTTCTGATATAGCCGGTATCGCCGCAAGTCCAAAAATTGCTATCGCCGATATCGCCAACATCACCCTTTTTTCCTTATTTTTCATTTACATCACTCCTCTTATTTTTCATTTACATCGCTCCTTGTTCAACCGTCAATTCTGAAGGGTGATATAAAAGCTTCAAAAACGTTCGGAGATTCCCTACCGCGCGCCCCAAATCTTTAGCCAATTTTGAGCATCCGCTCAATAGGAACTCTCGCCTTTTCGAGCGTCTCTGGCCTAACCACAACTTCATTTTCCTCCCTTTTCAAACAATCTAGGACCTTTTCTATGGTTATTTTTTTCATGTCTTTGCAAATCGCTCCTGGGAATTCCCAGATCTGTTTGTTCGGGTTTTCCCTTTGCAGTCTTTTGCAAAGCCCCTGTTCCGTGGCCACGATAAACTCCTCGGCCTCCCCCCCCTTTACAAAATTTACCATACCGGTGGTAGAGGTTACTTTATCTGCCAGTTCAAGTATCGCTGGAGTACATTCGGGATGAGCTATTACTGCCGCATTTGGATGCAGTGCCTTAAGTCGTTTGAGTTCTTCTAAAGATATTAGCTCCTGGTGGACGTAGCAATAACCGGGCCAGAGGATAATTTCTTTATCCCTGACCCATTTACTTACCCATCTACCAAGGTTTTGATCCGGTAAGAAGATTACTTTTCGTTTGCTCAGAGATCTAACTACTTCGATTGAATTCGCAGAGGTACAGCAGATATCGGAGTGAGCTTTAGTCTCAGCCGTTGTGTTCACGTAGCTGACCACCTCAGCCTCAGGATACCTGTCTATGAGTGAATTCAGCTTCTTCAAGTCCACCATATTCGCCAGCGGGCAAGTTGCAGTTTGGTCGGGAATCAGGACTTTCTTTTCAGGATTGAGTATTTTTATGGTCTCCGCCATGAAATCGACCCCACATAGAACGATAATCTCAGAGTCTGTCCTGATAGCTTCCCTAGCCAATCCCAGAGAATCTCCAAGCTTATCGGCGATTAGCTGGACCTCTTCTGCCTGATAATTGTGAGCGAGGATTAGCGCACCCTTCTCAACTTTAAGCTCCTGGATCTCCCGAGCTACCTTTTCCATTAGGCGCCCCACGGAGACGGAAACTCTTAACAGATAATAACCTTTTCCAAGGTTATGGATGAGATCGATCGATTTCTCCAGGAGGATCTCGGCGAAGGAGATATCACCTCAGATGCCCTATTTACTCGAGAGAGAGGAAAAGCCGTTGTGATCGTAAACCAGAAAGGCATCTTGGCAGGGGCGATGGAAGCGAAGCTCATTTTTGAAAGGCTCAATTGCGAAGTTAAATTGCTTAAAAAAGACGGGGGGGGAATAGAGAAGGGGGAGAAGCTCCTGGAAATCGAGGGGCCCATAAAATCCATCCTTGGAGGGGAGAGACTTGCTCTAAATTTTTTGGGAAGGATGAGCGGGATCGCAACTCAAGTTAGAGGGATGATGGATAAATGCAGGAAAATAAATCCAGATGTGAAGATAGCCGCTACCCGGAAAACCACCCCTGGGTTCAGGCGCTGGGAGAAAAAAGCCGTCGCGATAGGGGGCGGATACCCTCACCGGATGGGCCTGTGGGATGAGGTCTTAATCAAAGATAACCACCTCGCGGCTATAGGCTCAATTGAGAAGGCTGTTAAACTGGCAAAAGAAAAAATAACGGGTAAAATAGAAGTTGAAGTAACGTGCCTGGAAGAGGTAAAAGTGGCGAGCGCTCTTGGAATCGATGCAATAATGCTCGACAATCTTTCTCCTTCCGAGGGAGAGAAAGCCGCTCAGATAATAAGGAAAATGAGCCCAGGCACCTTAATAGAATCCTCCGGGGGAATAAACGCAGAAAACGTGGGGGATTATGCCCCTTATTCGGATCTCATAAGTTGCGGTTCTCTAACCCATTCGGCCAAAAACCTCGACTTTTCCCTTAAAGTGATCTGTAAAATCTCATAACAGGTCCAGCATATTAGGTTGTCTAGATCTCAATTCATCTAGCTAAGGGGCATGCGCTAATATGCTATTGCCCTTAGATCGTCCTCAGAGGAACGTATATATTCTATCGATCGCTTTTAGCCGCTATGGAGATTGGCTTGATCGGAGCTGGCGCGATAGGATCGGTGCTTGGAAAGGCAATCGACCAGATGGAAGATGTAGAGAGGCTCTATATAATGGATAAGTCAAGAGAACGGGCCAGAACCCTTACAGAGTCCATTACCAAAGGTGTTGAAATCGATGATTTGGAGGATCTCCTGGCAAAGGCGGACCTGGTGATAGAGGCGGCATCTCAGGAAGCGGCAAAAGAGATGGCTCCCCGGGTTCTCGATCGCGGTAAAGATCTAATGCTGATGAGCGTTGGAGCTCTAAGAGACGAAGCGCTCAGAAAGCGGATAGAAGCGCTCGCAAAGAAAAATAGATGTAAAGTATACATACCATCTGGGGCAATTGCGGGGATAGATGGTATCAAATCCTCATCTGAAGACGCAATCGAAGAAGTCAAGCTCATTACGACCAAACCGCCTACGGCGCTGGGAGGGATAGATCTAGAGGGGATAGATCTAAAAAGTTTAAAGGCGCCGATCACTATATTCGAAGGGTGTGCAAGAGATGCTGTAAGGCTCTTCCCTCAAAACATAAATGTGGCCGCGACCTTGAGTTTAAGCGGGATAGGCTTCGATCAGACCCTCGTAAAGATCATAGTGGATCCTAATGCTACTAAAAACACCCATAAACTAATAGCCCGAGGTAAGTTTGGTGAGCTGACCTGTGAAGTGGCTAATGTCCCCAGCCCGACCAACCCTAAAACGAGTTACTTAGCGGCATTATCCGCGATTGCTACCCTCAGGAATGCTCTATCCCCCATCCAAATCGGGACTTAGGCGTTCTCAACAACACCCCCTTTTCCCATCTTTATGCCCCCTCAAATAAAGTGCTAAGAACAGATGTCAGCCCACGAAGAGCTCGAGCCTCTTTACCGCTTTTAGCTTATCCTCCTTTCCAAGTTTAGCGTTTTCTACCGCTTCCTTTAGCATTTCGGTACTCTCATCCATAGCTTTTCTATCCACGGGGAAAGGTACCCCATCTTTCCCCCCCACGGCAAAGGAGTAGCGCACCGGATCCTCATAGCTGGGCCTGGCACCGTAGACAAGCTCGGTTATGAGTGCTAAAGCCCTCACGGTGCTCGGACCCACTCCCTTAACCGATAAAAGCGCCTCGTAGTCTCTGGGTTGAAACTCGTAAGCCTTTCTGACTCCTTCCCAGTTCAGATTTCTGGGCATGAGCAGATATCGAACTTTTTGATCGGAGAAAAAATCATCCAATCTCCTCTGATAGATGTCTTTAACCTCTACTATAGCGCCCCTCAACTTTGCTAGCCCCTCATTTGCAACATCCACAGAGATCCTCTGAGCATCTTCGCTCTCCCTCGCCACCATGTTCAGAATTTTCTTCTCTTTGTTGCCGACTATCCCTTTATGGGGCTCAATCGTGAATTTCTCTACCTCGCTACCAAGCCAGTGGTACCTTCTTGCGGTTCCATCGGCGGGCCTCATCCCCTGCTGGACTACCGCCCAATCCTTTCCTCCTATCACCATTGAATGATGGTAGATGCCATGGCCGGACTGAATCGCGCTAGTGTCGATTTTGGCGCACATCCTGCTCGCGTACTTTAAGGCATCTTTTTCCTGGGAGCCAGCATCAAAGGAATCTATTTCGGTAATGGTGCGCCTCATGGCTTTGCCTTTCCCCCCCAGTATGTGGAGGTCGATCTCCTCCCCCTTCAAACCCTCCTTTAAAGCTCCTAAAGTGACCGTCGTGGTACCAGAAGAATGCCAATCGAAGCCAAGAACGCAGGACAGAGATTGAAACCAGAATGGATCCGCTATCCTCTTGACGAACTCCTCTTCGCCATATTCGAAAACGATGACTTTCATTATCTCCCTACCCAGCTTGACCATCCGTTTGAAGAGCCATGGAGGGGCCGACCCTGGATGTAGGGGCAAATCTGCAACGCCCGATCTCTGCACCCTGATAAATCGCCAAGAGAGTAGAAAAGGTTTTTGGGGCAGTACTTCATTGGCAACGAGATGAGAGAGGTTATCATCGTCGGGGGCGGGCCTACAGGTTGCTTAACGGCTAGTGAGCTCGCCAAATCCTTCGATGTTCTAGTATTGGAGGAGCACTCCGAATTTGGTTCACCACTCCAATGCATGGGGCTCGTCTCAAACAGGGTATTAGGCTTCGTTCCATCCCGAAAAAGAGGTGATTTAATAGAGGCGGCAATCACAAGAGGGAAAGTAACCTCTCCAAGCGGAAGGGAGTTCAGCGTCGATTTCAAAGAGGTCAAGGCCTACGTAATCGACCGGATGAAGTTCGACAGAATCCTTGCCGAAGAGGCGATGGATCGAGGGGTGCAATTCGAGCTTGGATCCAGGGTTAAAGCGGTAAGATCCTCAGATAAGCTGGAGGTGGGATCAAAAAATGGTTTGAGAAAAGCTGATTTGCTCATCGGGGCTGATGGCCCCCATTCCCTGGTGAGGAGGACCTTTTTTCCAGCTAGCGATATCGAGTTCATCCGCTGCTACGGTGCTGAAATAGACTCCACGATCGAGTCGGAGGGGGAGTGCGCCCACGTTTTTTTGGGCGGAGATGTGGCACCCTCGTTTTTCGCCTGGACCCTTCCCATAAAAGGGGGCGCTAGAATAGGTCTGGGAGCATCTGGCAAAAAACCATACCCTTACTTCAAAAGACTGATGAAACGCTTAAACGGCAGGATAACCAGGCCCATAGCGGGAGAGATACCTATTGGGCTATTGCCCTATTTCAGCATGGGCAACATTGGGCTGGTGGGGGATGCCTGCTGTCAGGTAAAACCGATTTCGGGAGGAGGGCTCTTCACTGGCTTGCTGGGAGCGAAGCTGTGTTCCCAATCCGTTCTAGAAGGAGATCTGGAGAGCTATAGAAGCAGATGGATGGAAGCTGTTGGAAAGGAGATAAGCGGTTCTCTCAGGTTGAGGGGCGTCTATAAGAAGATCAGGGACAAGGAAATCGAGGAGCTCTTTTCTTTGCTGGGTAGAGAGAGCGTGAAAGAAAACCTCGAAGACTTAATATCAGAGTTGGATCTTGACTACCAGTTCATTTCGGCGGGCAAGATAGCTAGATCTACGGGCTTCGGCGGCATGGCATCTATACTGAGAATGGGTTTGAGGGTTCTGTTAAGAGATGAAAACGAATAATAAGAGAAAA
>DACJ01000025.1:54779-56948 GCA_002494765.1 Euryarchaeota archaeon UBA186
CCTCTCTTTTTTTGACAGTATGGACTCCGAATTTGGGATCGAGCTGTGCAGGATGGCTCTCACCATCGGGATTATGGTCTTCGCAAGCATCTACGATATAAAGAAAATGGAGGTAAGCGATATACCCTGGTTCATAGGGATTGGGGCTGGCATTTTGCTACTCGCTTTCGAACTCATCACTTCTGGACCCCATCTGGAACTTATATGGATCCCTATGATGCTGATACTTTCCTATCTCATAGGTTATTTTGGCCTGTTTGGCGGTGCAGATGCGAAGTCGCTGTTCGCGATAGTTCTTCTGAATCCCATGATGCCGACGATTTCACTGGTCCAGGGATTCTTCCCGGTTGCACTCTCTCTCCTGATCAACTCCTGCATCATACTCATTATTCTGTATCCATTCATAAAGGAGAGAGAGGAAATTCCCTTCCTCCCAATCATGACTGTAGCCTTGATCGCTAGCTACCTCATATCAGATCCGCTATCGTACCTGTTCGCTTATACTAGTCTTGCCTGAGAGGGGCTTGGCCTAAAGCCGGAGAGCTGCGAAAGTATCTCATCGCTCTCTAGCAGTACTCTAGCATTCCCTTGATCCGCTCTGAGCTCTATCTCCCTAGTCCGCCCATACCTTCCCTTAGAAACGACTCTCGCATTCAATAAACCGAGCATGTCCAATTCAGAGAGTAAATCCGTAACCCTCCTCTGTGTTAGGGGAGGCATTTCTAGAGCCTTCGAGAGCCCCTCATAAACTTCGTAGACATCCCCGGTGGTCATGGAAGGAGAAACCTCTCTGGTCCCTTCAATTACTGACAGCATCACCAGTTTAGATTGTATTGGCAAAGTTTTTATCGTTTGGGTTATCCTATCGGCCTCGATCTTCATCCCCGCTCTTCTCACGTGTTTCTCAGCTATTGTTTCGGTCCCCTCCCTTTCGGCGACTTCTCCAGCGACTCTCAGAAGGGTTAGCGCTCTTCTCGCATCACCATGCTCCTGTGCCGCGATGGCCGAACAGAGGGATAGCGCCTCCTCGGAAAGGGATCCTTCCACAAAAGCGAGTTTTGCTCTCCCCCTCAAGATGTCCATGAGTTGAGCGGCTTTGTAGGGAGGGAAGACTATCTCCTCTTCGCTCAGCCTGGACCTAACTCTGGGATCCAAAAAATCTGCAAACTTTAGATCGTTTGAGACCCCGACGATCGATGTGCCCGATCTTGTCAAATCATCATTTAGGGTTGTAAGGGTGTAGAGGACATCATCCCCACTCTTGGCGACCAGTTTATCGACTTCATCTAGTATTATAATCACGGTGCCGTGAAGGCTGTCAAGCGCGTGTTTCATCCTTTCATACACCTCATCCAATGGCCAACCAGTAAATGGAACTCTGTCCTCCCATGCCTTTATAAAATGGTTCGCCAGGTTTGCTAATACCCTATATTGGGTGTCGACGACCTCACAGTTTATGTAGACGCAGTCTATCCCCCGTCCCTTCTTTAACCCCATATCCGACAGATCTCCCCCAACAAGCTTCACAGTTGCGGTCTTTCCCGTTCCAGTCTTCCCGTAAATAAAGATGTTGGAGCAGGGATCCCCTTTTAGAGACGGAGCCAAGATCGTAACTAGGCTCTCTATCTCCGCCTCTCGATGAGGGAGAGTGTGAGGGGTATAGCAATTGCTGAGAGCGTCTTTATCGACGAATATCCCACCAGCCAGTCTGACGCCTTCAAAGAGATTCATGTGCCTCCATTTCCTTACTCTCACTATTGGGGATAAGCGTTTAAATGTTTTGTTGGGAGGGGAGACCCCTCTATTTCGAGTGGAAGAATCAGCTGAGGGTCGAAAGGTTTCCTATGATTTGCCAGATTAATGTTCTGCTATAGGCAGGGATGTTCGGGTCCTCTGAAAACCCTTCTAGTTTCAAAATCACTTCAGAGCATTTTAGATCAAGAGATTTCAAATCGTCTTTAAGATAGTGGACGATTTGGTTAGCTTCCTTCCTAAGAGTTCTAGGCGTGACCTGCTCGTTGGTCAAGGTCTGCAGAAGGGACAGAGACCTCTCCAGTGCTTCGGTTTGTTCTTGGGTGTTCATTAAAGACCTCCTTGAATAGAGGTTAGCAGCAAGGTATATTTAAGTGTTTTGACTTAACTCAAGGGTTGTATTATCACAACACATAG
>DACJ01000004.1 GCA_002494765.1 Euryarchaeota archaeon UBA186
AGATTTCTTGCTCATAAGGTTAATTACTGAAAAAAAGCTGGTTTAACACCATCATGGTAAAAAAGAGGTTGCTCGATTTGATGATCTCCCGATGGTGGTGTGTTGAATGAATCGTAAGATTTCTATGCCCGATAGTGCATCAACCGTTTTTCACTCTTATCATCAGAATCTGCAGATCTCATACTTTTATAGCGGTTGAGCAGTCCCCTGTAGAACTTCTTCCTCGTTCGCTCATAGACTCCATAATATCTTATCATTTTGAAGTTCCTATCGGGTATGTGCCCTATAATGGCTGATATGAAGCCCCTGGCCTCCATCTTCCGATATCGCTTCTTTTTGGTAGTGTGGTCCTCATGCGCCTCAGCTCAGTGAGGATTTCGTATTACCACGCCTTCCTTAATGTCTCGTAGGGAATGTATCCTATCGGCACCCATTCTCTATTCTCCCCCTCTGCGGCCATAGCAGCGATCTTGGTAGTTCCCTTCACACGCCCATAAACCCATGTCTCGCCTTTTCAGATAATCTTTTATTCTTATTTAGATCTCTATAGATGTGCCACTCTATTGTCCAAGATGCGGATCTAAGAACTTAAAATATATGCTATGGCTTGGGGAGGTATATGAGTGCAAGGATTGCGGTTATCGGGGAGGCTTCATAATAAGGGATGGTGAATTGGCTAAGCAACCGATAAGTGAAGAGTGGAAGGAAGAAATAAAGCGGATAAAGGAAGAATTGAAAGAAGAGGAATTGAAGGAAGAGGAATTGAAGGAAGGAAGGGAAGAAGAGTTGAAGAAAGGAAAAAGGGTATCGCCTGGATTTCGGGCGGGTTTATATGGTATAATCATTGGCGCTATTATCGGTGAAATTCCCGGGAATATTATCGCGATGATTTGTTGGATCCTCGCCATCCCCCTTGGTCTTTTAAATGTGTCCATGGCTCTAATCAACAGCGCCCTCATCGTCGGCATCGCTGGTGGAATTGTCGGTGCTATAACCCTTGGATATCTCTGCTACAAGAACGGCTACCCACTAAAATGACACTTCGCTTCTGGCCATATTCTGGACCATTGAACGATCTAAAGAATAACCCGGATATGACGCCGAGGGAATTGGCGGCGCGTATAGCGGATCACTTTGAACCGGAGGTGGGTCGGTACGGGCTTAGAACTACGCTCTCTGCGATCGACTTCAGTAAAATGGATGAATTGGCCAAGGCCACCGATGGGATAGCACTTCTTTTGATGGACATCGAGAAATTCAAAGATGAAATTGCGCTGTCATTATGTAACAGAAGGAAATATGCGACTACCTTCCAAATTAACTATTATGTTGATCTTTATCATTTCATAGAACTTCTTATGATAGGGGAGATGAAGGTGAAAAAAAGCGAAAAACAGGATCCTCTCCATAATGAACGAAACCGTGATCGCCAATGCACATGTAGAAGGAGATAATTCAGGTGGGTTAAGCATCTATTTTCCCCTATTTAAGGAAGATTATAACAGTAGCTTATGGTACGCAGAAATACCATCTCCTTACGAAGAATTGATGTTCGCACGCGATACAAATTGGGATGATTTTCTAAGGGTTTATCTCGACCTTTCTTCTTACTTGCATCCCTGTTGCATTTCCTATTGTCTTTTTTACTTCACATACGTTATATTACGAAAATAAAAGGATAAACCTAAAAAGCGTTCTTCACGTTAACGGTTTCAGTTAACGATGGAAACGCTCAACCCGATACATTCCAAAGCCGCCTTGGAGATTCAAGACGTAATAGTAGTCGCAGACCTGCATCTGGGTATAGAGGAAGAACTCAAACGACACGGCATTAACCTTCCACACCAAACCGATGCTTTAGCCAGGGAGCTGGTAGAACTCTGCTTCGAGAGTAATAAGAAAAAACTGATCATTTTAGGGGATGTGAAGCACGCCATCCCCTGGCAGACCTCCCACGTCAGAAGGTTCTTCGCTAAGATATTCGAGATGGCGCCCGAACTGAGGGTGGGAATAATACCTGGAAATCACGATGGGAACCTGGAACTGGATATCGAGGAGAGGATACAGATCTACAGCAATAGGGGCATGACCTTGAATTCAGTTGGGCTTTTCCACGGCCACATGTATCCAAGCGAGGAAGTAACAAGGTGCCAGACCCTGGTGACGGGGCATGAGCACCCCTGCCTCAAGCTTGGAGAAGGGATCTTCGAAAGATGCTGGTTGAGGGTTCCCTTTTCTAAAAAAGGAGAAAAATGGAAAGATGGGAAAGGTGAAGTCGTAATAATGCCGGCCTTCAACGAACTCTGCGGCTGCAATTCCCTTTCACTCTCTCACGAGCATTATCTATCCCCGCTCATAAAGAGGGATTTTTTGGATCTTGAAAAAGGGATCATATACCTTCTGGATGGGGTTTCATTGCCACTTAGAGAGGTGATAGATGCACCCAGAAGTTGAGAAGACCCTGGGGTTTGAGGAGTTTACTCCGATTCAGGAACTCTCCATTCCTTCGATACTCGATGGTAAAAACTGTCTGCTTATAGCCCCAACTGGTAGCGGAAAGACCGAGGCAGCCGTAGCGCCGATATTCTCGATGATGTTGGATGGTGAAGAGAGCAAAGGGATCGAAGCTCTCTACATAACGCCGTTAAGGGCATTGAACCGCGATATCCTGAAAAGGATTTTGTTGTGGGGGGAAGAACTCGGCATAAAAGTGGGAGTTAGACATGGGGACACCCCTCAAAGCGAGAGGACTGAGCAATCCAGATCTCCACCTCGATTTCTGATCACCACCCCTGAGACCTTCCAGATACTGATGACTGGCAAGAGGTTAAGAGAGCATCTGAAAAGGATAAGATGCGTGGTAGTGGACGAACTGCACGAGTTTCTCGGCGACAAGAGAGGAAGTCAGCTGGTAGCTTCCCTTGAACGGTTGGTGGATCTGGCCGGCCTGGATTTTCAGAGGATCGGCCTGTCGGCCACTATTGGAGAGCCCGAAAAGGCGGCTAGATTCCTGGTGGGTGTGGATAGGAAAGTCGAGATCATTGAGGCTCCACTGGATAAGGGCATGAGGATAGGGATCGAGCATCCCGAAGGGATCCTGTCTGACGCGGTGATAGAAAGAATAAGAGAACTGGTGCTCGAGCACGAATCAACGCTCATCTTCGTGAACACGCGGGAGACCGCCGAGTTGTTAGCGGCTCGCTTCAAGATTCTGGATCCAGGACTGCCCGTGGGGGTTCATCATGGCTCATTATCAAGAGAGGCTAGACTGGAGGCCGAAACCAGATTCAAAAATGGGACTTTGAAGGGGTTGATCTGCACATCTTCGATGGAGTTGGGGATAGACATCGGGAGCGTGGATCTGGTGATCCAGTACAACTCCCCCAGACAGGTAACGAGGTTGATACAGAGGGTCGGAAGATCTGGACACACGCTCGATAAGGTGTCCGTTGGAACCATAATAGCCACGGATCCAGACGATATAGCCGAAGCCGCAATAATCGTGAGTTCGGATGAATTAGAAGAGATAAAAATACATGAAAATCCGCTGGACGTCTTGGCCAATCAACTATACGGAATGGCATTGACTGAGCGAGTTGTAAGTGCCCCTGGAGCTTATGCCGCTCTGAAGAGAAGTTACCCTTTCAGGAATCTGAAATGGAACACCCTGGTAAGGGTATTGAGACAGTTAAAGGACATAGGAAACGTGTGGTGGGATGAAGACAGAAAGGAATTCAGCAAGAGGAGGGGCGTCTACACACAATACTACGGAAACATCTCCATGATACCCGATGAAAAGAGCTACAGGCTGGTGGACATTACCAGCAACAAGGGAGTTGGCACGCTAGATGAATCATTCGTTCTAGGTTATGGGGGAAAGGGCGCGCCCTTTATCTGTGGTGGTGCGCCATGGCAGGTCGTCGAGACCGACGAGGAAAAACTTCTGGTAAAGGCAGCGCCAGCAAAAGATTTGACCGGAGCCATACCGTCCTGGGTGGGGGAGGAGATACCCGTTTCCTTTGACATCGCTCAAGGGATAGGCAAACTGAGGGAAGAGATATCCAAGCTCCCTGAAGACGAGGCGATGGAGTGGATCCTCGGACATTATCCCATTGATAAAAATTCCGCTCAAGCGCTCGTGGACTTCATATCGGATCAGAAAGAGACTGACTCGCTGATTAGAGCCCCCGTGCCCACGGATAGGGTGGTGACCGTGGAGATGAAGGGGCTTCACGTGGTCATCAACGCGCTTTTTGGGCACAAGGTGAACGAGACTTTGGCTCTGCTGATTTCCTCCGTGATATCCACCAGGCTCGGCGCGCAGGTGCTGACAAACGTCCAGCCCTATCGGATAACGCTTGAACTGCCAGGCAGGATTAAAAAGGATGAGGTCGAGCGAACACTGAGGTCCCTGGAGCCCAAAAACGTAGAGTGGATGCTCACCAGGATATTGAAGAACTCTTCAGCATTCCAGTACAGACTCGTCCAGATAGCAAAGAAGTTCGGGTTTCTGGATAAAGACTTCAGCAGAAGGCTGCCTAAAAGAGTGCTCGAGATAATGAGGGAGAGCGTGATGTTCGATGAGGCGGTCAGAGAAGTGCAGATCGATAGGCTCGATGCGCAGAGAACAAGAGAGGTGTTGAAGAGAATAGAGAAAGGTGAGATAGAGATATCCAACATTCCTTTTATCTCCCCCATAGGCAGAGCCGGCGAGCGATACGCGCTCTCGCTGGTGACGCCTAGAAGGGCGGATAAAGCAATACTGGAAGGGCTGAAGAACAGGCTGATGAAGACCGGAATAAGGGAATGCTGCATAAACTGCGGATGGAATTCCAGGAGGAGTGTGGAAACCATTGAGTTAAGGTGTCCAAAATGCACATCTCAGATGCTAGCCGTGCTCAGCCCATATGATGAATCTTATAAGTTGCTCAAAAAGAAAAGGTTGACCAGGGAAGAGAAAAGAGATGTGAGAAAAATGGCCAAGAATGCCGGGCTCGTGGTGAGCTACGGTAAGAAAGGCGCAATGGTGATGGCGGGCAGGGGGATCGGGCCTGACACGGCGTCCAGGATTCTCAGGATAGGCAAAGATGAGATCTCGTTGTTAAGGGACGTCCTGGGGGCGGAGATAAACTACGCCCGGACTAAAAGGTTCTGGGACTGATTTTCAGGCCAATTAGAGAAACCAGGGGATTATCATGGGGGCTAGTATCAACATGAGGGTAAGTGCCGATACTCCCGATGTTATCTTACCAGCTATCGCGTTTGCCTTATCTTCATCCTTGGTGAACTTCTTGGCCACAACGGTACAGAAGTCACGGAAGAGCCACCCCCCATCCAGGGGAAAGATGGGGAGGGCGTTGAACAACCCAACTAGTAGACTGACCCAGAATATCCAGTACAGAATGTTGTAAATAACCCAGAAACCTTGAAACGGGGCGCCTAGGACATCTCCAAAATCTTCTGAGATGGGCTGAAGCCCAAAGAAAGGCAGCCCCATGAACATTGAAAAGCCAGAGCCTGAGGACAGAGGATTTTTAAAAAGATCCGTGAGCCCCCTAGCGCTATGTGGCGTGGTGTAGGCATCTGTGTAATATAATCCCTCAGAGATTACTTTTTCATCCTCCAAGAAAAGGCCAAAACTCCCCCCGGAAGCATTGATTCGTTTAGTTTCCCCCTGTAATAAAACAACTAACTCAACAATTTGGTTCTCTTTTAACAACCTACATACTTCAATGTAATCGTTTGGGTTCTCAATCTTTGTGCTATTTATGCTCACCAGTATAAAGGGTGTTTCCAGTCCCTTATCCGCCAGGGGAGAATCATCGCAGATCTCAGTCACGATCGCTCCCTCTGTGGGCTGAAGGGAATGGGCAGATCCGACGAGAATGCCCAAGAGCAAAAGCGCTAGAATGATGTTCATACCTGGCCCAACCCCATATATCCTGGCCCTGTGAGACTTTTTGGCTTTTAGAAGCTCCCCCTCATCCGGCTCTGCAAACGCACCTAACGGAAAAAGAATGAAGACGAACCCTAAGGATTTCAGAACCATATCATAGCTCCTCATCAATATGCCATGGGAGAATTCATGCACCACCACAGCGATGAACAAACCTAGAAGACCATAAAACAACGGGAATATGGGGTTAAGTATGGGGATCGCGAAAACCAGACGTGGGTTGATCGGTTCCTTGAGCTCGAAAATTAGGGGTATCTGGCCGATCAGCATAGCGAACATCGCAACTGCAGCTAGACTGCATAGCGCGATGGATACAATGCCAAACCAGTGCCAGAATTTTTTAGGCTTGCTCATTCTATCCACAAGCTTTTTGGCCCTCTCAGTCCTAATTGTGAATATAGGCCCATAGGTGCTGGCGTGTATCTTCTCAAGTATCTTGAGCTTATCCAGGATGAATATCGCAGCCCAATAGACTGCAAAGACTATTAACGCTATCAGCCAACCCTGCATTCCTTGTTGAATTGCGGTGGGTTATTAAAGGTTATCAGTTAAAAAAAGAAGGAAAGGGGGTCTTTATCTATCTTATCCAACCCCCCTTCCCCTTCTAATCCTCACCCCCCCTCTGAGTTTACATACTTTGTATAACAAAAATAAAAAAGGTCTGTTAGACCCTACCCTTTCAGATAATCCATGAGCTCAGCGAAACTTGGCGGGAATTTTGCCTCAAAGAGGAGGTTTGATGCGGTGGGGTACCTCATCCCGGCTTTATGCGTCTTTTCCAACCCTTCCATTATCTCCTCTGCCTTGCTAAATGGAATGGCAAAGGCCGCTTCGTGGTCCTGGGTTAGAGCTATCGCGCGGTCGCCGCCACCCACCATTACCGATTGACATCTATCCGTTAAAATAGTCCTCGTTATCTCTTCGCCGCAGGCGAACCCCCCGATGCTCTCAGAAACCACGGGTTCGCCCGTTTCGTAAGCGGCGGCCTGTACCAACCTGGATATCTGAGCCGGGTTTCCATATACGATGATAACCTGTGGGTCAAACTCCGTTCTATGGAGGGGCGACGCCACCATATGCGAGTATTTCCCATATTCCAGCTGGGGGATGCTTTTAGACATCTTGGCCCTTATGCCCTGATCCTTCACCCAGAACGGAACGTTAAAACTGCCGTCCAGAAATTTATTTTTGGCGGGCAAAAAACCCAGAGCAAGGGCCCCCAATGGACAGAGCATATCCTCTAACCCCATCGCCATCACCCAACCATAACGCCGCGCCAGTGCTATCTCCTGGCACACCGGCATCTGAATATTCAAATCCCTTTTTGGCATCCTCGCTTTTTCGGGGATCTCTTCTTCAGAACTGACCATTTTCACCGCTACCGGAAAGCACTGAGGACGCACGTACTGATTTAGGATTTCCTCAATTTTCTTCAATTTCATATTTTTCCCTCTTTCTCAAATTTTGATGCACGATCTTGGGAACCGCTAACGCTAACTATCGATCTCTTTATGATGCACCTTCGACAAATAAGACTTTTCTTTTTTTTGGGGGCCAGGATCAAAAAACCAAATGTTTTATTTTAGTACTCTCTTTCCCCTTACATGCTTGAAGAAGCGAGGGAGAGATGGCCTGGCAGGGCCTCTTTTATCCTGGCTGCCGTCGGCTCGGCCGTCGGGCTTGGGAATGCGTGGCGGTTTCCCTACGTCTGCTACGCCAACGGGGGAGGCGCTTTTTTAATACCATATTTCATCGGCCTTTTCGTTCTAGGTATTCCCTGGCTCGCCATGGAACTTGGGATGGGGCACATGATGCAGAAGGGCGCTCCTCAGACATTTGCAAGTATGGGCAAGAAATGGGAGTGGGCGGGATGGTGGCAAGTGCTTATGGCCTTTATGCTTGTCATCTACTATGTCGTGATAATGTCATGGTGCCTGGGATACATGGTACATTCTGCCACCCTGTCCTGGGGTTCAGATGCGACGGGATTTTTCCACGACTTTATAGGCAAAACGGGAGGGGTGGAGGTAACTGGAGCCCTGCAATGGCCCATACTCATAGGGCTACTGATCTGCTGGGTGGCGATATTCTTCATCCTCCACAGGGGAGTGAGGAGAGTTGGAAAAGTGGTGTGGTTCACCGTTCTCTTGCCTTGGGCATTGCTCGTGATCCTGGTTATCAGGGGACTCACCCTTGACGGTGCTCTAGATGGGCTCAACTGGTATCTCGAGCCGAATCTCGCGGCCCTGCTAAAACCCAACGTGTGGGTAGCTGCATTTGGGCAGATAGCATTCTCGTTGAGCGTCGGTCAAGGGGTGATGATAGCATACGCTAGCTATCTGCCCAAAAAGTCAGACGTCACGAACAACTGCGTGATAACCTCTTTAGCGGATGCTGCGACCGCTTTTTTCGCGGGCTTTGCCGTCTTCAGCATTTTGGGATTTATGATCTTCCAAAATCCGGGGCTGGAGATAGGGGAATTGTCTGAAAGCTCGATAGGCCTCGCCTTTACGACATATCCCACGGCCATATCTCAGATGCCAACTGGAGGACAGATAATCGGGATAATCTTCTTCCTCTGCCTATGGACTCTCGGTATAGATTCGGCCTTCTCGCTGGCAGAGAGCTTTATAACGGCCATCACGGACAAATGGGAGATATCCAAGGATAGAGCTACCGCTCTGGTATGTTCGTTTGCATTTCTCGCGGGGGCGATCTTCACCACTGGGGCGGGCATATACTGGCTCGATATAGTCGATCACGCGGTTGGCTTTTATGGGCTTCTGCTCTGTGGCTTAACGATGTGCTTAGTGGTAGGATGGGTATTCGGCGCCGATAAACTGAGGTGCCACCTGAATGAGGCATCGGATATAAAGCTGGGCAAATGGTTCAACTGGTTCATAAAGGTGGTCACCCCACTGGCTATAATGATACCGCTCGTCCCAGCTCTCATAAACAACATAAGAACCCCATACAATGGGCACCCACAATGGGCCCTTCTGATAGGGCTCTGGGGTGCGCTCGTAGGAACGCTTGTCCTGGCATTTGTCCTCGCACATATAAAGGAAAAAGAGGAGGCGGCAAAATGAGCGCAGGGGCTATAGCCGTGCTCATCATCGGATGGGCTATCCTCATTGGAGGGTTAGCATACTTCATCTGGAGAGCGATAAAGGGCAAGAACAAGTGGATGGATTAGAGAGTTGGAGGTAAAAAGAGGGAAAGCTTTAATCTCCGCCTACCTTTTCTCATGGACATGATAAAGGTGGCGATAAATGGATTTGGGAGGATCGGAAGAGTCACCCTTAGAAGCGCCCTGGCGAGGGAGAACTACGGAAGTGACTTTGAAATAGTCGCCCTGAACGATCTGATGGATAGCGAGTTGGCGGCGAACCTCTTCAAGTGGGATACCGTCTACCGTAAATATAAGGGGGATGTAACCTCCCTGCAACACGGGATTGAGGTGGACGGCAAAGAGATAAGGTTGTTCAACGAGAAGGACCCATCTCTGCTTCCATGGAAAGATCTTGGCGTGGATCTTGCCATAGAATCCACCGGGATCTTCAGGGACAGAAAAGGAGCATCCAAGCACCTGGAAGCCGGCGCAAAAAAGGTGCTGATCTCGGCTCCCGCCAAAGATCCAGACATCACCCTCCTTCTTGGAGTCAATGAAAGGGAATACGATAAGGACAAGCACGACATAATCTCAAACGCCTCCTGCACCACCAACTCTTTAGCCCCCCCTGTAAAAGTGATCAACGACGAATTTGGCATCGAATCGGGGTTCATGACGACCGTGCACGCCTACACCCTCGACCAGAGAACCCTGGACGCCGTCCATAAAGATTACAGAAGGGCTAGAGCTGCGGCAGCTAACACCATACCCACCACGACAGGCGCAGCTAAAGCCGTTGCAGAGGTTCTGCCCGAGTTGAGAGGTAAATTGAACGGAATCGCTTTGAGGGTGCCAGTCCCGGACGGGTCGATTACCGATTTCGTGGCACATATAAAAAAGGAGGCGACGGCGGAAGAGGTGAATGAGTGCCTCAAAAAGGCTACTGAAGGAGAACTAAAAGGAATTATGAGGTACAGCGAAGAACCCATAGTCTCAAGCGATATAATTGGGGACCCGTACTCGGCCATAATAGACGGCCCCCTGACGATGGCGCTAGGATATCAGATAAAAATATTCTCGTGGTACGACAACGAGTGGGGCTATTCAAACAGGTTAATTGACCTCATAACCAGGCTTATCTGATCATGGACAAGGAGTATTTCACCCTTGAGGACCTTGGCGGCAAAAAAACCCTTCTCAGGCCGGACATAAATCTCCCCCTGGAAAAAGAGACCCTAGAGATAGCGGACGATACCAGGATAAGGGAGATCCTCCCGACCATAGAGCGCATATGCCAGACCTCCAGTCTGGTCATACTGGCGCATCAATCAAGACCGGGAAAGTGGGACTTCACCTCTCTGGAGAAACACGCCTCCAGGATCGGAGAGCTGACTTCCATCCCAACAAGGTTCGTAGACGATGTCTACGGGGAAAACGCTAAAGACGCGATTAAAAATTTGGATGGGGGGATACTCGTCCTGGACAATGTGAGAAAATGCGATGGAGAGCAGGATTTAAAGAGCGCCGAAGAGCACTCCAAAAATCCGCTAGTCAGAGAATTGTACCCGCTATTCGATCAGTTCGTGATTGATGCCTTCTCCGCTGCCCATAGAGCTCATTGCTCCTTATTGGGCTTTACCTGGATGCTGCGATCAGGTGCTGGGTATGCCATGGATAAAGAGCTCTCGGCGATCGAAAAGGCGCTTAATGACCCTCAAAGACCCTTCCTCGTCACATTAGGTGGGGCGAAGTATGAGGAGGTGATCCCTCTGATCCCAAAGCTTTTCGAAAGGGGCGTGGATAGAGTAGCGCTCATTGGAATGCCGGGGAACCTATTCCTGAGGGCGATAGGGAAATCGATAAGAGGGCCCTTCACATCGGATCAGATAAAAGAAGCCAGAAAAGTTTACGCTAACTACTCCGACAAAATCGAATTACCGGTAGATGTGGCAACAGATGAAAACGGGAGAAAAGAGGTGGAGGTGGATTCGCTAAGCAGAGAGGTAGAGCCCCTGGACATAGGAAAGAGGACCATAGATGAGCTGAACGGGTTGATCCAAAGGGCCAAGACGGTCGTTATATCCGGGCCAGCGGGAGTCTATGAGGATGCGAAGTTCGCAGCAGGCACCAGAGATCTCCTTAATTCGATATCGGGAAGTAGTAGCTACTCCCTGGCGGGGGGCGGGCACACCTCCAGCGCCATTCACCTGTTTAACATAAAGGGCTTCTCCCATGTTACCACGGCCGGCGGCGCATTCGAAACCTCCCTGGAAGGAGGGAAGCTGCCGGTGGTAGAAGCGCTCAAGGACAACTTCAAGAGGTTCAGATAAATCAACGTTTCTTGTGGAGGAGAATCCTTGTCTGCTCCCTCATCAATTCGTGTATGGTGGGCAGGAATCCCCACCCTTCTTCTTTGTTGGTGCTTACCCTCCCCTCGTAGAGCACTCTGCAGGTAAGCTCGTAGTAAGGTTTGCCACCCTTGTCTATCCTGCCGACGGTAACGGCTATCGACTCAAGCTTGACCGCCCTCGCGATCTTTCTGGCGTATCTATGTATGACCTCATAAGCCATCTCGACGGTGATGTTGCTCTCCTCCTCAGCCCCCACCAGCTGAACCATCACTCCCTCTCCGCCTCTCCCCTCCCGAGCCACCAGCTCCAAAAGATCTTTCGGGGTCACCGTGCCTACGGGCACTAGACCCTCAACAACCACGCAGTGGCCACTGCTCTCAAGCATTTTGGGGATATCGCTCACTGGCGTATCTCTTTCGACCCAGATTGGAGGGTCCAAAAGGCTCATGACTTCGACTTTGACCGCCTTGTCCCCCCCAAAGTCGCCCCGCTGCGCCCTCACCCAGGAGACCGCAAAGGCTTTGGCGACTGCGGTTTGCGTCAAAATTCCGACCAGCTTGCCGTTTTCGTCGATCGCCGGTAGGGCCCTTATCCTCAGATCTCTTAGCACATCCTTGGCCACCGTAAGCGGTTGATGCTCCATTACAGTGATCGCTGGCTCGCTCATGATCTCCTCAGCCGTTATGTTTTTAAGATCCACCATCTCGGGTATTTTGGAGAGTATGTCTCCCCTGGATATAAAGCCGAGCAAGAGTTCCCCACCGACGACAGGAGAACCTCTGAACCCGTTATCGAGCAGTATCCTCGAAGCTTCTATTAGATTCATGTCTGGGGATATCTTTGGGGGGTATCTCATCAACGATTTTACCTTAGTCTTGGGTTGAAGCTTTCCCCTCTTCATTATGTCATCCAGGGTCAAAAGACCTAACAGCCTCTCCCTCCTGGCTACAGGTATCTCATGGATCTCCTCTCCCTCCATCAGCCCTAGAGCCTCGGTAAGGACGCTGTCCTCGGTCAGAGTGATGGGCTCGCGAGACATCGCATCGCTAACTTTAAACTCCTTTGCCTTTAACTCTACCATTTAAACCTAGAGTAAGATCGCGTTCGTTTTATAAATCTTTTCTAGCTTTAACATCAGATGAAATATTTCTTCAATCAAAACGCCTGTCGGATTCTGGGGAGGAGAAGCCCCTAAAGTTGCGGAGATTTTAAGTATCCAGAATGGATAATAGCTGATTAGATAAGGAGTATTTGACTATGGGAGAATTGCTCTGGCAGCCCTCCGATGAGTATATAAAGGAAGCAAACGTGACCAGGTTCATCAGGTTCGTCAACGAAGAATATGGCCTCAAAATGGATTCATATCATAATCTATACGACTGGTCAATCGAGAAAATACCGGACTTTTGGGCCGCCGTGTGGGAATTTGTGGGGGTTATAGCATCCCGTAGGTATGATAAGGTGGTCGATGATTTAAACGAGTTTCCCGGGGCAAAGTGGTTTTCCGGTGCAAGACTGAACTTCGCCGAGAACTTATTGAGATATAGAGATGATCATAAAGCCTTTAAATTTAGAGGGGAGACAGTAAAAACTGAGATGACCTATGAGGAGCTCTACGATTCAGTGGCTCGCCTGGCAAAGTCGCTGCGCGAGATGGGCGTTAGCCCGGGAGATCGAGTAACTGCCTACATGCCCAATTTAATAGAGACAGTAGTAGCTATGTTAGCTTCTACTTCAATAGGTGCGGTATGGTCTTCCTGTGCCACCGATCTTGGCCCACAAGCGGTGCTGGATCGCTTCAGTCAGATTGAGCCAAAAGTTCTCTTCACCGTTGACGGTTATTTCTACAAAGGTAGGGCATTTGACTCGTTACCCAGAGCAGAAAAAATCGCGGTGGGGATACCATCCCTTGAAAAGGTGGTCGTGGTTCGTTACCGGGGTGAATCGCATATCGGCAACATTCCCAACGCGATATCCTATGACGATTTTCTGGCCAAAGAGCAGGTCGGAATTCAATTTGAACAACTGCCCTTTGACCATCCCGTGTATATCATGTTTAGCTCGGGAACAACTGGAAAGCCAAAGTGCATGGTTCAAGGACCTGGAGTTCTTATTAATCATCTAAAGGAGCTGATACTCAATACCGATCTTAAGCGAGAAGATACGATCTTCTACATAACGACGTGCAGTTGGATGATGTGGAACTGGCTTATCAGTTCTTTGGCGGTAGGGGCCACTATCATTCTGTATGACGGCAATCCCAATTACCCCGATCCAGGCGCCATGTGGAAACTTGCACAGGACGATGAAATAACTATTTTCGGTCTCAGTGCGAGCTACATCAACTACCTCAGAAGTCAGGGATTTGAGCCAGGAAAGGCCTATGATTTATCGCACCTGCGAGCGATATCCCAAACGGGCTCGGCTCTTTCGGCTGAGGGTTTTGAGTGGGTATATAAAGCGATTAAAGCGGATATCCACTTTAACTCCATTTCGGGCGGGACCGACATCAACGGCTGTTTCGCCTGTGGGAGCCCCATCCTTCCCGTCTATGCGGGCGAGCTGCAGATGCCTGCTCTGGGGATGAAGGTTAAAGCGTATGACGAGAGGAAAAATTCGATACTGGATCAAACGGGAGAACTCGTTTGTGAGGCCCCCTCTCCTTCCATGCCGCTCTATTTCTGGAACGATCCAGATAACAAGAGATATAGGGAGGCTTATTTTTCGGCCTATCCGGGGGTATGGCGCCATGGCGATTACATCATGATCCATGGCGATACCAGCGGAATAACGTTCCTCGGACGCTCCGATGCCGTTTTAATGCCTTCTGGGGTTCGCATAGGCACGGCCGAGATATATAACCATGTGGAGAAGATAAAAGAAGTGGAGGATAGCCTTGCTATAGGGCAGGAGTGGAAAGGAGATCAACGGATCATCCTTTTCGTTAAACTCGCCCAGGGGCGTAGTTTAACCGAAGACCTAAAAAACAAAATCAAAAAAACTCTCCGTGAAAATGCTTCTCCCCGGCATGTCCCCGCCAAAATTATCGAGGTGCCTGATATCCCCTACACGCTGAACATGAAGAAGGTGGAAACAGCCGTTACCAATATAATACACAGTAGGCCAGTAACAAATAGAGATTCTCTAATCAATCCAGAATCACTGGACTACTACGAAAAACTGCCTGAGCTTGAGGATTGATGTGCCCTCTGCACACAGCTTCTCTTCATTTTGGCCTGGCAGATCGTTAACTATTAAAAGTGGACCCAATTGTGGGATGAGAGATGAGAGAGACTTACATGGATTATGCCACCACGATGTCCGTTGACCCAAGGGTGCTGGAGGTCATGCTTCCCTATTTTGTCCAGAAGTTCGGAAACACTATGGCGCTATACGAGCTCGGCCAGGAATCTAAGCTGGTCCTTGAAGATAGCAGAGAGACTGTAGCGAGGGCCATAAATGTCGATGCAGGAGAGATAACATTCACGGGCAGCGCCACCGAAAGCAACAACCTGGCTTTGAAGATAAAAGTTGAAAAAGATAAAGAGGGTAAGGAAAGGATAGCTGACGCAAAATTCGAGACCTGCGCTATACTCGAAGAACTGGAGAAAAAGCATGAGCGCATAGAGATGGAGAAAAAAAGATAGAAGAGAGATATGGAGTGTGGATCGAGATGGAAGAGCGGATGCATGAGGGGGAGAAATGAGTTTTCTAGATCTGCTGCGAGGTTATGCCGCACTTCAGAGGGGCAAGAAAGAGTGGGTTAGAAGAGGGCTAGAGGCCATCGAGAAAAATGACCCGGCAGCGCAGGATGAGATCGTCAACAGGAGATATCCCGGGTTCAAAGCTCTATACCACCACAGGATCGCACATTTATTATGGGAAAATGGGTGTGAGAGAGTCGCCCGTCTTTACAGCGAGAGGTGGAGGCGAAAGACTGGGATAGAGATTCATCCCGGGGCAAAGATCTTGGATGGTGTTTTCATAGACCATGGAATGGGCGTGGTGATAGGGGAGACCTCTGAGATCGGGGAGCGCTGCATTTTGCACCAGGGGGTAACGCTGGGAGGCACGGGCAAAAAGAGGCAAAAGAGGCACCCTACTCTTGGGAAAAACGTCGTGGTTGGGGCCGGGGCAAACCTCCTCGGAAACATTACCATCGGTGACGATGTGAGGGTAGGGGCCGGCTCGGTCGTGATAAATGACGTCCCCACCAATTCCACAGTGGTCGGAGTGCCAGGACGGATAGTCAAAGGCGTTGAAAGTGATGGCAATAGAGAGCGATTGCCCGACCCATTAGTGGAGATGCTTATGGACATGCAAAAGAGAATCGAAGAGATTGAGAAAAAATTGAAGGAAAAATGAAGATCGCAAGCGATATTACCGAGCTGGTGGGGAACACTCCCCTGGTGAGGCTTAATCGAATTGCCAAAGGTTCAAAGGCGGAGATGGTCGCGAAACTGGAATTTTTCAATCCCTGCGGCAGCTGTAAAGACAGGGTGGGGTTGTCGATGATAGCGGAGGCGGAGAGAAGAGGGCTCATAGATGGAGAAACGGCGATAGTAGAGCCGACATCCGGGAACACGGGCATATCTCTGGCTTTCGTCTGCGCTGTTAAAGGTTATAGATTGATCCTCACGATGCCCGAGAACATGTCGCTCGAGCGTAGAAAACTCCTAAACCTCCTGGGAGCCGAGCTCGTCCTGACCCCGGAGGAAGAAGGGATTCCAGGGGCGGTGAGAAAAGCTGAAGAGTTAGCGGAAAAAGGTTACTACATGCCAAATCAGTTTAAAAACTCAGCTAACCCCAAAATTCACAGGCTCACCACCGCGGAGGAGATCTGGCGAGATACCGATGGTAAGGTGGATATTATCGTCTCGGGCGTTGGAACTGGGGGTACGATCACGGGCGTCGCGGATTTTATAAAAGAGAGAAAGCCCGAATTCAAGGCCATCGCTGTTGAACCCGCAGGTTCCCCGGTTCTGTCCGGTGGAAAGCCGGGCACCCATAAGATTCAGGGAATCGGCGCCGGGTTCATCCCTGGGACCTTAAAAATGGGTCTGATCGATGAGGTTTTGAGGGTTAAAGATGAAGATGCGGGAAGGATGATGCTCAGGTTGGCGAGAGAAGAGGGAATACCCGCGGGCATATCCTCGGGCGCTGCTTTATATGGTGCTCTACAGATCGCAAACAGAAAAGAGAACAGGGGCAAACTGATCGTAACCATATTCCCGGACACTGCAGAGAGATACCTATCAGTAGATTGGCTCTGGGAGTTATGAAGGCAATCGGTTTATTCTCTGGGGGGTTAGACAGCGTTCTGGCGACCAAGCTCATGCTGGACCAGGGGATCGAGGTGGTAGCAATTACCTTCAAAACTCCGTTCACCGAAAACAGTTGGGCACCAAAGATGGCCGACTACCTGGGGGTAAATATAAAAATAATTGAAACGGGAAAAGATTACATTGAAATGGTGAAAAAACCAAGGTATGGTTACGGAAAGAACATGAATCCCTGTATAGCCTGCAGGATATTCATGCTCAAAAAAGCAAAAGAGATCATGGCCAAACAGTATGACTTCATATTCACGGGGGAGGTGCTGGGAGAGCGGCCGATGTCGCAGGGGAAGAGACAGCTAAAGCTGATCGAGAAAGAGAGCGGTTTAGAGGGTCTGATCTTGAGGCCTCTTTCAGCTGGGCTACTTGAACCAACTATGCCGGAAAAGAGAGGGCTGGTGAATAGAGATAGGTTGCTTTCCATTAAAGGAAGAAGTAGAAAAGAACAGATCGCACTGGCGCAGAAATTGGGTTTGAAGGAGTACGCCACTCCCTCGAGCGGCTGCCTGCTTACAGATCCCAACTTCTCCAGGAGGTTAAGAGACGCTTTTAGCCATGGAGAGGAGGACGTGGAACTGCTAAAGTATGGTAGACACTTCCGCCTGCCAAGCGGGAAGAAGGTCGTAGTCGGAAGGAACGAGGAAGAAAACGAGATTATCTCCCGCCTCCTTACTCACGAAGATATCCTGCTAGAAGTTAAGGGTTTACCAAGTCCTATCGCCCTCATTAAATCAAAAAACGCTGAAGATGTAGAAATCGCCGCCGCGATCTGCCTGAGGTATAGCGATTGTAAGGGTAAGGGGGAAGTAAAGGTAAACGGGACCTATCTGCGGGTAAAACCCATGGACGATAAGAAACTCGAAGAGATGAGGATATAACGTGCTTTTGTGCAAAGCATCAACCACATTTTTCTTTTTGTGTGGGTGATTTTAGGTACCTCCAAAGGTAGAGGTGTGCAGGGCAACAGATCGATTGGGCGAAAAGATTAATTAAATAAGGGGATATGCTATAGGTAGTGATGCATAATGTGGGATCTTTGGTTAATTGTTAAATTCCTGATTAAATATAAAACAATAGAAATTGAATATGATTGAGATGGTCACTTATTGGTTAATCATAGAGATTCTTGCCATCTTTTTCGCCGGTTGGGGGGCAGGAGTGGTAACGGGCCTGATAGGCGCGAGCGCTGTGGTCATAGTCGTTCCAATTTTGTGCATATTTCTGGGCTATGATCCCTACGTGGCCCAAGGGATAGGCCTTACCACAGACGTAATAGCATCTCTGGTAGCCGTGCATATCTACAAGAAGCATGGAAACATAGATCTTAAATCCGGCCTTCAGATGACTGTCGCTGCAATAATCGCAGCTCAATTAGGTAGCTGGTTATCCAGCCTCATTGAACCTGCCCACTTAAGCTGGGTTGTTGGTACAGTCGTCCTGGTTATGGGTGTAGGCTTTATCCGATCCCCCTTATCCATAACGGTTGATAGCCTCCAGGATAAGATAGTCTCCACCTTCAATCAGAGTATGGACTCCCTTTTCTTCCAGAAAAAACGTAGTTTGTCATCTATACTCTACTACCTTGTAGCGCTCTGTTATATCAATCTTCTACGCAGGAAGTATCTTCCCCATATTCTATTCGGCGCAATAATAGGGCTTATATGCGGGTTCACCGGAGCGGGAGGTGGTGCCATGATACTCCTTGTCCTTACTTTCATCCTTGGGTATAAGATTCACATTGCCGTTGGCACATCAGTACTTATGATGGCCCTCATCGCTTTCTCTGGGGCATTAGGGCACGCCCTTTTTGTTGAGATCCCCTGGCCAGTAATAGTTATAAGCTGCATAGGGGGCGCTATTGGGGCAAGATCGGCCTCGATCTTTGCAAACCTCACCTCGGAGGAGCGGCTAGGAAGAATCGCGGGGGGTGTCTTCGCAGTTCTCGGTTTAATGATGATTGCAGGTGAACTCACTTAGTGTAACGCATCCATCTCATTTAGCACTTCATCGGAACTAGAAGAGACCGCTGCGCGAACATTTTTTATCGATGGTTTAATCTAGCAACAGTATGCGCTACCACGCGAATGGTTCCTCTCAACTGATCATCTCTCTGTCCATTTTATCTATTAGATCTATTCTAACGGGAAAAAGATAAAAGGTAAAATCCGATTCCATATAGATGATCGACGCGTTAAAGTCATGGGAAGAGGAAACAAAGACAAAAGAGAGAAAAGAATTCAAAACGCCCTCAGACATCGAGATAAAAAAGCTATACACTCCACTCGATCTGGGGGACTTTGATTATCTAGAAAAGTCTGGCTTTCCCGGCGGTCGCCCTTTCACAAGAGGGGTGTACCCCACGATGTACCGCTCCAGGTTATGGACCATGCGCCAATACGCTGGCTTTGGAAGCGCCGCAGAGACCAACGAGCGATATAGATATCTGCTGTCCCAGGGACAGACAGGGCTGAGCGTTGCCTTCGATCTGCCCACCCAAATCGGAATGGATTCCGACGCTGAGTTAGCGATGGGAGAGGTGGGCAAGGTAGGCGTCACTATAGATTCGATCGAGGATATGGCCCTGCTTTTCGATTCGATCCCCCTGGCTCAGATCTCAACATCGATGACGATCAACTCCCCCGCAGCCGTCCTTTTAGCGATGTACATAGCCATCGGGGAGAAAAACGGGATAGAGCCGAGCCAGCTCAGAGGAACGGTCCAGAACGACATTTTAAAGGAGTATGTGGCTAGAGGCACCTATATATTCCCGCCCGAGCCTTCCATGAGACTGGTGGCCGATCTGATCGTTTACTGCGCCGAGGAGGTGCCCAAATGGAACGCCATAAGCATAAGCGGGTATCACATGAGAGAAGCCGGCTGCACCGCGGTTCAGGAGGTCGCTTTTACTCTAGCCAATGGAATAGCCTATTGTGAGAGCGTCGTCAAGAGAATGGATATAGACGACTTCGCCCGAAATCTTTCCTTTTTCTTCGCGTGCCACAATAACTTCCTGGAGGAGATAGCAAAGTTCAGGGCCGCGAGACGAGTGTGGGCCAAGATCATCCGGGATAGGTTCCATGCCAAAAAAGACCGCTCATGCATGCTAAGGTTCCACACGCAGACGAGCGGCGTGACCCTAACGGCTCAGCAACCCGAGAACAACATCGTCAGGGTGACGCTCCAGGCCCTTGCTGCAGCTTTGGGGGGCACTCAATCCCTACATACGAACTCCATGGATGAGGCTTTGGCCCTGCCAAGCGAGAAGGCGGTAAGGATAGCGCTCAGAACCCAACAGATAATCGGATACGAGAGCGGCATCACAGACACGGTGGACCCTTTGGCGGGTTCCTATTATATAGAGTGGCTGACGGACCAGATCGAGGAAGAAGCCTGGGAATACATAGACAAGATCGATGAAATGGGGGGAGTGACAAAGGCTATAGAACGCGGCTACATACAGGACGAGATCGCCAAAAAGGCCTACGAGGCGCAAAAAAGGATAGACTCGGGCGAGGATGCGGTTGTCGGGGTAAATCGTTTTTCCGCCGAGGAGGAGCTCGATGTGAGCCTTCTGAGGGTCAGGGATGACGTAGAAATCGAACAGAAGGCAAAACTCAAAGACCTGAGAGAGAGGCGCAAGAGCGACATGGTGGAGAGTTCTCTGCGAACCCTGGAAAGAGGTTGCGAATCCTCCGAGAACCTTGTCCCACTAATACTGGATTGCGTCAAGAGCTATGCCACCATCGGGGAGATATGCGGAGCTATGAAAGAAATATTTGGCGAATATAAACCGACCATACTGATGTAGGAGGTTTTTATGGAAAAAGAGAGGAAGATAGATCATATAGGGATAGCGGTAAAAGATGTTGAGGAAGCGGGAAGAGCATATTCCACCGTATTCGGAGGGGGGTCCGAAACCGAGGTCGTGGAGAGCGAAGGGGTCAAGACGAAGTTCTTTAAAGCTGGCGATACCCGGATAGAGCTGCTGGGGAGCGTAAGGGAGGGAAGCGCTATCCAAAAATTCATCGAAAAAAGAGGTGAAGGTTTACACCACATCGCTATCCAGGTGGAGGACATCGAGGGTGAGATGGCCAGGCTCAAAGAACAGGGGATAAGATTTACGACGGATCAACCCACCATAGGCGCTGGGGGCCATAAAGTCACCTTCATCCATCCCAGATCTCTAAAAGGGATTCTTCTGGAAATGGTGGAAAAAAGTTAAATATGCTGGAGACGACATGATAAGGGTGCTGATCGCCAAGCCCGGCCTGGATGGGCATGACAGAGGGGCCAAAGTGCTGGCAAGAGCGTTGAGGGATGCGGGGATGGAGGTGATCTACACTGGGATAAGGAAAACCCCAGAGGAGATAGCGGATATGGCCATACAGGAGGACGTGGATGTAGTGGGGTTGAGCTGTCTGTCAGGGGCGCACATGACCCTCTTTCCTAAGGTGGTCAATCTGTTGAAAGAGAAGGGTGCCAAAGAGGTGGGGGTTATGGGGGGCGGCATAATACCAAAGGCCGACGCGGAGAAGTTAAGAGCTTGTGGTATCGAGGAGATATTCGGGCCCGGAAGCTCCTTGAAGGAGATCACCGAATCCTTAAAGTCAATAGTAAGGAGAAAGGGTGAAAACGCTTGAGCAGCGACGGCGGTGCTAAGATAAGAGTGCTGATCGCCAAGCCCGGCCTGGATGGGCATGACAGAGGGGCCAAAGTGCTGGCAAGAGCGTTGAGGGATGCGGGGATGGAGGTAATATACAGCGGTTTGAAAAGAACCCCAGAGGAGATAGCGGATATGGCCATACAGGAGGACGTGGATGTAGTGGGGTTGAGCTGTCTGTCAGGGGCGCACATGACCCTCTTCCCGAGGGTAGTCGAACTTTTAAGGGAGAAGGGAGCACCAGACATAACGGTTCTGGGCGGCGGCATAATACCGGACGATGATGCGCAAAAGCTCAGGGAAAAAGGTATAACAGCAGTGTTTGGACCTGGCTCCCTCACATCCTCGATAATAGAGCTGATAAAGGAGAAAGTGAATGGATAGTCGCGAAGAACTCATCGAGCGCTTCTTAGAGGGAGACATAAGAGCGCTATCCAGGCTCATATCTATTGTAGAGGATGGCGACGATGCTCCGCTTCACGAGATTTCCGAGAGGGTTAAAGAGAAAGACGAGAGGGCAAAATGTCTGACCGTAGGGATCACAGGTTCTACCGGAAGCGGAAAGTCCACTTTGATAGGCCAGTTGATAGAGAGAAGTGCTGGAAGGGTCGGCGTTATAGCGATAGATCCCTCAAGCCCTTCGAGCGGTGGCGCTCTACTTGGGGATAGGATCAGAATGGGCCCGAGCAGGGCCTACATCAGGAGCGTGTCCTCGAGGGGAGGGGGGTCAATATCGAAAAGGACCTACGAGATAGCGCGTCTGCTCGAGCTCTTCGGCATGGACCTCATCCTGATAGAGACTGTCGGAGCAGGGCAGGGGGAGGTTGCTATAGCCGAGTTGGTCGACCTCGTCCTGCTGGTCCTCACCCCAGAGAGTGGAGATGAGATCCAGTATCTGAAATCGGGGATAATGGAGCTGGCTGACGGGATAGCTCTCAACAAGTGCGATCTCGATGGTTGGGAGAAGACCTACATCTATCTGAGGAACTGGTATCCCGACCTTAAGATAGTCAAGACAAAGGCCCTAGAGGGAGAGGAGATGGACGAACTTCTCCGCTCTTTGCAGGAACTGGCAGATGAACTTAAGAAAAAAGGAGAACTCCAGAAGAGAAGAGAGAAAAGGGTCAAAAAGTGGATCGAGGAAAGGATGAAGGGGGAGCTAATTGCCAGGCTATTGGACGAGAGAAAAGATGAGATAGAGGAACTGGCTGAAAAGGTGGCTAGAGGAGATTTGAGCTCCAAGAAGGCGATACAAATGGTGAGGATATGATAGAGGTCTATACCGGAAACGGTAAAGGAAAGACCACGGCGGCTATAGGGTTGGCGATAAGGGCCATGGGACATGACCAAAGGGTGAGAATGGTCCAGTTCATGAAGGGTTGGGAGGGTTATGGCGAGCTGGTCACCGCTAAAAAGATAGGCCTCCCGATAGAGCAGTTCGGCAGGAAGGAGTTCGTCGATAAGGACCACCCAGAGGAGAGAGACTTTGAGCTGGCGAGAGATTGCTTTGATAGAGCTATGGAGATCATAGAGAAAAGAGAATGTGATCTCCTGATCATCGACGAGATAAATGTGGCCCTTGAGTACGGGCTGCTGAAACTCGAAGACGTTTTAAAACTGATGGATGCGATTCCATCGGAGATGGAAGTGGTCTTGACCGGGAGGTATGCACATCCTGCGGTGTTAGAGAAGGCGGACCTCGTTACTGAGATGGTGGAGATAAAGCACCCTTTTAGAGAGGGGATCGAGGCTAGAAAGGGGGTCGAATTCTAATTGGGCGGTAAGATGGATGGGAAGATGACAAAAGAGAGAAAAGATAGGTTCACGACCCTATCCGAGATAGAGGTTAAGAGGTTATACATCGAGGAGGATCTTCCCGATTCGAGCTCTATCGGCTTACCAGGGGAGTATCCATTTACGAGGGGAATACACAAGACCATGCACAGGGGGAGGATATGGACGATTAGAGAATTCTCCGGGTACGGCACGCCGGAAGAGACGAACAGGCGTTATAGATACCTCCTATCCCATGGGCAGACCGGGCTGAGCGTCGCGTTCGACTTTCCCACCCTCTATGGCTATGACTCCGATCACTCATTCTCCAGAGGAGAGGTCGGCAGGTGTGGGGTGGCGGTGGATACCCCAAGGGATATGGAGATAATATTCGACTCCATACCCCTCGACAAGATAACGACCTCGATGACGATAAATGGGCCCGCGCCGGTTCTATGGGCTATGTACATAGCTAATGCGGAGAAGCAGGGGATAGGCAAAGATGAGATAGGGGGGACGACCCAGAACGACATTTTAAAGGAATACATCGCCCAAAAATCCTGGATGCTCCCGCCAGAGCCTTCCTTAAAGCTTATCGTCGATACCTTCGAATACGGGTCCAGATATGTGCCCAAATGGAACACAATAAGCATCAGCGGTTACCATATTAGAGAAGCTGGATCCACAGCTGTCCAGGAACTCGCCTTCACTCTGGCGGATGGGATGACCTATGTTAAAGCAGGGGTCGAGAGGGGCTTAGACATAGACGATTTCGCGCCAAGGCTCTCCTTCTTCTTCAACGCTCACAACGATATCCTCGAGGAGGTCGCTAAGCTCAGAGCCGCCAGGCGCATATGGGCCAGGTTCATGAAAGAGGAGATCGGGGCGAAGAAGCCCAGATCGTGGATGCTTCGCACTCACATCCAGACGGCGGGCTGCTCCCTGACCGCCCAACAACCGGAAGTCAACATAATAAGGGTCGCCTACCAGGCTCTCGCTGCCGTATTGGGGGGCTGTCAATCCCTGCATACAAACTCGATGGATGAAGCTTTTGCCCTGCCAACTGAAAAAGCGGTTCAAATAGCTCTCAGAACTCAACAAGTTTTGGCACACGAAAGCGGCGTCGTCAACACCGTAGATCCGCTGGGTGGATCGTACTTCATCGAATCGCTGACGGATGAGATGGAGGCACAGGCGAATCGCTACTTCGAAGAGATAGATAGGCTGGGAGGCGTGCTCAAATGCATAAGGGGGGGATATTTTCAGAGGGAGATAGCCGACAGCGCCGCAAAATATCAGAGAGAGGTGGAGAGTGGGGAAAGGACAATCATAGGTGTAAACGCATTCCAGACCGGCGAGAGGCCCAGAGTCGAGGTGCTCAAGATAGATCCGGAGGTGGATAGAAGGCAGATAGCAAGGCTAAAAGAGGTGAAAGCTACTAGAGATGAATTCAAGGTTGAACGAACCTTAGATGCGCTCAGGAAAGGGGAAGAAAACGGTGAAAACGTGATGCCCTACCTCGTCGAGTGCTCTAAAGCCTACGCGACGTTGGGCGATATGTGCGATGTCTTGCGCTCGATACATGGGGAGTATAGAGAACCGGCGATTTACTGATATTCCCACCAATCAGCCCATAGAAGAGGTAAATTATTTATTTGCTAATCCCCTGCATCCTACTGAGCTCTATGATGGCAACGACTGCAATTCACCAGCAAATTTAAAGGAAGGTAATACATGAGTGGTTTGAATCAAACGATTTCCGCTATAGATCCAATCGATCTTGATGCGATGGAAAACGCTCGAATTCGACAGAACGACCTCATAAAGCCTCAGGGGAGTCTCGGAAGGCTGGAGGAGCTCTCGATAAGATTGTCGGGCATTAAAAAGAAATTTCCACGTTTAGAGCACAAAGCCATAATCACTATGGCCTCGGATCACGGCGTCACAGCGCAGAGAGTAAGCGCCTATCCCAAAGAGATCACGGCACAGATGGTCTACACCTTCCTGTCGGGGAAGGGTGGAATAAACGTGCTCGCCCGTCTCGCCGGAGCGCGCGTGATCGTGGTCGATATGGGCGTCGCCTCAGAATTGCGCCCCAGCCCCCGCCTCATCTCAAGGAAAATCGCCCCGGGAACCCGCGATATGACCCAAGGGCCTGCCATGACTCTCAAAGAAGCCAAAAAGAGCGTAGAGACGGGGATCGATATTCTAAAGGGAGAATGCGCCAGGGGTCTGGACATCGTCGGAACTGGGGATATGGGCATCGGTAACACTACTCCAAGCAGTGCTATATGCTCCGCGATAACTGGCAAATCCGTGGCTGAAATAACTGGAAGGGGCGCTGGTCTAAACGATGAGCAGTTATCGCACAAGATAGATGTGATCCAAAGAGCGCTAAAGGTGAACACTCCGAACGCCGCAGATCCGTTAGACGTGCTCGCCAAGGTCGGGGGTTTCGAGATCGGTGGGTTAACGGGAATAATCCTGGGTGCCGCAGCCAATAGAATCCCGGTGGTCATCGATGGCTTCGTCTCCGGCGCTGCAGCGCTTATAGCTGCCGCCCTTTCGCCGGGGGTTAAAGAGTACCTCATAGCCTCGCACCTTTCTGCCGAGCCCGGGCATAAAGCGATGCTTGAGCACCTTGGATTAAACCCTCTGCTGGACCTTGGGCTACGGCTGGGGGAGGGGACGGGCGCGGCGCTTGGCATCTTTCTGGCCGAAGCGGCGGCCAGGACCCTTATCGAGATGGGTACCTTCAGCGAATCCTTGAAGGGTATGAGATGAAATTTCTGGCGGCGTTGCAATTTCTAACGACGATCCCGATCAGGCGAAAATTTAGCGATGAGGAGGTGGGGGGCTCTTTGAGTTATTTCCCCCTGGTCGGCCTTATCCTCGGCCTGATCCTGGCTGCTTTGTGCTGGCTTCTTGGTTTTTTGCTGCCCATCGCTCTGGTTGACGTCCTGCTTATCATATCGCTTGTTGCCCTCACCGGGGCGCTCCATCTGGACGGTTTCCTGGACGCGTGTGATGGACTTGCCTGCCACGGGACCCCGCAGGAGAGATTGGATATCATGTCCGACAGCAGAGCTGGCGGCATCGGCGCTGTGTGCGTCTTTTCTCTCCTACTGCTCAAATATATCTCTTTAACCACTCTGCCGGAATCCATTAAAATAGAGGCTTTAATACTCATGCCGGTCATGGGCCGCTGGAGCATGTCCTATACCATCTTTGCCTACCCATACGCCAAATCTCATGGGTTGGGCAAACCCTTCAAAGAAGGAAGCGGTCCGAGAAACTTCGCGATCGCGACCGGCGTGACGTCGTTCATTGCGCTCGTCGTCGGTTGGATGTGGGGCCTGATCGTCATGTTCGGAATCTGGATAATCGCGATGGGGATGGCTTCATTCCTGGGAAAAAGGTTTGGAGGGCTCACCGGCGATTGTTACGGAGCGATCGCCGAGGTGACAGAGGTTGGAGTGCTGATAATGGCCTCGCTATTCGTGCACAACGGCTGGATTTGTTAGGAGGCAAAATGGTTTGCATATTGATACTTGGTGGAGCTAGAAGCGGCAAGAGCCGTTTCGCGCAGGAGCTGGCCTCTCAGTTTGGGGAGGAGGTCCTATTTGTCGCAACTGGATCTCCCCTTGACGAAGAGATGAGGCAAAGGATAGAGGAACACAGGAAAAACAGACCTGGGAGCTGGCGCACCCTCGAAGTTTCAACTAATGCAGGAAAAAAAATAGCGGATTCCGGAAAACAGGTGGTGGTCCTGGATTGCATAACACTCCTTATAAACAATGTTATAGAGGAGCATAACGGCGAAAATCCCAAAGGATGGGTCTCGCGAGAGATCGAGGAGCTGATAGAGTGCATCGACAAGATTGACGGCACATTCATCATCGTGAGCAACGAGGTTGGAATGGGGATCGTCCCGGCATCGAAGTTAGGGCGCACCTATCGAGATCTGCTGGGCTGGGCTAACCAGGAGCTCGCCAAATGCGCCGACGAGGTCTATCTCATGATAGCGGGCATAAAGATAAAGATAAAGCCCTGATAGGGGCAATACCTGATAGTCCTTGCTTTATACCTGATCAGTTACGAGCTTTCCCGAATTATGTGATACAGAATCCCAAAAGATACGGCTGCTACAATCAAGAGCGGTACCCCGATCTCCATCGAACCCAATATAACGAGACCAGTCCCCATCAAACCTGTGAGTATGAATGAGCATCCCCAGATCCATGTTATCCAGTTTCTCATCATTGCGCCCTTTTCTATCGGAATTCCTGTGCGCTTTGCGACGGGACCCCAAAGACCGTTCGGTCTGATTTTCTCATAAAATGAGTCCAACACCTCATCTTTTTCCGGTTTCGCCTCTCCGCATCGATACAGATGCAATGTATAGGTGATTATTGATCGCTCAGATCATGTGCGACGTTTCATTGCCCATAGTAATCGCTGCGCCAGCTATAGGTTTTCCCAGATCATCTAAAATTCTTCCTTTTACCATACATCTGTTATCCGGGTAGCCATAGTAATAAGGTATTACATCGGGGATGGTCACAGGCAATAACCCATTCGCTTCGCTCTCTCCGAATAGAACATTCACCGCTTCGCTTACAGATTCCTTTCTGATGGTATACGTCGCAATGTAACCGTTTACATCCGGGAAGAACCTCAGATCGTATGGGTCTCTCATACCGATTACAACGACCTTATTCCCATCATTTAATAGAGCGTTGATGAGTTTCACCTGCCCCTCATAACCGGGGTGAAATGCAGGGGCCGGAAAGTTTTGAGTGCCGATTATCACGACCTCTGCATTCTTGGCGAGTTTTCTCGCTATTTTGATTTCTAGATCGCAGGTGTTCTGGGTTACAAAGATATTCTGTGTATTCGGATTATGGTCTTTAACTTCTTTACTCAGCTTTCCCTCGTTTTCGCCAAGAGTATTTATCGCCCCTCCGATATCTATTATCTCTATTACCAACAAATCATTTCCGTCTAATCTCAACGGAACGATGCCCTCATTTTTAACTAACGTTATCGAATCCCCTGCGACCCTTCTCTCGATTTCTTTATGCTCAGCGCAACCGACGATTTTTTCCGCTTTAGCCGGGTCGACGTATCTGTTGTCCCATAAACCCAGTTTTTGTTTTAGTGTTAAAATGCGACTGACTGCATCATCGATCCTTTCCATCGATATTTTTCCGTTTCTTACAGCGTCTTTTACGGCATTTATACGATCTTCAATGTTGATGGTATCCAGTATTATATCTGCACCCGCCTGAATTGCCATTACACACGCTTCATTCGAACCATAATTCTTTGTAATTGCCCCCATGGCCATGGCATCCGTTATGACCACGCCTTCAAATCCCATCTCGTTTTTCAATAGATCCGTCAATATAGGCCTGGATAAGGTTGCGGGTTTTCCGGAATCGTCAAAAGCGGGATAGATTATGTGTGCAGTCATTATCATGTCTACGCCTTCATCTACCGCTTCCTGGAACGGTGCTAACTCCACTGAGTATAATCTGGATTTATTATGTGGAACGATCGGCAACCCGGTGTGGGAGTCTATGCTCGTATCGCCATGCCCCGGGAAATGCTTCGCACACGCCGCAATTCCCGCATCCTGCATTCCCTTTGTCATCGACGTTCCCATCATACTCACAAGGTCCGGGCTCTCTCCAAAACTTCTAACGCCGATTATCGGGTTATCGGGATTGCAATTGACGTCGTACACTGGAGCGAAGTTGACATTTATTCCGACAGCGTTCAGTTCCGTTCCCATGATATGCCCCATCTGATACGCGTCTTCTTTATCTCCTGTCGCACCGATCGCCATATTTCCAGGGCCAGTAGTAGAATACAGTTGTAGTTTAGCCCACGCACCCCCTTCATGGTTTGCTGATATGAACAGGGGTATTCCCAGCCTCGTTTTTTCCGCAGATTCTTGCATGGAATTCGTCAATTTCGCAACCTGCCCTGGGCTTAGCGTGCTCCATTCATAGAGTACTACTGAGCCGATATTGTATTTTTTACCATATGGCTAACTTGATGCGATGTCGCACCAAAGTCAAAAGAAGTAATCAGCCACATCTGGCCTACCTTTTCTTCGAGAGTCATTCTTGATAAGAGATCCTCAACACGCTCCTCAATCAGAGGATCAGGATCCTTATAGGATGAGCCATCGCCTACTTTGTCACTTTTTGCCTTATCATCGAACACATCAGACGCCATTTGTGAAAATGGATTATTGCCCGTCTTTTTTCCAGTTGTACATCCAACAAATGTCGTTCCTATTACAAGCGTCGTTATCAACACTGCTGAAGCCTTACTCATTTTTTTGCTTTCCATTTTCCACTCCGTTTTTTAGCAATCTTGTTCTTTAATTTTCTATACCGCCTGGATACTTAAGCCTTACCGGTGCTTATCTTTTCACGAGATGCGTTAAATGAGATGTTGCATGAAAAGAATCTAAATAGTCTCATGAGAATCTAAATAGAAAAATCTATATAACTATGGAAAGCTCTTGATAGATATAGAAGACTGAGACGGATAAATCAAGAAGAGGTGAAAATTTGAAGAGAGCCAACGAAATAAAAAGATGTGTCAAGAGTTTCTCTATAGCTCTGGCTTTCCTGGCAATACTGCCAGCCATAACGTTTCCGATAGATGGAGACCGGGAGGAAAATGAGTTTCCGCATATTGGAGTAGTGGAAGAAGCCTTTCCTAAGATCGAGAAGAAGTACCCAATAGATGAGATCCGCTTTCCGCTTTCCGCTGTGCCGGTAATACTCGAGAGGGGCTCTACCTTCGAGGCAGAGATCGATATTTCAGCACATGGTATAGAGCCAGATGATTGGGGTTTTTACATCGCCTCTTCCAATTCCGAGGTGGTATACGAGTATGAGCTTGGGATAGAGCGCGTTGTAAAAAATGAGGGACGGTATGATATAACGTTAAGAGTGCCCACTAACGTTTTTGAGGGGCTCTATGATCTCTATATGGTGGCCTACGGGGAAGAGGAGATATGGGATAGACAGCCAAGAGCGGTATCGGTGGCGGAGATCGATGGTGATTTTACCTTTGTCCATTGGACAGACCCACATTTAGGCGACTTCCTGAGGCAATTCACCGGTGGGATGGAACAGGGATATGGCATTCAAACCACCCTAGACCTGATCGATGGCTGGGAATTGGCCCAAAAGTCGATAGATGAGGTAAACCTGATCCATCCCGACTTCGTCCTCATTACAGGAGATATAGTCTATGGTTTTATATATAAATATGAGTATCCTGTCTTTTACGAACTGCTCCAAAAATTCGACGCCCCCACCTTCGTCTTTCCGGGAAACCATGATGTCGATTACATTCTACCATTCATGGAGGATGGCTGTGAGTTCTACCAGAGGTACGTGGGGCCGATGAGCTACTCGTTCGATTACGGAGAGGCGCACTTCACCATGGCCAACTCCAACAGCGGAACCCCAGATCTTTTGAGGTTGGGCGTATTCGGCATTTCTTTAACGGTCATAGGCTGGATAAGCGACGAGCAGTTCAGATGGATAGAAGAGGACCTGAAGGCAAATCAGGATGCTGAGCTGAGATTCCTATGCCTCCACCACACTATCCTCCACTATAATCTTGACAAGATATTCCCCTTCCCCACGATCTATGATTGGTGGGTAGGAGATTGGGAGAGAATGATGGGGATTATAGCGAGGAATAACGTCTCCTACGTTCTGTACGGACATGGGCATGAGGACTGGGTCGATCTTGTCGGCAATACCACCTTTATCGAGACCACAAGCTGCGGTGCTGGGGCCGGGGAATACTGGGGTTACAGGATAATAGAGGTGGAGGATTGGGAGGTGGCATCATATAACTACAAAGAGCCCAGACATTCGGTCCCCATCTTCAAACTTGAAGCCGAGTACGAAGAGGAAGATGGTTACATAAACGAGGCCGAGTATACTAACGATCTGGACATGGATTTGGAGATATTGCTCAAGTTCTATATACCTCTGGGGGAATATGAGATAGATTCAGAAAGCGAGATCGTTTCAGTCCAGAGCCGAGAAGGGGCAGAGAGCCAGGAAGTCTTGATAATTATCTCGGCTGAGGCTGGATCTGAGGGTGAGGTAAGTATCGACTATTGACCCTCTTAACTCAATTCCCCACCTCACTTTTCTCATCATCGAGATCCAAAGAGGGCTTCTTATCACTGGAGCTATAGAATAAATCTATAGATCCTCCAAAGTGGGATATCTCATAGAGTCTGAGGATCTTGAAACAGTGCTGACATTTCTGCGAGGATACAACGCGGAATCGCAAAAATAATTTTATCCCAAAGCCCACATGCCTACATGTCTCTCAGCTTACTCCTCCGACCTATATCCAAATGAACAGAAAAGATAATTAGTCCCAAACCCTTAAGGAATGCCATGGAGATAATAGATGGAAAGAAGATAGCCGGGGAGGTAAGAGAAGAGCTAAAAAGCAAAGTCGCGAAGCTAAAGGAAGGGGGCGTCACCCCTGGCTTAGCGGCGATAATCGTGGGGGATGACCCAGCTTCTCGATCCTATCTCAAAGGCATATCGAAAGGCTGCGGTAACATCGGCATAAACATGGAGACCTTCGAGCTCCCAGCCGATGCAACTCAGGAGGGTCTAGAGAACAAGATCGAGGAGCTGAATAGAGATGAAAAATTCCATGGGATCATTCTGCAGCTCCCCTTGCCCAAGCATTTGAACGCTTTAAAAGCCGAAAGCGCCATTTCGCCCAGGAAGGATGTTGACGGGACCAATCCGGTCAACACGGGTAAGCTCCTGTTAGGGGAGGATACATTTCTACCCTCAACCCCTTACGGAGTGCAACAGCTTTTAGTCAGGAGCGGGAACAACCCCGAAGGAAAGAACGTGGTGATATGCGGAAGGAGCAACATCGTCGGAAAGCCGTTGATGGGTATCTTAATGCAAAAGAGGGAGGGGGCCAACGCTACGGTTACGGTCTGTCATACTCGCACAAAAGATCTGCCCTCCGTCACCAGACAGGCCGACATTTTAATCGCGGCCATGGGCAGGCCCAAGGTGATAACCGCCGATATGGTTGGCGAGGGGGCGGTGGTAATAGATGTTGGAGTGAACAGCGTTGAGGATCCCGAAACCGGGAAGCGGAAGTTGGTAGGTGATGTCGATTTCGACAACGTAAAGGAAAAGGCCTGCGCCATAACTCCAGTTCCAGGTGGCACGGGGCCCATGACTGTGACCATGCTGATGGCAAATACTGTAAGGGCCTGCGAGATTCTGATGGGGTAAAATATGGCGGAAATATTGGATGGCAGGAAGATATCGAAAGAGATAAGGGGAGAGCTAAAGGAAAAGGTGGAGAAGCTGGAAGCTCTTGGGATAACGCCAACTCTGGTCGGAATTCTGGTGGGCGAAGATCCCGGATCTGCGTCTTACATCCGGCTAAAGGAGAAGGGGTGCGAGCAAGTTGGCATATGTCCAGTGATGTTGAGGCTGCCCCAGGATACGACCGAGGAGAAGGTTCTGGGAGAGATCCAGAAGCTCAACGAGGACCCGGACATGAGCGGAATATTCATCCAGCTGCCTTTACCCGATCATATAAACGAGACAAACGTACTAAATGCTGTAAGGCCGGAAAAGGATGTGGATGGCTTCCATCCGTTGAATGTGGGGAGATCATGGCTCGGCCAGGAAGCTTTTCTACCGGCAACTCCCATTGGGATATACGAGATGCTTACAAGAAGCGGGTATGGAGTAAAGGGTAAAGAGGTGGTCATCGTAAATGTCGATAGCCTGGTGGGAAAGCCCCTGGCGTCGATCCTGGTAAAAGAGGGGGCTAACGTGACCTTCTGCCAGCCCTCCTCGCCACAGATAGAGGACTATACCAAAAGGGCTGATATACTTGTAGTCTCGGTCAATTCCCCCAAGTTCATAACCGCCGACATGATCAAAGATGGTGCCGTGGTCATAGACTTCGGATTCAACTACATCGACGGTAAAAGCCTGGGAGATGTAGATTTCGATGCGGTGAAGGAGAAGGCTGGGGCCATTACGCCTGTCCCGGGGGGAGTGGGGCCGATGACCGTGACCATGCTTTTGGCCAACACTGTAAAGGCATGTGAGATGGCCCACGGTTGAGGTAGGGGCTTTGGCGCGCTGGAGACATTGAAAATGATTTGACGATGAAGATTAGCGATCAGCCTGGGGTGCACACACAAAGTCTCGGATATCATTCCAATTTGGAGGGATATGCGAACTTGAGTTTGGATATAAAGAGCTATACAAAATGCCAATGTAATAGGTTTAGAAATTGAGAGGATGATATTATGGCAACAGTAAAAGAGACGGTGCGATTGAATACAACGCCTGATAAAGTCTGGCTCTTTGTCATTGAGCCTGAAAAGCTGATGCAATGGAGAACAGATATTAAGAAGTTTGAAATGATTGACAAAGGGCATCCGGAGGTAGGGAAACGTTTCTACATTGAAAAAGAAGTTAGAGGCGAACCTCGAAGATTTGACAGTACAATTGTACAGTTAGAGGAAAATCGGAGGTTCGCGTTTGAAGCAGAAGCAACTGGCTTCGCAAAAGTAAGCGCAGTCTACGAGATCATCCCAGAGGGGGGCAGATGCAAGTTTATCATTAACGAAACAGTAGACGTGCTTACAATGAAGTTTTTAAAATCGTTTTTCGACAGAGTATTTATCCAAAGAGGCTTGGCAAAGACAATCAGAGGCTTCTTGGATAACCTGAAGGATATTATTGAAGATTCGCGAGGAAAATTTCTATGAAAAAGAACTTTCACATATTCCCACCAATCTTAACTGGGATTAACTTCGCCATTCTGTTACCCATCGGAATACTATTTCTGAGGACTGAACTGAGCCTTTGGGACTATATCTCTATAGCAGCCGGGGGCATCTTGACAATCATATTTGTAGTATCTCTTGTTTCAACTCATAAAATTGAACAAGCGCACATGAAGCCTAACGATGTTGATAAGCTTATAACAGATGGGCCTTATTCGATAGTACGACATCCCAATTTCACAGGCATTATTTTTATGAATATCGCCTACCTATCTTTCTTTAGAACATTATGGCTTATTCCCCCAATCTGTGTGTTCTTTGTGCTTTGGTATTTCGAAGCGAGATCCGAGGAAAGTGTATTGATAGCAAAATTTGGAGAGGCGTATAGAAATTACATGAAGACTACGGGTATGTTCTTTCCAAAATTATTCAAGCCCAAAACATAAGTTTATGATGCGAGAAAATAACAATCTGCCACGTCGCCTAACACAGTATATACGGCTCACTTCGTTCGCCCAAATTTCGGTTTCGCCAAAACTTCTTTTATCCGCGGGACGTTGAGTCCAATCGCTGACTGCGGGCGCCGAAAAGAGGATTTATAAGATTTGTTTCTAACCTATGAGATTATGACAAACGATGTATGGAAAAGTAGATATCTTGATGCTTACGATAAAGTATTGCTTAATTCTGATATCTATTTAGCGGTTAGAAACTTTCATGTAAATGCGATGAAAAAATGTAAAATTGTTTTGGATAGTGGTGCTGGTACTGGTAACGTTACAGAAGAATTATTGAAACAAGGTCATGTTGTTTACGCAATTGACACAAGTAAAAAAGCACTTGAGATATTGAGGAAAAAATGCACAAAATATGACCAGCGACTCAAAATTTACGATATAAGTGCTGAACAATTGCCATTTGATAATGAGAAATTTGATGGTGTTACATCCATGTTCACAGCTCATTTTGTTGATGATTTTGATAAATATTTGACGGAGCACTACAGAGTCCTACGAAAAAATGGCATTTTTGCATTTACAGGGAGGACCTCTGGAGAAAATATGAAATTAGTCCTTGAATCCTATGAAAACTCTCTAAGAAAAAGAGACCTGTTTCCAAAACTTGCCCCAGAAATGAATATAATGAGAAAAAGCATTCTGGGTAAAGTAAGCAAAATTGTAAAACAAGGTTATGCATCAAAAGAGACGAAAAAGATATTAGAAAATATTGAGTTCAAGAATATACGGGAATTCCCAAATCCATATTTTGGTCAGTGTTATTCATTGATTGCACACAAATGAAAGGCGCACTCCGTCAGCGACTTCTTCGCCGGCTTCGTCGGCTCGACCGCTCCAAGTATTCGCGGGAACTTAACAGCAGTTATTTGTTCGGCTCACTTGAGGCCTAGCTCTCTCCTAATAGAGATTCAAGTTCCCCAAATGGTTTTTCCCCTGCAATTTCCATGTTGCAGGCATAGATGCTATGTACTGGCAAATAGCTATAGATCCCGAGTCGAAAATTTTTTAGCCGTCTTGGCCAATTCATATCCATCCAATCTGGATGAAAGATCTATGTCCAGGTATGCTGCATGCTCGTTGAAGTAGGGCTCTCCCAACCTGGAGAAGACCGTTATCCCCAATCCACCGTGCCAAACGTTCACACCATCGCATGGTTCGTGGGATCTGATCAACGTCTTAGCACCGGTCAACCTCAGGAAATTTTCAGTTACGTCCTTCCCGAATATTTTGCCGATCCCTCTATAGGAGGGCATCGTCCCATCTGCATCTCCAGGGTCGTTCCAGAGGATTTCTTCTTGAACTTCCTCACCTCCTATCTGATCCATGGACTCCAAATAGGAAGGAGCCCCTCCATGAACCATGGCATAGTTTCCTATCGCCAATACCGGCAGTCCCTCCCAGAGCTCGCGAAGGGCCCGGTAAGTCCTATCCCATCCCTCCCCATATCTCTCTTTTAGTACAGAGGGAAGGTCGTGCGGGTAGACCACATCGCTCTCGTGATTCCCCCTGAGCATTATGACTCCCTCTGGACAGTCTGCCTTCAGTTTCAATACTCTCTGATATACCCCTACCTGCTCCTCACCCCTATCGGCGTAGTCCCCCAGGAATATCAGCATCCCCCCCGAAAATCTCCTGAGGATGTGGTTCAAACTCCTCAGATCTCCATGGATGTCCCCTATCACCATAGCCCTCCCATCAAATGGAAGACGTACCACCTTCTCTCCATTTAGACCTTTTTTGATCCTGGAGATAAGGCCCAAAAGATCAGAAGACATATACCAGTACCACCACTACCGAGCCGTATTTGCCGTCTACATCGAACGAGATTTCCCTGCTCTTAAAGCTCTTTAGCTTCATGCCCCTGATCTCGCCCATCCTTTCCAGCTTTGATTTCACCTCATGCCTTATGTATTCAGATGAGCTATGACCATGTTGCTCAGCTACTATCCCATACCCTTTACCGTTCTCATCCTCACATACGCCCCATCCAAGACCACAACCGATAAGTTCGCCGGATACGCCATCCTCTCTGCTCAATACGCAGAAAGTGATTGTCCCCGGCGCTATGCTCACTGGGTTTACCTCCCTGGCATCAGCAGGGATTATAGAGGAGACTGTGACCAGGTTACATCCTGCCAGATTGGCGTCTTTCAAAGCCCTGTCGAAAGCGTTGAGCTGAGAGAGCCCTTCTGATCCCCGACCCGCTGTAACGAAGAAACCCTTTGGAAGCAGGTTTTCCCACATCAAGGCCAGAAAAAGGAAACCCCTTATTTTTGTTTCGATGACTAGAGCACTATCGCAAAAAGCGCGACCGTCAGACCCACACCAACCAATGTACCGGTGCTTACAAGAAGCGCCGTAAAGCTGGAGTCCAATCCCTCCTCAGCGCTGTATACCATGGTCAGAACGGCTGGCGGGGCCGCAGATCCTATCAAGACGGTCAGAGCTTCAAGATCTTCAAGCCCAAACGTGAATATGAGCGCGCATGCCACTCCAAGCGAGAGCAGGAACCTTATCGCCAATGAGATCGCTACCCATCCGAACGATTTGGACTCTTCGGGCAATTCTAGACTCATGCCCATAGCGATCATGATCAGAGGTACGGTAGCGCTATCCAACATCGATATAAATCCCTCGAACATCCAGAGAGAGGTTTCAGTCAGGTTGAGCCAAAGCCCGATTAAGAGCGCATAGAAGGGGGGAAAGGAGAGCAACCTTCTCAGCAAACCATTTCCCCCCTTTCCACCATAGGTGATGGCGACATAGTATGCGAGCCCATACATGAGAAAGATCTGACCAACATCGAAGAAGACAATCCTCGCCAGACCTTCGCTTCCCAGATAGGCGCTGAAGAAGGGATACATGAATAGGGCAGTGTTCATGGAGCTGCTGCCTATGATGAAGGCGCCCCCCTTCTCCCTATCCATCTTTGAGCTTTTATACGTCAGATAGGATACGCCATAACAGGCGATTCCCACCAAAAAAGAGGAAATGGGCAGGAATGCCCAATCTGGGTTTATGTCCACAAATGTCAAAGCCATTATCACGGTGCAGGGCAAAGTAATATAAAGTACCAGCTTTGTTATGATGGCAGCATCCTCGTTTTTTAGTAAGCCCACCCTCTTGATCAGGTAACCTATCGCTAAAAGGGCTATCAGGAATAGAGCGTTAAGCACTAAAACTCCTCTAAATCAACCTCAAGACCCGCAACAGGAATCTCCAAAGAGAAGTTATCAAGAACCTCAAGATCGAGTTCACCCATTACGCCTATTTTTTTCCCTTTAACCTCTATCGAACCGCATCTACCATCTATGAAACTTTTATGCTCGCAGGTCTTGACCTCTTCCTCGAACCCGAGCTCCCCCAGAAGCTTTTTCGCGCAGCCCTTTATCTCCGTGAAGGAAGCCCTCTCATACATCACCATCGCGCTGACTCTTCTTTTGTTTTTGCCGTTGATGACGACATCCCCCACTTCAAATAACTTGAGGGGTTTGGCCCTGCTTTCGTTATCCTTCAGAGAGCTCAACAGGCCGGGGATAAGCGAACTTCTCAGCATGGACTGCATCTCAGATAGAGGGTTCAATATTTCTACGGAGCTTTCATCCGTGATGTGCGCTTCCTCATTGAGTCGATGTGAGGTGAGGGCTAAGGATGCGATCTCCTGGTAGCCCATGCCTACCATTATATCCCTAACGTCATTTGATAACGAGTTGATGCTGAGCTCCTCTCCAACGGTGGACTCTCGAGGCCCTCTCGGCCTCATTTTCATGTAGCCGTACGCTATAGCCGCATCCTCTACCACATCCGCGGGATGCAAAATATCGACCCTGTAGGGCGGGATCCTGGCTTTATCGCCTTCCAGTTCTATCCCCATCTTTCTAAGTAGTGGGCACCAATCAGCATCAAACCCCAAAACTTCCTTAGCGTATCTTTTATCGAACTCCACGGAATCCCAGGAGAGGTCGGGCGTCTTCTCACCTGCGGTCAAAACCCGTCCTATCCTCCCACCCCTCTCTATAATTGAGCAGCAGATTATGTTTAGAGCGTTTGTGATCGTAGTGAGGTCAGTTCCAGTCACATCTATGAAGAGTCTTTTCGTGGAACTCTCCAATCTCGTCAAGTTGCCGTTGATTATAGGGGGGAAGGATAGCACATCCCCATTTGCATCCACTATCATAGGATAGCCTTTCGCGTCCCGCAAAATGTGCCCGTACTCCCTGCCCTGCTTGGTGGAATTGAGTATCTCTTTTATCGTCATGTCTCTGTTACCATCCAAAGGTGTAAAGCTAAAATCAGCTGGTACGGCCCTGTATACAAAGGGGGGTTTTACCATATCCAGATCATGAAGGCCTATAGCGCCTTTCTTCCTCTCCCTGCATATCGACTTGTGGAGGATCTCCTGGAGTGCTATGAGATTTAAGTTCAGTTCCAAACCGAGAGGGCCATCCAGCTCCGCTACGGTCGTCACTATGTAAGGTCGGATGGGGACCTCTTCGGCCCTCAGCTCGATCCCGGAATCAAAGGTCGAATATCTCCTTTTCTCATCTTCTGGGCTCCTCTTCTCAAGGAAGAGAGCTAAAGCCCTGGCCAGCCCTTCCACCGAGAATAGATCGGCCCTGTTCGGCAAGAGTTCGACGGAAATCGTTGACCTGGTGAGAGCACCCACATCTGCCCCAAATCCCATCAAAAGATCCAGCAGGAGGCTATCCTCGACCTTAAAGTTCATCAAATCGAATATTTCTTTCTTATCAAAGGTCACGGTTACCATATCATCTCCTCCATCAGCCCTTCTACACGGGATTTTACCCATCCTGCGGCTAGCACATGAGCCGTTGAGGCACATCTGAAGCAGAGGGCTCTAGACACCTGATCGTTTAACGCGCAGGATCTGGCACCCGATAGACAGCTCATGTCTCGGTTAGCGCCTGTCACCTTCGCTGGTGCCTCATCGGCCGTCAAAACCATACTGCTCTAATCCCCATTAAGTATTTATTATTTTTTTAAGGCTCTCCATTTAGTTGTGGTCCCAGGAAACTCTGAGGTGACAGCTTGTATAACGTCAAGAAAATAACAAAAAAAGCGCCATGGGCATGACGATCTGCATCAAGACGAAAAAGATGAATGCCCAGGAGGCGCCCCCAATGAGCGCGCCTACCAGCGGGCCAATCAGATCGATTCTCCCCTCACGAAGACCAGTGATGAAGAAGTGCATGCCAACGACCGAGGCGATGNNCGTGGCGATCGCAAAGGGGGTCATACCGATCGCGGAGATAAAGGATTTTTCAAAACCTTGGGGGCCCGTATCTGATTCTATCTCCATGATCCTCGGAAATTTAAGCCTGTCTGAGATAAATGACCCCAGCTTCAGGAGGTGCGGCAGAGGGCTTGCGACTTCTGGTGAAATCTCGGGTGCTGGCAGCATGGCGAAGGTCAGATCCTCGGGCTCCAGTTCCATCCATTGTTCGGAATCCGGGTCCTCTGCTACCGGGGACAGCACGGGATTGAATCCATCGCGATATGTAGCGTCCAGCAGAAGATAAACCCCGCTCATCCGCGTACCCATCATATCTTTTGAAGGGAGATAACCCCTTATCGGCTCGCCATCCTCGCCTGTCACGATCTTGATTGCCTCTTCATTTCCCGTTTCCCACTTTCCTATCCCCCATCCCGGATCCTTGAGCATAACGAAGGCGTGCCCAGCGGCCGGGATGTACCGGGTGGAGTCGGGGACGGGATAGCCCCTCTTCCCCAGCTCCGTATAGATCAACTGGGCTCCTATATACCCGAATCCAACCTCTAGCCCGATCATCTCCAGGAGGGAAGCCAACATTAAGGATTTGCCCATACAATTGCTCGTCCGATAGTAGGCGACCTCGACAGGGGACTTTATGGCGAAAAGAATGGGAAAAAGATCCAGAATTTCGAAATCAGCAAACCTCCAGAGATCCATCTCTTCCGATGGGTCAAAAATTGATGAGCCGAAAGCCATCATGCTAAGAGGGGTAAGGGCCAGAGCCAGTAACGCTTTTTTGGGGGCCACAACGGAAGGGAACTTTATTTCGTTTGCGCAGTAGGAGAAAAAAAGCTCCGTTAGCTCTCTTTTAGCCTCCAGGTCTAATTTCTGGAGATCTGAGGCGCGCCCGGTAAAGCCGGCACTTCGAGCTAGCGGAAGCAGAACCTCGTTTTCTATGTAATCCCGGGCCATCATGCTGTATTCGTCCCCAATTCTACCGGTGGTATGGGCTACGAGCTCATCGCAATATCTAAAGAAGGCCACCGGAGGCCAACCCGGATATAGTAAGGATATCAGGTCGCCCATATTCGCCATTCTCAGCTTCCAGTAATACTTTAAAAGCTCTTGAGGAGGGTCGACTGCTTCGTTAACCTTTTCCGGGGCTGAGGGCTGATGGGTTAGGGCCGGGGCAACTAGGGGAAAAAGTAAGATCAAGGCCACGACGACGAAGCCGATCTTTCGCATATGAGGCTATGCGAGATGTCCTTATTAAATTTTACTTTTTTAATCGTTATAGGAATGCGTTAAGGGAAGAGGTTTTTCCCTTTTTCTCTTTTAATTTATACAAAGTATGTAACGCAGGGACACGGCATTATTTTATAGCAATCCTCTCGATTATCACCGGTTTAATAGGCCTATCCATATCATCGGTGGGAACGCCTGCGATCTCTCTTACTACGTCCATTCCCTCCGTGACTCTGCCGAAGACGGCATATTTCCCATCCAGTCCGTGTTGCGGCCCATCACAGATGTAGAACTGGGATGATGCCGAATTTGGATCAGTACTCCTCGCCATCGCCAGCGCGCCGTCAACGTGTGTCAGATCCTCGTGAGTTTCTAAAGGTATGGTCTTACCAGATCCTCCAGTTCCATCGCCTCTGGGATCGCCACCCTGGATCACGAAGCCTTTTATAATCCGATGAAAGGTCAGACCATCATAGAACCCGGATTCTGCCAGGGCGATGAAATTCTGAGTCGTTATGGGTGCTTTGTCTTTGAACAGAACTGCACGGATATCGCCCATGTTTGTTCGTATTAACGCTGTACCGCTTCCATCTGCTGATGAATCTTTGTCCTGATCTTTCGGCGCGACGCATCCCGAGAGCAGCAAACAAACCATAAGCAACAGGATCAACCCCTTCATGAGCGGGGCAATGTGACATCGAATATAAAATTTTGGTCGTGATTGGCATTTGAACATACCGAATATAAGTTGCTCTATAATGGCGTCATTGTATTCCTTAAGTTTATCCTAATCAATTAACTTTACAAGATCTCCTTCCAGCACACTATCCGATCCCCTGCGTTTATAAAATCCCTTTGGGGTTAAAATGTGCTGGCCCGCTCCGAGAGGTCGACGTGCCTGCCCACCATACTTCTCCCATCGATCACGTACTTGCTGTAAAAGAGGTATTTCCCCCGCGCCCCTTTAACGGTCCCTCTGTGCACCCCCACTATATCTCTGGTATAGAATACACCTCTTATGGGCTCGTGTTCCATTACTGTTAGATCTCCCACCTCCAGACCCAACTTCTCCAACTCCCTTCTCCCTCTGTTAAATGCTGTATGAATGGCCTCCATATCGGTCCCCCTGACCATCCTCCTGATCACCTCATCTCTCTTGGGAGCCTGGTATATCGAGAGTCGCTTCGATAACCTGTGCTCCAACTCCCTCGCTCTTTTTCTTGTCCCTACAGTTGCGACGACGGAATGGGCATCCAGGCCCTGCTCCACTGCCCTCTTCTCCACCCTTTCAGTCTGGGTGAGGCCCACTTTTACCAGATCGTTAAAAAAACCTAGATAGATCGCGTGCTCTTTGGAACAAAAAGGAAAATCGCAGAGTTCACCATCGCAGATCGGATCAAATAAACAGTCCTGATTTGGGATGAACGAGCATTTGGGGCACTGATCGAATTTTACCGACACGGCAGAATCCGGGCAGGGCCTATAACCCCCCTCTGTAAAGGATCCAGTGCAAAACTTGCCCCTATACACTTTTATGTTCAAATCGTCCAAGTGATGATCCACCAGGTTTTTACCAGATCCGTCGTAGCAGTTTATCTTGGGGGTTGTGGGATCCCAACTTATTACCTGCACTGCTCTCACCTGTTGATCTTAATCGCGTCCAGAAAAGCGTGTCCGTAGTTTATAGCGCCATATGCCCTCACGTAATCCCCTTTATTCTTAAAATAGAGCCCGTCTTTATAGTAGTTTCTACCCGTCTCAAGATATTTTTCCTCTGTTTCTGTTAGTTTTATGCCCTCAAGCTCTCCAAGAGCGTTTTCGGTTATCGAGATATATCTATCCAACACTCTAGACTCCACCCTGTTTTTTATTTGTTTGACGCTAAAGTTCAATTTCCCAGGAGCTAACCGGGATAGATTCTCCTCCTCGGAGAAATGAAGTTCTCCCGGGAGGGCTAAGACGCCTGGAGTTTTGAATTTTCTATTTACCTTCTTTATACTCCCGACCCATATCTCCTCATCATCCAGGCAGGCCCTCGATATTACGCATATCGTTCTGTCCGGGTCGAAGACCCTATAACCCTCACTTCTCTCAATCCCGGACAGGCAGGATATGGCCTCTTCTGCGGAAAGGACGGGATCGCTGTCGAGCAGTATGAGGGTGTGCAGAGGATAGTTCTCGGCCATCTGTTGGTAGGGGCTTTCTACTCTTCCCTTAGACGGGTGTGGAATGGTCACGATCCTCCCGAACTTGTAGTGGTGGAGGCCCAAAAGAGATGATGCAACGGTTATTATGGAGATTCCAGGAATATATTTTACCTCTATCCTTTTTCCCATCGCTCTCGAGAGCAAAGATGAGTGGGTCGTAGCCGTTAAAGGATCCCCCATAGTCAATACTCCGATCTTTCGCTCCATTCCAATATCGATAAGATAGTCGGATTCGAGCTCCTCCCTGCCTACTAGATTCACATCCTTCCCCAAGAGGTCCACAAGGGAATCCCGAGAGAACGGAAGAGGGGAGGTGTACGAGTCCAAAAAAAGTTCATCGCACGAGCGCGCCAGCTCAATGGCTTCATTTGTGATATGCGCGAGATTTAGGCCCAGGCCTATAAGGGATATCATCTCTCCTAAAAGGGCATAAAACTTAATAATTTGGCTCTTAAGAGGGAGGGTCAAGATCTAAACGCGGCCCCTCAGAATCATCGAAATCGAAAAAATCATAAACTTTATAACGCCCAACACATAACAAAAACTATGAAAAAGGGAAAGGAGCTCTTGAGTGTGATAGTAGTAGCGATAATACCGCTGCTGCTGTTGATAGCCCTAGCAGTGAACTGGGCTTACTATGATTCGGAATACGTCGACACTGTTTGTCACTACCTCCGTAGTGGTGGTAGTGGCTCTATTACAACCGCGTACTTCTTCCTCATCATCGCGATCATAGCTTCGCTCATGGCAGCCATGGAATTGGTGGGATTCAGCTTGGAACCGCCGATATCGACCTTCCTGCCTGCAGCTCTCATGGTTTCAATACTTCTCGTCGTGATCTTCTTCGCCATTGGCATGGGGGCAGATGAATTTGAAGTTTTTGACTTCGGAGCCGGTTTCTACATTACCATAGTGGCTCTGGTGCTATCGGTCATCTACTTCATACAGCCGCTCTTTGAGGGCAAGGGTCTGTTCGACAGGTAATGGTCATAGCGGAGTTAAGCGTCGTCCCCATTGGTGAAGGGACGAGCGTAAGCCGACATATCAGAGTAGCCATCAGCGTCCTGAAGAAGAAAGGCATAAAATATGAGGTCGGGGGCATGAGCACCGTTATGGAGGCCGAAGACCTCGATACATTATTTTCGGCAATCAAAGAAGCGCACGAAGCTGTCCTCGAGCTAGGTGCGAAACGCGTCATCACGACCATCAAGATCGATGACAGACGAGATAAACTCCAGACGATAGAGTCGAAAAAGAGAGCTGTCGAATAGTTCGGCGCAGGCACCGCAGATAGCACATAAGAAAAACCTTATTACTCTGAGACCTATAGTTCATGGATGGGAGTCAATCTATCGCCTCTGGTCGTGGAGGCAAAAAGAGAGATATCGCTCAAGGAGCTCGAGAACCTTACCATAGCGATAGACGGGCACAACGCCCTTTACCAGTTTTTAACCATAATAAGGCAGCCCGATGGCACTCCCCTGATGGATCGAGATGGAAAGATAACCTCTCACTTAAGCGGCCTCCTATACCGAACCTCCAATCTTGTGGAAGGAGGGATCAAGCCGATATACGTCTTCGATGGCAAACCACCTGACCTTAAGAAAAGGGAGATAGAAACGAGAGTGGCGAGAAGAGCCGAGGCGAGCGAGGAGTACGCCAGAGCTTTAGAAGCTGGCGACATGGAGAAGGCCTTTTCCAAGGCGATGCAGAGCGCTAGAGTAACGCCGGAAATAGTAAATGACTCGAAAAAGCTATTGGCCGTTCTGGGGATCCCTTTTGTCGAAGCGCCCTCTGAAGGTGAAGCCCAAGCCGCTTACATGGTAAAAAAAGGAGACGTCTGGGCGGCGGCATCCCAGGACTTCGATTCCTTGCTTTTCGGATCTCTGAGGCTGGCCAGGAACATAGCGATCACCGGTAAGAGAAAACTTCCGAGAAAGAGGGTGTACATCAACGTGAGGCCCGAGCTGATAGAGCTCGACTCTTTGTTAAAGAAACTTGAAATAAACGAGAGAGGACTGGTGGATCTGGCGATACTCATCGGCACGGATTTCAACGAGGGCGTAAAGGGAGTTGGACCGAAGAGGGCTCTGTCCCTCATAAAGAAGCATGGGAGCGCCGAGAAGGCTCTTGAAGCTCTGGACGCGGAGCCGGAAATTGGGGTAGATAAGATAAAAGACGTGTTTCTAAACCCAGAGGTCACGGACGACTATGAGATAACGTGGAGGAAACCGGAATCGGAAGCGGTGAAGAGATATCTATGCGATGAGAGAGGGTTCTCGGAGGAGAGAGTGGAGAAGGCCCTGTCCAAATACAGGGGAATGGGCACAGAGCAGAGGAGGATCGATCAGTGGTTTTAGCCTCCGATATAGCCAAAAGATCTCTGCGCTTCGAGCTGTGTGACCACTGTTTGGGCAGACTCTTTGCCACGCTGGGCCATGGCCTGTCCGACGATGAGAGGGGGAGAATAGTGAGATGCTGGATCACCGAAGGAAATGAGAAAGCTCTTGAGACGCTCATCGAGGAACATGCCGAGCCAACCGTTCAAATCAACAGCGCTCAGGAATGCTTTCTCTGTTCCGGCTTGTTCATCCATTTGGACGAGTTCAGCTCTCTGGTGATCGAGAGGATATCGCCACTCGAGTTCGACACTATTCTGATAGGCTCCAGGGTGGACAACCAGATTTTGAGAAGAGAGGAGGAGATTTTAAGAGAGACCAGTACAGAGTATGCGGAGTCAATAAAGTCCGAACTAAATAGAGAGATAGGGAAGAGGATCTGCTCTTCCATGAAAAAGGATGTGGACTTTAAATATCCTGATATCCAGGCGGTAGTAGACACCAGATACATGGAAGTTGAAATAGAGATAAACCCGCTCTACATTTATGGAAGGTATAGAAAGCTGGTGAGGGGCATACCCCAAACCAGATGGTTATGTAGATATTGCAAGGGAGTAGGCTGTTCTTATTGCGACTATAAGGGAAAGCTCTACCCGACGAGCGTGGAAGAGATAGTAGGCGAGCCCCTGATTAAAGAGACGGGGGGTGAAGGGACGAAATTCCACGGAGCTGGAAGAGAGGACATCGACGCTAAAATGCTCGGAAACGGGAGGCCCTTCGTTATAGAGATCCTGAAGCCTAAGAAGAGAAAAATAGACCTCGGGGCCGTTAAGTCCGAGATTAATGGCTCTGGGTTAGCTGAGGTCGGCGATCTCAGACTCTCGAAAAGAGAGGAGGTGAGAAAAATCAAGTGCTCCGATATGAGAAAGACCTATAGGGCAAAAGTAAAGCTCGAGAAACCTCAAGATGAGAGAAAGATTAAAGAGGCACTTAATATTCTAATAGAAAGTCCTATCCTCCAGAGAACTCCAAAAAGGGTAGCCCATAGGAGAAGCGACATGGTAAGACGGAGAAAAGTCATCGATTGCGACCTCCTCGATCTCAAGGGGGGCGAGTGCGAGCTTAGGGTAGTGGGTGAGTCTGGACTATACATAAAGGAGCTTATAAACGGGGACGAGGAGAGGACCAGACCCAGCCTATCCAGCCTTTTGGGAGTGGGTTGTGAGGTTTTGGAGTTGGACGTTTTGGAGGTGGGAGATGGCTAAATCGAGAGGAATGAGGAGGAAGACGAGAAAGAAGCTCAGAGGGACGGAGGGCAACATAATAACCAAGGCCATGCAAAGGTTCAGTGAGGGAGATATAGTCTGTATAGACATAGATCCGAGGGTTCAGAAAGGGATGCCCCACCCGAGATTTCAGGGTCTTACGGGTCGAATAAAGGGGGCCATGGGCTCTAGCTACATGGTTGAGATAAGAGATGGGGGAAAGAAAAAGGCGCTCATAGCGAGACCAGAACATCTCAAAGCGCTGGAGTGATGACCATGGTGGAAGGAGGAAAAAAGATAGTGCCGCTAGCCAAAGTAAAAAATCTGCTTCAAAAGGAGGAGGATAAAAGGCAGCTTTCACTGGTGCAGAGGAGCGCTTTGGATCATGCTATTGCTTCTTCGAGTTTGAGCCTGGGGAAAGTTGAAAAGCTCGTAAAGAAGCTCAAAGAATTGGAGCACGTGGATGAAGCCATAGCCATAAAGATCGCGGATATACTGCCCGGGAGCACTGAAGAAGTAGGGGCGATCTTCGCTAAGGAGAGGTTCAATCTTTCAAAAGAGGAGATAGACGCAATTTTAGATATTGTGGGTGCGATGGGGTAGAGCATGGAAGAGTATGTCTATGTCCTCGATTTTCTCCCGACTGGGAGGCCAGACAGGGGGAGGTTCAGGGAAGGCGCAGTAGCCTATGGGGTGGGGGAGGACAACTTCACGTTGCTAGAGCTCTTGATAAAAAGGGATGCAAACTTGCTCGTCGGGGATAGGATATACGTGGGCAAAAATCTTGAGCAGAGGGAGAAGGTCTCAAGGATAAAGGGCAGGGCACCCTACGATGAGATGCCCACAGCAGCTAAGAAGGAGCTCCCCTTCACTCTGGAGTTATTGGTAAAAAACCATGATAAGCGGTTCGTACAGTTCTTCAACGACGCTGGGCCGGTAACCACCAGGTTTCACATTCTCGAGCTCCTGCCTGGATTGGGCAAAAAGACGATGTGGGAGTTGATAGGAGAGAGAAAGAAGGGTCCATTCAAGAGCCTGGAGGACATCGCGAAAAGGACATCAGTACACCACCCAGAGAAATTGATAGCAAGGAGGATAGAGCAGGAGCTTTTGGAATCGGGGATAAAGTATAGGATTTTCGTTACTAAATGAGCCTCTAGATGAAGAAAAAGCTTGGTCAGAATTTTTTAGTTGATAAGAGAGTAGCCAAAAGAGAGGTCGGATACGCCTGTATAGATGAAGACGAAACGGTACTGGAGATAGGGCCCGGGGGGGGGATTCTCACTGAACTCCTCCTGAGCAAAGCTAGCAGGGTCATAGCGATAGAGAGAGACGAGTGGCTTTATGAAAGGTTATTCGACAGGTTTCGAAGATTCATCCCTGATAGACTGGAGCTCGTTAGGGGGGATGTATTAAAGGTTGATTTTCCTCCCTTTGATAAGGTAGTATCTAACATTCCATACAGCATATCCACCCCTCTCACATTTAAAATCTTGAAGCTGAAATTCAAAAAAGGAGTTATGATGTACCAGTGGGAGTACGCCAGGAGGATGGTGGCTTCAGTCGGAGATAGGGAGTATTCCAGGCTCTCGGTTGGAGTTTATTACCATGCTCATGCCTCGATTCTAGAAAGGGTGCCGGCAAGCGTCTTTAGGCCTGTGCCAAAAGTGGATTCTGCCATAGTCGAGATAAGGCCGAGAGAGCCCCCGTTTAAGGTGGATGAAGATAAATTCTTTTGGCTGACCAATAAGCTGTTCCAGCACAGGAGAAAGATGATAAAAAATATATTGGACGAAGAGTTGGGCGTAAAGGAGATGGAGGAGAGGAGAGGAGATCAGCTATCGCCAGAGGAGATCGCACAGTTGGCGAATAGGCTGGGCAAGGGTGGCGATGATATATCGGCTTAAATCCCTAAACGTTGGAATACTGGTCGTGGCAAATGACATCATAGAAGCCAGGGAAAAGCTGAAGAGAGAGCTTAAAGATATGATCGAAAGAGAAAAAGTCAAGCTGGATGAGCTCTTGGAGATAGAGGACGAGAAGGGGGAGACGTGGATATGCTTCGCCGAAGATTGGCTGAAGGAACTGGGCATAGGTTATGACGTGGGCGGTTGATTCATTTATTTTTTCCCAGCACTTCACCGCTTACATACCCCATCAAACGAGCCGGATGGAGAGACTCCTTAAAGAAATTGAAATCCTCTTTTTTGAACTCGCCTAATAGGAACAGAAATCCCAGATACATCCCAAGAGTCAAAAACGCAAAGCCTATGACATGGAACCATCTGTTCGTGGCGAAGGTCAGGGATATCGGAAGCAGGATTAGGGCGGTCATGCACCCGGCTAGTAGATGGTACAGGGCGTTCTTGCCTATGAGACCAATCCCGACGCCTACTAACTTTTTTGTAGCAAATGTAGCGAGCAAAAAAACGATCAGATACGCTATAAGTAAAGCTAGAGCCCCTCCAACCATGCCTATCGCGGGTATGGGTATGAGCACTACCCCCAAAGATATAGTTATGATATGCCCCACGATAAGGATGCGGCTGTTTATATCGGGCCTGTCGATTCCCAGCAATAGATTGAGATACGGCGTCCCTAAAGAGAAGACAAAAGCGTAGAGGGCTAGAGTGATCAGAACCAGGTAGGCATCCTCAGCTCCAGGGAAAAGACCAAGAAGGCTTTTACCGAATACGATGAGATATACAACTACCGGCAGGATGATCATTGAGAGGTACCTGCCCATGAATCTGGTTATCGACCTTATCTCTTCTTTCCCGCCCTGGCCAAGCGAGAATGAGGAGGATATGGTAGGGAAAAGGAGTACCCCAAACGCTAGAGGAATCTGGTTTATCAGCGCAGTTACCATCTGGGCTGTACTATATTGTCCGACCTCAAGCTCTGACCAATAAACCCCGATTAAAACTTTATCGAGGTTTATCGCTATGACCGCTATGATAGTTAGAGGGATCAGGTGTTTGGCGAAGTTCCAATAACTCCTTATGGAATCGCGATTAATCCGGAAATGTATTGGAATGCCCCTGAGACTATAGAGGGCAAACATGAGGCTGCCGAGAATTCCCAGGAGATATGCGATCATCAACTTTTCGCCATTCCCCCCGATCAAGAAAAAGGCCAGCAGGGCTACTAGCGAAATCCTGACGACCGGATCGATCAGAAAAGACAACTGCTCTTTAGCGTTCTCTCTCCTCGCTTTGAAAGTCGCCCATACCGCCGCCCTTATGCTTAATATCGCCTGGTAAACCACCGCTATGTATAAAACCGATTTTGTAACTGGAGCATCCATCCCTCCGGGCGCGTGTATGACAAATAAGAGGACTGCCACCAGTAGGATGATCATGGGGATCTCCATTACTGCCAACGTTCCCATGCAGTCTCCCAGATCCTTGCCTTCCGAAACCCGCTTTATGTGCGCGCTATGGAGCCCTAAGTTAGGGATAAAAGAGAAAAGCGCGACGAACGAAATTGCCAACTTGACGGTGCCATAGCCCTCCATCCCTATAGATCTTGTAATTATGAGTACCGCTAACGCTGAGAGCACAGCCCCGATCCCCTGTGCGAATATGATCGTCGTAACCCTTCTGCCTATCTCAGCGTTCTGGCTCAACTTATCCCTCTACTTTAGCCATATGAGCTCCAGATTTATCCGAAGAACTGTTTTATGCTTTCGATGACATATTGCGATTGCTCTCGCGTCATTTCGGGGTATATGGGTATCGAAAGTATCCCCTTTGTCGCTTTTTCTGCGGCGGGGAAATCGCCCTGTCCGTGCCCCATATAGGCGTAAGCGGGTTGCAGATGTAGTGGTATAGGATAGTGTATGCCACAGCTTACGCCCCTCTCTTTCAGGTGATCCATAAGCGCGTCTCTTCTCTCCGTTCTAATCACGTACATATAATACACGTGCTTACAATTGCTTGCCTCAAAGGGAAGTCTCACCTCAGGGGGCAGGTTATCATTGTAGAATTTCGCGTGCTCTCTCCTCAGCCTCGTCCACTCGTTAAGGTGAGGGAGTTTTGCATCCAATATCGCTGCCTGCAAAGCGTCAAGTCTGTAATTGAATCCCTCCACGATGTGCTCATATTTTGTCTTTCTACCATGATTCACGAGCAATCTGCCCTTTTCCGCTATATCATCGTCGTTTGTCACCACCGCTCCACCGTCTCCGAAGCACCCGAGATTCTTTGCTGGGAAAAAACTGAACGTTGCAACGTTCCCGTAATAACCAGGTTGATGTTCCTTGAAAGTTGCGGCATGTGCCTGAGCAGCGTCCTCTATTAACACCAGATCGTGCTCATCCGCGATCTCCTTTATTCTCTCCATATCGGGCGTCTGTCCGTACAGATGGACCACGATTATAGCTTTTGTCTGGGGGGTTACGGCGGGCTCTATCTTGTCTGTATCTATCAGGAGCGTTTCTGGGGTTACATCCACGAACTTTATTTTGGCACCTACGTAAGTTATGCATTCCGCGGTCGCGATGAACGTGTTCGGTACGGTTATCACCTCGTCATTACGCCCTATTCCTGCCGCTAGTAAAGCCAGATGTAGGGCAGCGGTCCCACTTGCGCAGCCTATTGCATGTTTTGCCCCGCAGAAATTCGCGAAATTCCTCTCGAAGTTTTCGACATAACCGCCCATTATAAAGGCAGTGTCGTCTATGACTCCCCGTATCGCGGAATCTATCTCTCCTTTTATGGAGAGATAGTTGGCCTTTAGATCTACCAGAGGTATTTTCATTCTCTCACTCATACACCTTCTCCCCTGTGGGGTATCTCAATTTGTAAACATCTCCTACAATTTTTGCCGGATTCCCCGCTGCTACCTTGCCGTCGGGGACGTCCCTCGTAACGACACTTCCAGCCCCTACCAGAGCATTTCTGCCTATCTTTACTCCCGGCAGGATCGTCGAATTCGCCCCCACTTTTGCATCTTTGCATATGGTGGGGCCTCTTAGAGACTCCTTCGATTTTGGAGCTCCCGGGAATCGCGCGTTGGTGAGCACCACATTTGGGCCCACCCAGCATCCTTCATGGAGTTCGCAATATTCCGGAATGAAGGCCTGGGAATGAATCCTTGCATTATCTGCTATCTTGGTCTTAAACTCGACCACGGTGTTCGTTCCTATGCTCACATCGTTTCCGATGGAGTTTTCTTCTCGAATATTTGTATGATGCCCACTTTGAAAGTTATCCCCTATTTCCGTGCCCGCGTATATAACGGTATGAGATCGTATGACGGCGTTATCCCCTATTGTCGTTTTAAGTTCTCCCTCTTTCCTGCCCTTGGGGGGAAAGCCGATTATGACAAAGTCTCCTATAACGGCGTTCTCTCCCAATTCAACGTTCTTCATTATTCTCGCCGTGGTAGCTATTGAGTTAGTCATCAAGCACCATCTCCTTCCCAGTCTGGGCCGATTTGAGACTCAGTTCACATATCTTTGTTGTATAATACTCCTCCTTGCCTAAATTGTGAGTGATGGAAAAATTTTTCACCCCATCGTCGACCAGTCTGACGAAATACTCGAGCTCGTCTCTGAGCGGCTCGTTTGGCGCTATCGGTTCCTCGATGGGATCGCCCCTGGCGATTTTTTCATAGTTTACCCTCAATGGGTATCTTAATATCCTTTGGTCGAAGAGGTCCACATATATCTTCTCTTTTTCGGCGATGATCCATATGTCCCTCTTCTTCTCAGGGTGGCAGCAGCTTACCTCTATCGTAGCGAAAAAGTCCCCATAATCCAGCACTATGGTAGCGGAATCCTCCAATTTTTCGGAGAGAAAGTTCTTCTTCTTGGAATAAACTCTCAGAGGTCTTCTATCCGTGATGAAATTGAATATATCCATGGGGTGTATGCCCAGGTTGAGTATGACCCCTGAGTCTTTTCTTGGGGGGTTCGAGGAGTGGATATACCTGCAAACTATATATTGTATCTCTCCCACCTCCTGTAGAAGTTCTTTGAGCCTCTTCACGGAATTGTTGAATCTATACAGATATCCGACCGAGAGTATCAGGCCCCTATCTTCTGCGATTTTCACAAGCTCTTTGGCCCGATCCGATCTGGTCGTTAGCGGTTTTTCTACCATCACATGTGTTCCCGATTTTAGACACTCTTTTACGATCTCATAATGAAGATCGGTTGGCACGGCTATTGTGACCGCATCCACCTCCTGTAGAAGTTCTTTGTAGTCCGTAAAGAATCTTATACCATGTTCATCAGCTATATTTTTTCTGTCGAGATTTGTGTCCGAGATTCCTACCAGTTCACAGTCTATCCTGACCAGAGATTTGAGGTGGTTCACTCCCCATCTGCCAACTCCGATTATGCCCACCTTCGCCATGGTAAATCTTTAAAGGCTACAGGTATCTAATTTATAAACTTTCTTATAGCACTTTTTTATCTTTACCTGAATAACCTCCAGCTGCGGTTGGGATGGGAAGGTATAACTAAATAGGGTATGCACCAGAAGAAAAAAATAATGCACCGAAATGAAACTGCTAGACTTGCTTCACTGTATTAACTTTGAGTGCTATCCCCATCAGAGTCTGCCATAGAAAATTCCCCTTATGAAACCCACCCCATAAGCTACCTGAATGAGAAGGTAGAAAAATATACTCGCCGCTATTTTGATCGGATTACGCGTCGCCATAAGCGAGCTGATTATGCACAATATAGCATATAGAATTATTAATATTATAATCATTATTCCTGGAATGAAACCGATAATCCATAGTAAAGCGATGGCTATCACCCCAATTATGAATAAGGGGGGTAAAAGATGAAATACGCTCATCGTATCCGGATATTTCTTTATCATCTTTACTCTAGCTATGCTATATCGGTATAATTGTCTGAATAGCCCTCTTATGGTGTCTCGTTTGAAAAGATAAACCCTCGTTTTGGGAGTATACAGAATTTTGTATCCAGCTTTCTTTATCCGGATATCCAGCTCTGCATCCTGCCCGCTCCGAAATTCCGAGTCGAACTTTCCTACTATGTCAAATATTTCTCTTCTGTAGCAGGTAAATGCCATGTGATCGACGAATTTTTCTTCATCAAAGACGGCGTTCTGAGAGAAGGTGCCGGCACCTGCCATAAATCCTCTAAAAGTCGTATTGGCCATCTCACCTACGAAGTTCTGTTTCGGTGGCGAAACATTAGAGATCCCTACCCCTGCCACGTCTTCTGGCATACCCGCAAGTTTAAAAGCTACCACCCTGAGAAGGTCCTTTTCGGCAATAGCGTGTCCAGAATAGTTCATGAGCATGTCTCCTGTGGAACCATCTATGCATAAGTTTCTGCCAATCGCCGTGTTTCCCGCAGGGTTTTTCAAAAGTTTTATGTTGTCGTGCTTTGCCATATACTCTCTAATTATCTTCTCTGTCTTATCCGTTGAATTCCCCTCAGCAATGAGAATCTCGATTTTATCTTTGGGGTAATCTAGCGCTAATATTGAATCGAGACATTTTCGTATGTACCTCTCTTCATTTCGCGTCGGGATTATGAATGATACTTTTGGGGTTGTTTTATGCTCCATCTCCTGATGAGATCGCCGTTCGTTATTTAATCCTTTTTTGAACGGGGTCCTTTGTAGATGATAAAAATGTAAAATTGATATAGAAGATACTTATGACGTATTACCATGGAAAATAGCACCGAGGAGTAAAAATGGCACCGAGGAGTAAAAATGGCACCGAGGAGTAAAAATGAAACGCTTCACACAGAACATTGGAGTGATATGAAAACGAAAGAAAATAAAAAAATACTGATCGTCTACAATCACGACTCTTCGTGGATAAAAGATGACATAGAGATGCTGAGAAGGCATTATGGCGTGGAAACGTTCTTTTATAGATATGATAAAAAAAGGAAGAAATTATCGTCATTGATTAAAAATTGCGATGTTGTCTACATATGGTTTGCATCTTATCACGGGTTAAAAGCGGCTCGTCTCGGTAAGAGGTACAAGAAAAAAGTTATAACAGTTGCCAGTGGCTATAGCGTGGCAAATGTGCCCGAACAAAATTATGGGCTGGCTTCCAAGTTTTATACGCGATGGATCCCTAAATACATAATAAAAAACAGCGACGCGACGATGGCCGTTTCAGAGGCGAACAAAAAGGAGATATCGCTGTTGATGAAGTCGGATGTTGATATAGTAACGATACCTCACGGTTTTAATAAAGATAGATATGAACTGGATAAAAAAATTGAAAGAGAAAAGATGGTTATTACGGTAGGCGGTTTGGATATGATCAGTTTTAAAAGAAAAGGAGTTGATAAATATATGAACATCGCAAAATATTTTCCGGACATTCCTTTTGTGGCGATCGGTAAGATAAACGACGATGTAAGAGGTGAGATCAAAAACGCGCCTTCAAACGTTGAATTTACGGGTTTCGTCTCAGATCAGGAATTATTAGGGTTTTATCAGAGAGCTAAAGCGTATGCGCAGTTCAGTTTTCATGAGGCTTTTGGATGTAGCGTGGCGGAAGCAATGCTTTGTGGATGTGTGCCCGTAGTCACGCGCACTGCCTCTTTGCCAGAAGTTGTTGGAGATCGCGGTTTTTATGTCCCGTATTGGGATGAGGGTGCAGCCGTGGAGGCTGTTGATAAAGCTTTAAATGCATCTGAGGAACTGGGAGAGAAAGCGAGAGACAGAATAGCCGGGAAATTTTCTTTGGGTAAGAGGGAAGAAAAACTGGTAGAACTCATAGAAGAAACGGTGAGGCGGATATGAGGGCCTGTATGGCAGTACCAAGGTACCCCCCCAACATACGCGGTGGGGGAGAGACCAGTTGTTCCTTATTAGTGAAAGAATTGTCTAAACATCTAGATATAGAGGTCGTATCCTTTGACGGGCATATAACTGGAGAATCAAAAGTCGACGGGATAGATGTAATCAGGATAAAGCCAACGCTTTCGAGATCGAAGATGCTTCTCAACGCTCAGGCGTGTAGTTTTTTTAAAAAAAAGGTGGACAGTTATGATATATTCCACACATATAACATGGATCTGATGCCAGCTATTGGACATTTGACCAGAGAATATGGGATAAAGTCCGTGGCGACATTAAATGGGATTGTGTACTCCATATCGATGAGCGCGTATGCACACAAACATTTCAGTCCCAAATTTTACAGGAACAAATCCCTTATCCATATACTTAAAAAAATCGACGCTTTTACCGCGTTGTGCCCATTTTATAGGGATAACTGGGTAAAAGATGGTATACCAAAGGAAAAAATCGCGGTTATTCCCAATATGATCAATCTGTCCCTCACTACTTTAGATAAGAAGGCCAGCGGAACAATCAGAATAGTCTTCGTGGGAAACTTTGCGAACTGGAGGGGTTTAGACATTCTTCTTCAGGCGTACTCATCATTAGAAAAGCAAGATATTGAACTCACAATAGTAGGCGATGGGTGGGAAAAATATATGGAAAATAAAATTGAAAACATTAAAAATAATATAAAATTTATGGGAGGTGTACCATATCAAAAAATACCTCAGATCTATGTTGAGGCGGATATTCTCGTCCAACCGTACAGATACCCCGTACCAATTGGAAGGTCCCTTATAGAGGCATTACGGAGTCAGGTTTGTGTCATTACAGCGGGCGATGATTACTATTCTCCTGTGATAAAAGACATGGAGCACGGCGTGCTTATCTATCCAATGGATCCTGAAAAGCTTGCAGAAAAGATACAGATGTTAATAGATGACCCAGCTTTAAGAGAGCGGTTGGCGAAAAATGGGAAGAATATGGTTTATGAGACCTGCTCACCTGAGGTGATAGTTAAGAGATACCTGGAGGTATACGAAGGGTTGATATGACCAGGATATGTTTCACCGGTGGATTACGCCCCACCTTCGTAATAAACGATTATGAAATTTTGAAATCATGCTTCGATGTCGATGTCGTCGAGAAGCCAGTTAAAAAACTCCTCTCTTCAGAGTGGCTAAGATATGCCTTCATTTTGGCTGAAAAAGTGAAACAGTCCGACCTGACTTTTTCATGGTTTGCCGGATGGCATTCGGCATTTGCGGTTTTCTTCTCTAAGCTTTTTGGGAAAAAATCCATCGTTGTTGCAGGTGGTTTTGATTGCGCGTCTGTACCGGAAATCGACTATGGAGCATTTTCAAAAAAGAGATTTTGGAAAGAAGGGCTGGCGGCAAAGTACGTTTTTGAGAATGCTGATAGGGTTTTAGCCGTTTCTGAATTCACCGGAAATGAGATTTTAAAGAGGGTTAAACCGGGGTGGTTAGAAGTCATCTACAATGGTGTAGACGTTGAAAAATTCAGCTCAGATACAGTACGCAGGGAAAATCTCGTGGTGACAGTCAGCGAAATAAAATGGCCCAATCTGAAAAGGAAAGGAATAGAAACGTTCGTGAAATCTGCCCAACTCGTCCCAGAGGCTAGTTTTGTGGTCATAGGCAAATTCAAGGATGATTCTATTGGCTATCTGCGATCCATCGCGCCTTCAAATGTCGAGTTTACTGGCTTTGTCTCCGATGAAACCCTGGTCAGATGGTATCAGAGAGCGAAAGTGATATGTCAACTCTCTTATTATGAAGCATTTGGACTTGCACCTGCTGAAGGCATGGCATGTGGGTGTATCCCCATCGTGACTGGGGAAAGGGCGGGTTTACCCGAAGTAGTAGGTGACACTGGCTTCTATGTCCCTTACGGTGATCCAAAAGCGACGGCAAAGGCGATAATAAAAGCTTTAAACGCTCCAGACGAATCGAGAGAAGATGTGAGGGGCAGAATAGTGAAGATTTTCTCCCTGGATAGGCGAGGAGAAGAATTGATTAAATTGATACGCACACTAAGAGAATCCAAATAACATGAAATATGTTGGGAGCAAGTCAAGCTCTTAATCCAAAGAAAAACTATAAATCCCCATAGCAATTCACTCTCGAATGGCTCTAAGGGCGCTAGAGATCGTCAGAGATGCGGAAGGAAAAGCTTCCAAAATGATAGAACAGGCGAAAAAAGAGGCTGATGGTATTATCAGACAGGAGCGTAGAGAGTGCCAGAACTTAATTGAAAAGGCAAAAAGGGGTGGCGAATCTAGAAGATCGGAATTAAAAAATGAAGGTGCTAAAGCTGGCGAGGACGAGGGAAAAAAAATAATCGAAGATGCAAAAAAAGAAGCCGGTAATCTGAGAGAAAAGACCAGGGAGAAGGCAGAAAAAGCTCTCGCTCTCCTGAAAGAGGAAGTCTCCTATAGGGGGTAAAATGCTAGAAGAGGTCAAGAAAGTATACATATTGGCTCACGAGTCGCAAAAAGATCTCTTGAAGAAGATCCAAAAGCTCTCGATTTTGCACATCACCGAGTTCGAGGAGGAGGTGGCGAGTGAGAAGCATCATCAAGAACCTGGGCCCAATTCCGATCGCGGCCCTGAGCAGGGCTCAAGACCTAGATCTGATGAGACCAAGGATCTTTCCGCACAGATATCAAAAGTAGAGGAGACGATTCGATTCCTTAAGGAATTAGTTCCCAAGGAGGGGGGAGGGATGAAAGGGTTCATCCAGGATTTCTTCGAGAACAAGATTGACCTTAATAGAAATGATTACGACTCTCTGATCGAAAAGGATCACAGAGTCATATTAAGCGGATGCGACGATAAGAGGGGGGAGCTCGATCAAGTAAGAGAAGAGATCAATCGGAAGAATGAGTTGATGGAAAAACTCACTCCTTTCATGCCCATGGATCTGACGTTTGAGGAGCTGGAAAAGTTCGAAAGCGAGAAATTTGAAGCCCAGATAGGCTTTATAGAAGCTGAGGTGGGGGAACCTGATCTGTATTCCGAGATCTTATCCAGGGATGGGGACAGAAAATACATCTTCATAATATATCCTAAAGGTGAACCTCCAGATGGTTTCCAGGAGGTGAAGTTTAACCTAAAGGGAACGCCCTCTCAGGCCCTTAAAGATCTAGCTGAGAGAAGGGAAGAAGCGGAAAAACGAGCTGAGGAGATAAATAATGATCTGACTTCGATGAGCAGTGAGCTTCTTACCCTTCAAGCTGTGAGGGATCATCTGGCCACTGAGCTTGCTCGTTATGAGGTCGGCGAAAAGCTCGCCCGTACTGAAAAAACCTTCGCGATAAGGGGCTGGGTCAGAGCCAGCGATCTAGATAAGCTGACGAGTTTTACCGGCCCAATCAACATCGAGGTCGAGGATTCTGGGGTAGAGGAGGACGGGGACCCCCCACTTGCCTTCAAGAACTCTAAACTGGCGACACCGTTTGAGCTGGTAACCAGGATGTACGGGCCCACGGGCGCGATCGATCCAACCCCCTATCTGACTCCGTTCTTCATGCTTTTCTTTGCCATCTGTGTAGGGGATGTCTTCTACGGTATACTGCTAATCTTCTTCTCTTTTCTATTTCTTAAGCTATTCAAGATGGGGAAAGAAGGGAAAAACCTTTTCCATATCCTTATCTACAGCTCATTGTTGATGATACCGATAGGGATCTTAACGGGCTCGATGTTCGGGGACCTTTTCACCACTTTTGAGAACCCATTGGGCAATTGGTTGAACGGGGTAAGGATAATAGATCCTTTGAGCTCTAACGGCGTTCTTATCTTCCTGGCCTTTACGATTGTTTTGGGCTTGATCCAGGTTTACACCGGTTATGGGGTCAAGCTCTATTACCACTCGAGAAGAAGCAAAAAAGATGCAATTCTGGATGAAGGTACGTGGATCTTATTTATGACCTCAGGAATCGTGCTTCTGCTCTCCCTAGCGGACGCTATGATGGGCCTTAACATAGGGGTCAATCTGACCCTTGGAGTTGGTTTCTTCATTGGTTCGTTAATCCTTCTCACAGTATGCAGGGGGAGAAATGAGGTAGGTATAAAAAAGTTGAAGGGTTTAGCTAGCGCCTATGATCTGATATCCGTGGGTACCGACGTACTATCCTATTCCAGACTGTTCGCTCTCTCCGTGACCACATACATTCTCGCGATGACCTTCAACCTTTTGGCTGGGATGGTCGTTACCGGTTTGCCCAGCCCGTTTGGATATATAGTAGGCGGCCTGGTTTTTGTCGTTGCGACCTTATTTATACTCTTCGTGTCGACTATAGGCGGCTTCGTCCACACCACCCGTCTCCAGCTATTGGAGTTCTTCACCAAGTTCGTGGAAGGCGGTGAAACATTTTTCGAGCCATTTACCGAAGAGGATAAGTATATGAATGTAATAGGGTAAGAGGTGCTAACATGGATCTAGGAGTAGTGTACGCGATAACCGGGGCTGCGATGGCGATATCTCTAGGAGGAGCAGGCTCTGCGTTTGGTTTGAGAAAAAGCGGTGTAGTGGTTTCTGGCATATTACGGGAGAACCCCGAAAGGTGGGGGTCTCTTTTCCTTCTCGCGTTTCTGCCAGCTACCCAGGGACTCTACGGCTTCATCACTGCCATAATGGCATTTATAAGTGTTGAAGCGGGCTCATTAACGCCTGAAGCGGGACTTGAAATCCTTGTTGCCTGTATTCCAATAGCCATTACTGGATTGGTCACGGGCTCTCTACAAGGGAGCGTTTGCGCGGCTGCTGCCGAGACAGTGGCGGCTAGGCCGGATCAGGTGGGCAGGGGCGTTATACTGGCGGCATTCATAGAGTTCTACGCTATCCTGGGACTGATGATCTCGATACTATTCCTGATATGAGACATGGGCCTGGAAGAGATAATCTCCGAGATAGAGGAAGGTTCGAGAAAAAGGGTTCAGGAGATCCTCGATCTGGCTAAGAAAGAGGCCGACGAGCTAAAGAAGGACGCGAAGAAAAAAGCGGAGCAGATACTGAACGCTGCCGAGGCCAAAGGGAGGGAGGAAAGCAAAAAAGAAAAGACGAGAAAAATCGCGCAGGCCAGGGTCGAGGCTAGAAAGCTTAAGTTGGGGAACAAGCAGCAAATAATAGATCAGGCGTTCCGGAATTTTTATGAGTATCTGAACGGGGAAGGCTTCGACGCAGCTATCCTGCATCTCATGAAAGATTTGCCCGGGGAAGGAGTCCTCTCATTCTCGGAGAGAGATGTGGATAGGATCAAAGAGGTGATAAAGGGCAAATATGAATTCACTCCCAGCGATAAGGTGAAAGACGGTTTCGTCCTGAAATCAGGCAATATAGAATACGATTGTACCTTCGCCACTCTCATTGAGAACATAAGAGAGCGCCTGGAGGGGAGGGTCGTCGATATACTATTTGGAGGATGCGATTCCGATGGATAGCAGTAGCCAGTACCTGTACCCTTCGGGCAGGATAGCCGTCCTAACCACTGAACTCATGGGGAAGGCTGGATTGGAAAGGCTTGATCGAACCAAAGACCTTAGCGAGTTTCTCTCGATACTGAGCGCTACCTATCTCAGAGACCTGGTACCAGATCTCAGAGATGAACGGGGGGGAGAGGAAGCTTTCGCTGATGAGAGATCCTGCCTGAGAAACTTCATCGAGGAGCTAGCCCCCGATCCAAGAGTACCGGAAATGATCTTTCTCAGGGATAGATATCTCAAGCTTAAGCTCGATGCTAAGAGAAAGGCGGGTCTCATGGGCACAGCCGAAAAAGGGCTCGAGGCAGCCGAAAAAGGGCTCGAAGATGAAAAGATAAATAGGGCTCTGGAGATCTATTCCGAGCTTAAAGATCCAATCGTTATAGATTTAGTTTTAGATAAAGAATGGCTAGAAGAGCTGTCGAATCTTGCCAAAGGGGAAAACTCCTTGGAGCGAATAGCGACCCTTGTCAGAGATCTCTACAGCGTTAGGGTTAAGGCCTTCTCTAAATACCTCGGTAAGGAATCCCTTTTGGAAAAATTGGAATTTGGCGGATTGTGCAGGTTTGACGAACTCCTCTCTCTTGAGCTTGGCGAGATAGATGATAGGATCTCTTCCATACTCTTTGAGGAGCTAGAAAAGGGGAAATATGAGCCTTATGGGGTTGGGGTGGTCGCTCTATACGTCTGTAGAAGGATCGACGAGCTATCGAGCGTTAGGGCGATCTGGTTGGAGAAGCTTCTGGGAGTGAAAGGATGAGCGAGAAGGGCAGGATATGCGTTATAGGCGATAGAAGCTTAATAATAGGTTTCAGATCCCTTGGACTAGAGGCCTTTGAGGCCCAAACCCCAGAAGAACTGGTAAAAGCCTTAGCGAATCTGGGAAAAGATGACATCGCTCTGGTCACCGAGAACTTGCTAACCGATTTGGATCCGGGAGTGTATAGGGACAGATGGATAGTGCCCATCCCGGAAAGGGAGAGAACAGGGTTTGGTGCTAGTCGTATTAAACGAATGGTGGAAAGAGCCATTGGTATGGAGTTGAGATAATGGGCATAGTTAGAATTGCTGGGCCAGTAGTGGTTGGAGATGTAGAAGGTGCAAGCCTGGGTGATATGGTGAGGATCGGAGAGGCGAAGTTGATAGGCGAAATAATAGGGTTAAGAGGCGAACAGGCAACCATCCAGGCCTTTGAAGACACGAATGGCTTGGGGATAGGCGAGCCCATAGAGAGCACTCACTTCCCCGTATCCGTCGAGCTTGGGCCCGGGCTTATCGGCTCGATATATGATGGGATTCAGAGACCTTTGGATACGATTAAGATGATATCCGGGGATTTCGTACCCAGGGGAATAACGATCCCCTCTCTGGACAGGGATAAAAAGTGGCACTTCGAACCGAGAGCCAAGAAGGGGGATAAGGTCTCAAAGGGGCAAGTGGTTGGGACTGTGAAGGAAACTGAGCTGATAGAGCACAGGATAATGGCCCTCTATGACGGCATCATGGATGAAGTAAGAGAGGGGGACTTCACGGTTGAAGAGTCGGTGGCAATTATCTCTGGGAAGGAGATGAATATGATACAGAGATGGCCCGTGAGGATGGGAAGACCCTATGGGGAAAAGATCCCGTCCTACGAACCATTGGTAACCGGTCAAAGGGTTTTGGATACCTTCTTCCCGATAGCGAGGGGGGGAGCAGCATGCGTTTCAGGCCCCTTCGGAAGTGGAAAGACCGTGGTCCAGCATCAACTGGCCAGGTGGTCCGATGCGGACGTCATAATTTTTGTGGGCTGTGGAGAGAGAGGAAACGAGATGTGTCAAGTGCTTCTGGAATTTCCAGAGCTGACCGATCCAAGGACGGGGCGCCCTTTAATGGAGCGTACCATTCTAATCGCAAACACCTCCAACATGCCCTTTGCGGCAAGGGAAGCCTCGGTCTATACGGGGATAACGTTGGCTGAGTATTACAGGGACATGGGCTACAACGTCGCGCTGCAAGCCGACTCAACGTCAAGGTGGGCCGAAGCTCTAAGGGAGATATCGGGAAGGCTAGAGGAGATGCCTGGAGAAGAGGGTTATCCCGCTTATTTAGCCTCTAGGATAGCTGCCTTCTATGAGAGGTCCGGGGTCGTCAAAACCCTGGGGGGTGGTGAAGGCTCCATTACGGTAATAGGATCGGTGTCCCCGCCAGGAGGGGACTTTTCTGAACCGGTTACACAGGCCACACTCAGATTTACGAAGGTTTTCTGGGCGCTAGATGCTCAGTTGGCGTACATGAGACACTTCCCAGCGGTAAATTGGCTGAACAGCTACTCCCTGTACATAGATGACGTGGAGAGCTGGTGGGAAGAGAACGTGAGCAAGGATTGGAGAGAGCTCAGAGACAGGGCTATGGCGTTGCTGCAGAGGGAATCCGAACTCCAGGAGATAGTCAAACTCATAGGGACGGAATCCCTTTCAGATGAGGAAAAACTCATCCTGGAAGTGTCAAGGCACATACGAGAAGATTTTCTCTACCAGTCGGCTTTCCATGAGATAGACACTTTCACGGACACTATGAAGCAATATCGATTGCTGAGGTCAATCATGTATTTCTACGATCTAGCAAAGGAGAAAATAACGGATGCGGGGCTGGAGATCATCCTAAAGCTTCCGATTAGGGCAAAGATCTCGAGAGCGAAATATCTAACAGATATGGCTGGCTTTGACCAAATCGATGAAGAAATAAAGAAATCGCTGGAGGGGGAGGATGGTTAGGGATTACCTGTCAATTTCCGAGATATCGGGGCCCTTGATATTCGTGGAGGGAACCAAAGACGTAAGATACGGTGAAATAGCGCAGATACAGCTCAACAACGGCGAGATCAGGAGGGGTCAGGTTCTGGAGATAAGCGGACGACGCGTCTTGCTCCAGGTGTTTGAGGGCAATGAAGGAGTGGATACTAGAAACACAAAGGTGAGGTTCCTGGGGCACGGGATAGAACTCGGCGTAAGTGGCGACATGCTCGGCAGATATTTCTCCGGTTTTGGGGATCCGATAGACAAGGGGCCCAAAATCATAGCTGAGGAGAAATTGGATATAAACGGGAGCCCCATAAACCCCTACAGCAGGGATTACCCCCTCGACTCGATACAGACGGGGATCTCGGCCATCGACGGGATGAACGCCCTGATCAGGGGTCAAAAACTTCCCATTTTCTCTGGCTCAGGTCTGCCCCATCCAGCTATCGCAGCTCAGATTGCCAGGCAAGCAAAGGTGAGGCGAAAAGAAGAAGAATTCGCGGTGGTTTTCGGGGCCATAGGCATAACCTACGACGAGGCCAGTTTCTTCATGAGAGATCTTCAGGAAACTGGTGCAATAGAGAGGAGCATCCTGTTCATAAATCTGGGCGATGACCCGGCAATAGAGAGGATCGCAACGCCAAGAATGGCTTTGACCACGGCAGAATACCTCGCCTTCGAGCATGATTATCACGTTCTGGTCGTTTTAGCGGATATGACGAACTACTGCGAAGCTTTGAGAGAGGTGTCTGCCGCGAGAAAAGAGGTGCCGGGAAGAAGAGGCTATCCCGGATACATGTATACCGATCTCGCGAGTATTTACGAAAGAGCTGGCAGGATAAAAGGTAGAAAAGGATCGATAACTCAACTGCCCATATTAACGATGCCGGAAGACGACATAACTCACCCCATACCAGATCTTACGGGCTACATCACGGAGGGTCAGATCTTTTTGTCGAGGGATTTGCACAGGAAAGGGGTCTATCCCCCTATCGATGTTTTGCCGAGCCTATCGAGGCTGGTAGATAGGGGGATCGGAAAGGGAAAGACGAGGGAGGATCACGCATCCGTATCCAATCAATTGTATGCCTCCTATGCAAACGGGAGGAATGCTAGAGATCTAGCAGTTGTGCTCGGGGAGAGCTCTCTCAGCGATGTCGACAGGCTCTACCTCAAGTTCGCTGAGGAATTCGAGTCCAGATTCGTAGCTCAGGGGGGATATGAGGACAGAACTTTTGAAGAGACACTGGACATAGGGTGGGATCTCATATCGATGCTTCCCGAGGAGGAGCTCAAGAGGGTATCAGACGAGTTGATAGGGAAATATCTGAGAGGGCGAAAGGAGAGATAATGCCCGTAAGCGCAAATATCAAGGCCACCAGGATGGAGCTTCTAGCCAGGAGGAAACGTCTATCCATGGCAAGGAGGATACGCGATCTTTTAAAAGATAAAAGAGACGAGCTCATGAGAAACTTCATAGATATGGTCAGAGACGAACGCTCCTCCAGGGATGATTTAGAAAAGAGACTTGTCGAAGCTTATTCTATGGTTGATAGAGCTAGACTTTCTCTTTTACCAGACGAGATCGAGGAGCTCTTCGGCTCAGATTTCAGGGTGAAAGTCGAAAGCGAGGCAAAAACCATCGCCGGGGTCAGAATTCCGAAACTGTCATATGAAGTCGAGGGCATGAGTCCAGAACCCTTCGATTACAGGCTCATTCAAGCATCGCGGAGTTTTAAAGATCTCCTCCCCGATCTGATGAAGATAATGGGGCTGGATAGATCGATAGAGCTGCTCTCCAGGGAAATAGAGGAGACGAGGAAGAGGGTCAACGCTCTGGAGCACGTTCTGATACCCAATCTAGAAGACGAAGTAAAATATATACAGACCAAGCTCGATGAAATAGAAAGGAGCCATATCGCTAGCCTTATGAGGATTAAGGATCTAATAAGAGGGGCTCCTACTTAACATTTTCCCGTCGATTGTTGCTGATATATAAATATTTCTAATACGTTTTCCTAGTTTGCCTATCTACATCTTGGTTTCCCCGATCTGCCCCTAGTTTGTCGGGTTTAGCTCCCGTTTGCCGAAAATATTATAAAGGGTGTGCCCTATACTCTGTCAGACAAAGGCCGACAAAAGCATCCTAACGTCAGCGTAGGAATGTCAGGTAGGCGTTCATAGGATGGTTTAAGTCGGTACAAAAGGCGTCGAAGTGGAATCATGAACAACAAGAGGCTGACGGTTAGGCTCCCCGAGCGGAGTCTTGACTTGATGGATCTCATGATCAAGCTGGGAGAGTTCTCCTCGAGATCGGAGATAATAAGGCTAGCGGTACGGGACTTCGTACTCGAACGCTCTGAAAAGACTGCCGAGTACCTCAAGAAGATGGAGCGCCTGAGAGATATGCAGGATTCGCTAGAGAAACTCGAGGAGTTCAAAAGAAGATAAAAAAATAGGCGGGGATGGGATGCACCGGCCTAGCATAACTAAACGCCAGGCCTCTCATCCGTTTCGGCGCTGTTAAGGTACTGAAAGTAAAAGGAGTGATAATATGGATTCCTTAGTTGGACAAGCCATGAAATATGCGGAAGATAAGAAGCAGAATGAGGATGTGGAAGAGTTCGGCGAACCTCAAATATCAATAGTGGGGATTGGCGGAGCTGGGAACAACACGGTTAACAGACTTCATAAGCTGGGAGTTAAAGGAGCAAGGTCTATAGCGGTTAATACGGACAAACAGCACTTGGGCCTGGTAGAAGCGGATCACAAGATACTGATAGGCAGGGCGATCACTAAGGGTTTGGGCGCGGGTGGCTACCCTGAGGTCGGGCAAAGGTGCGCCGAGCTCTCACGTACTGAATTAGAAGACGCATTAAAGGGCAGCGATCTAGTGTTCATAACCGCAGGTATGGGTGGAGGAACTGGCACCGGGTCCTCTCCGATTATCGCTGAAATAGCGAAGCAGCAGGGAGCCATAGTAGTGGGGATGGTAAGTTCTCCATTTGCTGTCGAGAGGGCGAGACTTTTTAAGGCGGATGGTGGGCTCGAATCACTTAGAAGAAAGTGTGACACCGTCATAGTGCTTGACAATAACAAACTCTTGAAGTTCGTCCCCAACCTGCCAATAGACCAGGCTTTCTCGGTTATGGATCAGCTAATAGCTGAGACCGTTAAAGGGATAGCGGAGACCATATCTTTGCCCTCTTTGATAAACCTTGATTATGCCGACATGAGATCAGTGATGAAGCGGGGCGGTGTGGCGATGATGTTGTATGGGGAGTCAAAGGCCCAAGATAAGTCCAAGCGTGTGGTACATGACGCCCTGAATCACCCATTGTTGGATGTGGATTACAGGGGGGCTTCGGGGGCGTTGATACACATAACTGGAGGGCCCGATCTCACCCTGAAAGAAGCTGAGGACATAGCTCAGCAGCTCACCTACGAGCTGGACTCGAAGGCGGATGTGATATGGGGCGCCAGGATAGTACCTGAGTATGAAGGTACAGTGAAGGTGATGGCGATAATGACCGGGATAACATCACCTAATGTGCTTGGCCCCAATGGGCAAAACAGGCCCATATCGGGCAAATACTTTATGCCTTATGAAATGGAAGCGGACAAAGAAGAAAGGGGCATTCCCTGGGTAGAATGAAGGTGAAGGCTTAAGAGGGGGAGAGCAACTGGAGAAAGGGGCGCACATCACGATGATTTCCTCACCCCCTCTT
>DACJ01000080.1 GCA_002494765.1 Euryarchaeota archaeon UBA186
CCCGGCAAACAATATAGTAAACTATAAATATCACGACTTTGATAGGAATAGGTATGGATGTGGGCATAGACAGAGATGGGGAAAGGAAAAAGAGGCCCAAGAGAGACCTTGAGGACATAGACGAGATACTTGATCGCATAAACAAGATAACCGGGTTCAGAGACTTTTTTGCCCCTGAAGAGGAGAAGGGCGAGATCGTCAGCTGGAAACCTGATGCGCCGGAGGTACTCGATACCGGGGATAGTCTTGCTGTGACGTTGGAGGTGCCAGGAGTCCAAAAAGATGAGATAGAACTCTTCGTTGGAAGGGATTCCATCTCCGTGGAAGTGAGAGAAGAGGGGCCCAGGAAATATATAAAGCTCCCTCAGGATATCTCGCCCAAAAATTCCAAAGCCACATATAAAAACGGGATTCTCGACATAATCCTGAAAAAGGTCTAAGATTAGAGGATGATAGAAGTCGATGGAGGGTATGGCGAGGGAGGAGGGCAGATATTAAGGAGCTCCTTGACATTCTCTGCTATTACGGGAAAGGAGACCAGGATAAGGGGCATAAGGGTAAAAAGGCCGAATCCCGGACTAAGAGCACAGCACCTCGCGGCGGTTAAAGCCACCTCGATTATAACATCGGGAAGGCTGGAGGGCGCCAAAATAGGAAGCACCGAGATCATTTTTAAACCCGGAAAAATAAAAGGGGGGAGATATGAATTCGATATAGGCACTGCCGGCTCCATAACGCTCTTGCTTCAAACTCTGATTCCCATCTTGATCTTCTCGAACGCTGAGAGCTACCTGGAAGTTAGAGGCGGGACCGACGTCAAGTGGAGCCCCTCGATCGACTATTTCAAAATGCTTTTTCTTGAGTTATTGGAGAGACGCGGCATAAGGGCCAGGTGTGAGGTCATAAGGAGAGGGTATTACCCAAAGGGGGGAGGGCTGGTAAGAGCAGAGGTGCTGCCCAGCGTCCCCAGGGCGCTGAATTTCGAGGATAGGGGTCGCGAGAAAAGGATATGGGGAAGATTGCATTCGAACCTTCACGAAGAGATAACCAAAAGGCTCATCAGAAGTATAGAGGGAATAGAGATCGATGAAGAAAGATCCAACGCCATCTCCCCTGGGATAGGCATAACTCTTTTTGCGGAATACAAGCGAAGCACTCTCGGATCGTGCGCGCTGGGAGAGAGAGGGGTACGGGCAGAAAAGGTTGGAAGAAAGTGCCAGGAAAAGTTGAAGGAGGAGATGAGTTCCAAAGCCACTCTAGACGTTCATGCGATGGATCAACTAATCCCCTACATATCCCTCTTCGGTGGAGTAGCTAAAGCCAGGGAGCTTTCTCGGCATGCCTCCACGAACATTTATGTGGCCGAGAGGTTCCTGGAGAAAGTGTTCAAGGTAGAGGGGAGCTCTGAGGGCGTGATCATTTCCTCGAAAGGGGCCAGATTATAAAGCCCTACCGCGAACTCATAACCAGCTCAGGAGGGCTTTCACCCTTTCGAAGTTTCTCTTAACGTTTTCCCTTCCTTTCAACACACCCATATGGCCGGGGAGTAGATTCTCGATATCCATCTTAGCTATCCTGCCTATGGATTCCTTGAGCTGCCCGCTATCGCCCCCTGGCATATCCACTCTTCCGACGCTCTCTTCAAAGACGAGATCGCCACAGATCATGCATCCTTCCACAAAAAAGCATATGCTATCCGGAGAGTGGCCAGGGGTTGCGAAGATCTCGACGTTTTCGAGTTCGTTTAAAATCCCATCCTCCTCGACCTGTGGGGCGGAAAAACCAAAGAAGCCGGCGACCTCCCCAACCACCACATGGTAAAACTTTTTCTGGAGGGGATGAAAAAGAACTCTCGCCCCCGATGCCTGCCTAAAATAATCGTCCGCCAAGCAGTGATCCAGGTGCAGATGGGTGTTCACTATGCACTCTATCTCCTCAAGATCGACTCCATCTCTTTCCAGATCGCTGATGAGACCCTCGACCGTTTGCATTGAGCCCGGATCAATGAGGGTCGCCTTATCTCTCCTTATCAGGTAGGTGTTACAGTCCAACATCCCCTTCTCGGGATAGAAGTATATCTCCGCGTCCTCCAACTCTAGAAGTTTCACGGATGGTTAAACTATCTCGTATTTTAAAATTTTACATACCCTCGATCGAAAAGATCATATCCCCCGAGCTAGTTGAGGAAAGGAAAGGAAAAAAGGAGAAAGGAGATGGAAACAACGGAGGAAGAGTTCAGGAACAGCTGGGAGAGTTTCATCACCGCCTATTACCAGGATGGCTTCGACAGGGTGGTCATGTGCTACCCGGAGCAAAGGTCTCTGGAGATCGATTATTGGGATCTAGACAGGTTCGATCCTGAACTCGGGGACGATCTTTTAAAGGACCCGGACCGGGTGGTCCCTATCGCGGAGGCAGTTCTCAGGAGTCTTTCACCCGGAGACGAGGAGATCGGGCTCCGAATAATCAACGTGCCAGAGAAGGTGCCGATAAGAGAGATAAGGAGCTCACATATAGGAAGGCTCATCTCGGTTGAAGGTCTGGTGAAGAGGTGCACGGATGTCAGGCCGAAGGTAAAGACCGCCCTTTTCAGATGCGACTCCTGCACAGAGCCTATCCGTGTTGAGCAGGAGGGCTTGAGCTTCAGGGAGCCCGTCATTTGCCCGAGCTGCAACAGCAACAGGAAAGGGGGTTTTACATTTCTACCAAATGACTCGATCTTCTCCGACTTTCAGAAGTTGGAGATCCAGGAGAATCCAGAGGAGCTTAGAGGAGGGGAACAGCCCCAGACCCTGGCGATACACGTAGAGGGGGATCTCACCGGTTCGATATGGCCTGGCGACAGAGTAGTAGCTAATGGTGTGCTACACACGAAACAGAGGATCTTTGGCACGACCAAACTGAGGGAGTTCAATATATTCATGGATTGCATAAGCATAAGGCCGGAAGAGAGGGAGTATGAAGAACTATCCATAACCGATGAGGATGTGGAGCGCATTATCGAACTGAGTGAGGATAAATCCATAATGGAGATTATTATAGCCAGCATATCCCCGACCATATACGGCATGAGAGAGGAAAAGGAGGGTCTAGCGATTCAGCTCTTCGGCGGCGTACCCAAGAGGATGCCAGACGGCACCAGGATCAGGGGCGATGTACACATATTGATAGTAGGAGACCCGGGAACCGCAAAGTCACAAATGCTTATGTACATGGGGGAGCTGGCCCCAAGAGGAATCTACACTTCGGGCAGAGGTTCGAGCGCAGCCGGGCTGACAGCAGCGGCGGTAAAGGATGAATTTGGAGAAGGGAGGTGGTCTCTGGAGGCCGGCGCTCTAGTGCTGGGGGACAAAGGCCTGGTCTGTGTAGACGAGATAGACAAGATGAAGCCAGAGGATAGGTCAGCGATGCATGAGGCGATGGAGCAGCAGAGAGTGAGCATAGCTAAAGCCGGGATAACCGCTACATTGCCTGCGAGGTGCGCGATGCTGGGGGCCGCTAACCCAAAGTACGGCAGATTTGATCCCGATGTCCCCATATCAGAGCAGATCAACCTGCCACCTACGCTCCTGAGCAGGTTCGATCTCATAATGCTCATAAGAGACCTGCCCAACAAGGAAGCCGACAGCCTGATGGCGGAACACATTCTGAAGGCTCACAGACTAGGTGAAGAGATGGCCCTTGGGAGAGAGGTAGAAGGGGCCGATTCATACACTCCTCAGATAGACAGAGAGCTCTTCAAGAAATATGTCGCCTATGCGAAGAAGAACCATTCCCCGGTTTTGAGCAAGGAGGCCGAGGAGAAGCTCAAGAATTACTACCTCGATCTCAGGGGAAGGGCTAGTGCTGATTCCCCTCTGCCTATTACAGCTAGACAGTTGGAGGCTTTCGTGAGGATCTCGGAGGCGAGCGCAAGGATGAGGCTGAGCGATATCGTTTCGGAGGAGGACGCGGATCGCGCGATAAGGCTAATAGAGCATTCGCTCAGACAGATAGCGATGGACAAGGAAACTGGGATGTTCGATATAGACATAATCGCAACTGGCACACCACACTCCCAGAAGAGCAAGATGCTTAAGATAAGGGGCATCATAAAAGGCAGGGAAGGAGAAGACTCGAGAGGTGCCCCCCTGGATGCCATCCTGGAGGAGTGCTCGAAATCAGGGATAGATGAGGAGGATGTGAAAGCCCTCCTCGCAAAGATGAGGGATACGGGCGTCATCTACAGCCCACAGGTAGGTTTTTACAAGATGGTATGATCCACCTGGATAAGGGTCTGGAAGGGGGTTAAAGCCCACATCATCGAGGCAAAGTGATACGATAGAAAGGATAAAACGATGAGCGACCCTAGCTCGTACCCAGAAACTTTCCCCTTCCAGGCTTCGCTACAACTTCACCTCCCTCGAAGATGAGCTCCCCCCGGGAAAAGGTAGCCGCGGGCGAACCATGAAAGTTCTTGCCCAAAAATATCGAGTCATGGGTCTTCGTCAGTAAGTTCTGATGGCGAACTTCGAATATCCTGTCTGGATCTACTATCGTTATATCCGCATCTGACCCGACGGCTAGCGCGCCCTTCTTTGGGTAAAGTCCAAGAAGTTCGGCCGGGCTTACGCAGATCACGCGAATGATGTCGGATAGGCCAAGCCTGCCCTTGTGAAAGAGATCCAAGAGAAATGGCAGAGTCGTCTCGACTCCTGGCATCCCAGAGGGCGCTGCATTCATCTCATCCCACCCCCTTTCCTTTTCCTCTTTGGGGTGAGGGGCGTGATCACTGGCGATGAGATCTATATCCCGGTTCTTCAATCCCGACAGCAGAGCTTCATTGTCCCCTTTCATCCGCAACGGGGGGTCGACCTTTGCATAGGGGCCTCTTTTCTCCATCTCCTCCATGGTCAGAGAGAGATAGTGAGGCGCGGTTTCAGCGGTAACACTGGTGCCCAGAGATTTGAACGCCTTTAAGACTTCGAGACCCGCTCTTGAGTTCAAATGACAAATATGCACCTTTATGTCAAGTTGTCTCGCAAGTTCTAAAACTCTAGCTATTGCGACGCTCTCACAGATGGGCGGTCTTTTCAGTGCGTGGGATACGGAAGATTCGCTGTCACCGCCAATGGCCGCCTCCAGATCCTCAGCGTGGATCATAAAAGGAACTCCCGCCTTTGAGACATCTAGCATGGTCTCTCTCAGCTCCTTCGTGCCGTATGATGAGAGTTCAGGGAACTGGCTCGCCATATAAGTTTTGATTCCTAGCGCTCCCGCCTTTGCAAGTTCTACCGCATTGCCTATGGACTTCGTCCCGATTCCACCGTACAGGCCGAAGTCGATGTAAGATTTTTTCTCGGCGATTTTTCTCTTCTCCAAAAAAGCTTCAGCGGTGGCGACGGGCGGGGTAGTGTTGGGCATGTCCACTACCGTTGTTATGCCGCCATGGGCGGCTGCGAACGTACCGGACTCAAAATCCTCCGCTTCGTTTGAGCTCGGATCTCTAAAGTGGACATGGATATCTACACCTCCAGGAATGGCGATCCTGCCCCTCCCCTCGTATGATCGATCCGCCACCCTCGCATCTTTAGAGATGCCTACTATCTTACCCTCATCCACCAGTATATTTCGGTCAACCAACTCCCCATCGAGGAGTATCTTCAGATCCTTAATGATGAGATCTATGATCATGTTTAACTCCCACTATACGACCAAAGCATCGACTAGAAGTTTAAAAAACTATTTGGGGCGAGTAAGCATGAGTAGAGAGAACCGTAGGTTCTTCTTGAGGTAGGTTCTTCTTGAGGTAGGTTC
>DACJ01000070.1 GCA_002494765.1 Euryarchaeota archaeon UBA186
CTTAGTAGCCTCTCCCCCTCAACTATCCCGATCGCGGCCCATTATCGTTACCCCACCTTTCAAAACTCTTTACCGAGGAATCTAGCTTTCCTCATCCGAGAACGGTTCCTGTGCCTGTCCCAATCCCACTTTTTCTGGGGGTCTATTACCGACTTAAAAACCCTCGCTTAAAAGACCCATATAGTATAATAGTAGTAGACGAGATAACCCCCGATGGCTATAAGCAAAACACCACCAGCGGTCCTTATAACGGGCATAGCTCTTCTAATCTTATCGATAACGGCCCTTTTAGTGCCGGCGATGAGAACGTTAATAGTTATCATCATGGTCCCCATGCCAAGAGCGTAGGTCAGAAAGACCAGCATCGCTTCAAAAAAGCCCCCACTCATTAGCGAGAATAATACCATTGAGAGGAAAACGGGGAGAGCACAACCCATCGAGGCTAGGGCATATAAAACGGAGAATGAGAAGATTTTGGGTGAGGTCGGGCTCACCCTAACTCTGAGAGTGACTCCCAGATTAAGAAGGAACGCTATTCCAAGTGCTATCAATATAAAGCCTATAATCGGTTCTGCATATCTCAGGTATGGGCTGATAACGGAAGAAAAAGACGAGACGAGCAAACCCATCGCCGAGAAGATGACGATAAAAGCAAATGTCGAGATCAGACCATTTTTCAGGCCTTTCTTGAGAGTCTTTGCATAGTTTTCTTGATTCTCATCGATGCCGAGGTAGAAGGTCAGGTAAGCGGGAAGCATGGGGAAACTACACGGGGAGAAAAACGTGAAAACTCCCGCCAAAAATGCACTTGAGAGGGCGACGAGACTCATTACTCCTCCAGTAGTTGGGCTATCTCCTTTGAGAGGGCAGAGCTTGAGATAAGACCTTCGTGAGAGAATTGCAGCTCACCGTCTTTTAGTAAAAGGAGGGTTGGGATGCTCGTAACACCATAATCTTGACTAAGACCCATATCGTCGAATGCGAACTTCCACTTAGCACCCGCATCTCGTTTAAAATCCGCAAGCTGTTTTTCTGTTTCCCAGGTGATTATGTCTACCGATAATATCTCGATTCTATTTCCGTAACCCTCATGGACCTTTTTTAATTCATCGATCTGAGTTCTGCATGGACTGCACCAGGTCGCCATAAAATCTATGAGGACGATTCCCTCCGAGATGTCAAGCTCGCTCAGTTTGTATATCTCGTATCCTCCCGGGGATGGTGCAGTGGGGGATGAGCAACCCTGCAGCGCCATCAACGCGAGCAGCAGGACAAATGCAACCGCGAACTTATTGGTCATGTCCCATGGTATCGATCGGTATTTAATATAGTTTAGCCTGAACCATTTCGATAGTACGGTTTCCCATCCTCAAACGTTATACCAATCTTTAAATAGAAGAAAAGTAATGTTGACTATGCGTGCTCTAATCGTGGATAATAACGAATTCGCCAGAGCCAGGCTAAAAGAGGCTCTGGAACATATCGGTTTTGAGGTTGTGGGGGAGGCAGATGATGGCCTGGATGCAATAGAGGGATATAGAAACCTAAAACCGGACATAGTGACGATGTGCGTAACCATGCCGGAAATGGATGGGATAGAGACCACCAAAAAGATAAAAGAGGAGGACCCAGATGCGACGATATTGATGGTTACCGCCCTAGCATCGAGCGATATACTGATGAGCGAAGCTCTGGAAGCTGGGGTCCTGGATTATCTGGGAAAACCGTTTACGGTAGATGAGCTGAATAAAGCGATAGAGGGGATTAAGCCAAGAAAACCGAAGCGATTATAGGGTTATTACAGAGCTCTTCTGACAAAGCGCCCTAACTGTAGGGTTTGAGAGGCGTAACTCAAACTCTAGAAATCTATATATATGAGTGCTAACATATTATAATTGATGAAAGGGAGACTAGCGCTAATTATCCTGATCCCTCTCTTAACGCTGCCTCAAGTAAGCGGTTACGCAATGGAGGGGGAAAGCGAATGGCTCGTAATGGTCTACATGAGTGGCGAGAACAACTTAGCTAAAATAGCGGCGAAGGATCTGGGTGCTATACTTAGTTTCAGATCTGAAGATATCGCCACGGCAGTGCTATACGACGATCACGGCCCATCCAGGCTCTATCTCCAGCGGGCGGAAAATAGGGACGAAGTCGACATGGGCGAGCTTAACCTCGGCAATCCCGAAACCCTATCTCGATTCCTCGACACGGCTATTTCAACATTCCCCGCCGAAAAGATGATGTTGATAATCTGGGGCCACGGTTCGGCATGGAGAGGATTTTGCTGGGATGGAGAAGAGAGGGTAGATCAACTGACCATCCCAGAGTTCTCGAGGGCTTTATCCCCTTTTCCGCAGATGGACATAATCTTCTTCCATTCATGCTTGATGGCAAATATAGAGACGCTTTATCAGATAAGGGACAGGACCAAATTTGTAGTAGCATCTGAGGATTTATTGATAGGGGGCGAAGTGGAATTTGGTAAGATTTTAAGGAGAATAGAAGGAAAAGAATCCGAAGAGGTCGCAAGATTTTTGGTGGATGAGTATATGGATATGCGCGTTCTTAAGAAAATAGTTGCAAGGATCAAAAGGTTGGACATCGGTCTGGGAGTTATAGACATGGGGAAATTGAAGCGTTTAGTTGAGAGCATAAACGCCCTGGTCGGCATAGATTCAAGCGTTTTTGAGAACCTTAATGTAAAAGAATTCGAAAAGTACCATACGGTAGACCTTTACTCCCTAGCAAGTAAAATTGCAAAGTCAGAGGATGAGGAAGTAGCGAGCAGGGCAAGGGAGCTCATGGAAGCGGTCAAGGACTGCGTAGTTTATCTTCGATATAGGGGGAAGGGTTGCCATGGCATATCTATAACCTTTACCAGGAGTGAGATGGACGAGGGTTGGGGTTTCGAAGATCTCTACCCAAACCTCGAATTCTCTCTCGTTAGCCTGTGGGACGAAGTCGTGTTCTCCCTCCTGGATAGCTGAGGTCCGAAATTGATGACCCCACCATGATCGCTCAATCACTTTCTATCTCAGTTATCCAACTTCTTCTTAAGCATCCTCGAGAGATCTCCCGTGGTCTTCAGGGCCTTTACTGCCTGGTCGGGGGTAAGGGAGGAGAGGCCGCACGAGGGCGTTACCATTGAGGACTCAAGTAAATGCGAATTTTCGATCAAATCCAGGAGTTTTTTGTGGAGCGAGACGACATCTTCGTCCTCTATTTCCGAGGTTGAAGGGGTTATGCCCCACGCTATTATCCCCCCCTTATCCGTGAAATCATTTACCTCCTTTCTATAAGCAGCGAAGTTTCTGCCGTATTTGTATGCATCAAAAGACACTATGTCGAGAGGAAGTGAGAGCACTCGCTCCCAATCTGTGTTCCCGCAACAGTGGATGCCCCTTAAGCATTTTACCGCCGAGAGAACCTCTGTAAGAATGGAATCGCATTCTTCAGGGCTGAGAGAGAATTGCGGGGTACCGGAAATGGACAGGAACGGTTCATCAAAAAATATGATAACCTCTTTTGCAATGCACTTTAGAAACTTTTCCTGCCACTTCGCCTGGGCCGATATTGCCTTTACTATTATCTCCCTCCAGTTTTCATCGAGGATTAAAGCTTTTTTGTCTTTGTCCTTCAGATAGTAGCCAAGGGTGATTGGCCCTATTATCTGGCCCTTTACGATTTCCAGCTTCCTCCGACCGATCAACTCGGCAAAGCGGTAAAATCCTCGGAAGAGTTCTCGGGGGTAGACGAACCTCTCCTCCCTTTCATTGATGATGTCTTCGTAGAAGGACGTCATATCATCTTCCCGAGGCAAAGGAAAAGCGAATTGATCGTACATCGACTCGTTTTTCAATTGAGGCCAGTAGGGTATCTCGCAGTTCTCCAGGACGAGGCTTATAGCTTTATCGGGATCCTCGAATGGGAGGCTTCCTATCCCTGTAGTGGAACATCTCCCCAGTTCTATTCCAGATCCCATTCTAGTGGCCATGGTAGCACCTCATCGTTTCTCTCAGCGACGAATTCCGGCCTTCATATCTCTTGGATATGTTTGTCGTGTTTACCCCCTAATGTGTAGAGCGATGTCGGATAACGTCTCATGGATAAAAGAAGTTTGCGATGGCAATTTGGCGAGAGCTGTCTTTCATCTGTGGATATGCGATGGAGCGATAGCGAGAGGCGAAGTGAGATGGAGTTCCTAACCTACATTAAAAATGTCTTACCAGTATCTTTTTCCTTCGAGAAATTTATCGATTCCTTTTGTTTTGATTTTTCTGAGGTTCTTTAGATGGGCGTCCTCATGAATGGTTTTTAGGAAGTCCAACTTTTCACAGGTCTTGTATTCTTCACATTCCCAACACCCTTCGATGCCCTTCTTTTGACAACACTTTCTTATTTTACAGGAAGGGTTTCCTCCGCCGTCCCGACAGCTTTTCTTGCATCGTAATCGGACCATCGCCCCCAAGACCCCATAGCACTGTTCGTAATTTTCAAATTGTTTGAAGAACCTGGACAATCCTCTGGAAACCCGATCAAACTTTGCCTCTCTTAATTTTTTTCTCAGGTCTCTCGCGAGATCGGCAATTTCGCCTTTACGGTTGAAACAATCGCCACAGTAAAGCCCGCAATATGCGATCAAATCATTCTCTGACATTATATCACCTTCTTTTTCTTAATTTCAATTCAATCCCTTCTCTGGTAGCGAAGCCGTTAAGGTATTCTCGAAGAATCTTTGATCTGGTTTTATAATCATCTGGTTTGACTTTATTCGTTTTTATCTTCTGAGTTGCCCTATCCAATGAATTTTCCAGACTTGTCAAATCGAGTAAGACCGCTGCTCTGCAGAAAAAACTTCTTGATCTTCCATCGTTAAATTTTAGCATCGCATCGAGCAATTCAATCCGTCTTTTCTGCTGTTTTATGAATTTTTCAACACCATGCTCTTTGATAAAGTTCAAAGTTAGAATAACTTTTTTGTATGACGGATAGGAAGAAGATTCTTTCAACTGCTGATACTCTTCATCGCTTTTGAATTTGGAACAGGGGAATTCATCACATTCTGCACAGACCTCCAGCCCCTTTCTCTTGACGCAACAGGTTATAAAGGAACAGGATGGGTGCTTGTTGAAGAAATCGAGACCGGCGCATCCGGGACACCTTGAATCGCCGACAGTATAGTATCTCGGGCACAACCCACAATCTAAACCGCAGCAACCGAGAGTTGGATATTTTTTGAGCATCTATCTCGCGTTAACGTCGGTCTCCCAGAGGCCAAAAACATTGTTCTCTGTATCGACACAAATGGCAACATATCCTGTTCCAGGCACAGCCATCTTTGGGACTGCTACCTTGCCGCCGAGTTTTTCGATTTTGGCGATGTATTCATCAATTGATGGGACGTCAATATAATTGGTAATTTTTTCATCAGGGTTATCTCTTCTAGCCATCCCACCACCGAGACCTTTTTCCCCTTCTGTGGTCGTAGTCTCAATCTCATAGTAATCCAGTGGCCCTGGAAGTTTTTTGATTTTCCAGCCGAATATTTCCGTATAGAACCTCTCTGCCCGCTCCAGATCCTCCGCCGGGATCATAAAGTGTGTTATCGTCGGCATATTTCACCTCTTTATTTGTATCGGGCAATATGTCCTCTCAGTATAAGCCTATCTTGCATCATGGATTCGGCATTCAAACAAAAAGTATATGTTTAATGTCCGTTATTCTAACTTATAGTGATATAAAATGGACGCTATCGATTTCGAAATATTAAAGATCCTGAATAAAGACAGCAGAAGATCGTTTCTGACCATTGGAAAGGAACTGGGCATCTCGGGGACGGCGGTGCGAAAAAAGGTGGAAAAAATGATGGATGAAGGCGTCATCATAACCTTTGAAGTCGGTTTTGATTCTTCTCTTCTTCAATTGAGTACATGCATCGCGGACATCAGATTAAAAGGAAATTTTAAGACGGGTGAGATAATTGCTGAGCTTAAGAAAATCCCAACCATTTTGTTCGTGATCTGTGCGGTTGGCAATATCTTTACTTTAATGTTCTATTACCACGATTCCAGGGAGTTGGAGAAAATCATCGAAAGAATCCACCTTATAAATAATGTATCGAATGTGGAAACGGACATCCCGCGGAGCCATCATTTCGCAGACGTAAAATTATCGCCCCTGGACTGGAAAATAATTCACAGTTTAAACCATGATGCGAGGAAGAAGAATCACCAAATCGCAAGAGAGCTGGAGGTTTCTCCAAAAACGATAAAGAGAAGGCTGAATAGGCTTATAAAAGACCGAATTATATATTTCACAATAGATGTGGACCTCTCCAGAGCAAAAAATTATATCATGTATGTTTTAGCGGTGGAACTGGAGACCGGCGTGGAAAAGGAGACAGTATACGCGCGGATAAAAAATGAATTCAGCCATATTTGGGCCACGGCGGGCCCTGTTCAACCATCGATCGCTTTTTTTATGTATGCTGATGGGCTATCGGAGATCGGGGACGTTCTGGAAGAGGTGAAAAGGATCCCGGGAGTGAAAAAAGCAGACGTCTTTTTATACACCAGTTGGCATAGATTTACGGAGTGGTACGATAAGAACATAGAGAAGATGGCGAGAATATGTCCTCTCTGATGGTTCACTCAATCGATCCAGCCTCTCTCCTTCCAATATTTGTAATCCGCTGTGAAAAAATCCTTATTTCTCAATATAAGATTCTTCAAAGCCGTTCTGTCCAACTCCGGGTATTCTTTTTTCTCTTTGATGGCCTGTACCAGCTCCCGGCCCAGGTTCGAAGCTTCTTCAAATGCGCTTTCATTTAACTCGCCCGGTTTCGTGGCAAATGCGCAGAGTTTCCCGACGGTGGCCACGCCTATCCCTCTCAAAACCATGTTCATGTATTTGGCTACCCATTCCACATTGCCCACCCCTGCATAAACCGCGACCGATGCGCCGTACTTGCCCCGTGGGTACGGGCGATGTCCCAGGTAAAAACTCCTGTCGATGAAGGTCTTCATCTGTGCTGTAACGTGTAAGAAATAAACTGGACTGCCGAGAACGATACCGTCCGCTTTTAACATCTTCTCGTGCAGCCCCTTAACGTCATCCTCCTGCGGGCATTCTCCTTCCGTCAGGCAAGTACCGCATCCGACGCAATAATTTATCTCCAGCTCGCTGAGCAAAACGATCTCGGTCTCTGCACCCATCTTCTCAGCTTCTTTCAGCATCCCCTCCACCAGCTGGTATGTGTTGCCTATTTTCCAGTGGGGGCTTCCTACTATTCCAAGTATCTTCATCTTTCACATTCTTTTGGCTTCGATCAAATACCCCATTGCAATGCTCATTGTCGGGATCATAATGATCTCATAACACTTTAAAATCTTTTGCCGCAGCTCGGCCAATAATGGCGACATCTTTGAAAAAATTAGAGATAGTAATCCTTGAGCAGCCTGAGCACGAATCCAGGATGTTTAACCATCAGCGACAATACAAAAAGAACGGAGAAATCGCCATAAACGGTCTTTGTGATTTTATCCGCATCCACAATGCTGAAAATATCATCTAGATAACTGAAAACATCCCTCTTTTGGGAGAATTTTATTATCTTTGAGAGATATTTCGCGGTAGCCTGAACTTTTTTCCCCGTGGAACTGCTTCTGTATCCTTTCTCATAACTGGCAAGTTGATGTGCTGAATAATCCTGTGATTCGAGAGCGGCCATCACCACAGGAGACGCCATCGTAGCTCCGGTTAGTGTGGGTTCCACGCCGCCCCCCAATAAATTACTCACCTGGCCCGCGGAGTTGCCGACAAGCACGACACCATTATCGACGAATCTAGGCAGTAAACCGGTGTAAGGTATTCTGTCACCGTTTCTGTCGATTATCTTTGCGGATGAGAATTCAGCCTTTTCCTCGACGAATTTTCTTAGAAATAATCCCATCTGGTTGGGGAATGGAGACCCGATTCCCACATTGCATTCGGTCTCGCTTCGAGGATATAGCCAGAGATATCCCAGTCCAATTTTTCTACTTAAATAGAAATGTGCGCAGTTCGCATCCAGCCCCTTGCAATTTTCGAGTTTGAACCTGAACGATGGCATAGCTTTAAAACCCTCCAGCGGAAACTGAGCCGTTGAGGCAACGATGGATCTCGCGCCGTCTGCACCCACAGTGACCGGTGTATCGTATGAGGCTTTTGCGGTTCTGACTCCCGTTACAAAACCATCCCTTTTTATCACGGATTCCGCTCTCTCCGCAAACCTGAACTCCGCACCATTGGATTCTGCGACATCTTTCAGATACGTCTGAAATTTATTCTCATCGAGCAGATATGCGTCACCCGTGGTTTTCTCCGGGAGATCTATACTGCAACCAGTATCTAAATTGATGACCCGGGCTCCGATGATTTTATTGCTCACGAATTCCGAATTTTTCGGTATTTTCGCCAGCTCAAGCACTTTTTCCCCGACGAGTTCACCGCAGAATGAATCCGTTACCCTTTTACGATTATCCAAAACCAGCGGACGGATGCCTTTTTCAGAGAGAAGCGCCGCTGATTGAAGCCCACCGGGGCCAGTTCCCACGATACAAACGTCAAATACCATTTGACACCTGCCCAAAGCCTATCTTCATACAAATCATAGTTCTTTTACCCTCCGTGCTATGAGTTTTGCAATCTTTTCATAGGAAGGCGGCGGTCCCGTGCTCATCTCCTTGCCATCTATGAATATTCCATCCGAAATGCCCCACTCCAAAAAGACCTCTCTATTGGATGTATCGATCTCTCGAAAGAGCACTTTATCACCAAATTCGGATGCAGCCCCCCTTGCCCTCTCAAAGATCAGATTCTGAGCTGGACACCATCCGTTCAGGAATGCCGTTATCGTTACCTTGCCAGGTGAGGTTTCTGGTTTTTTCTTTTGTCTTATCCATTTTGGGGGAGAAGCGTCGTCGCTGAAAGCTTTCCAGAGGAGGACCCGAGTGGTTTGTTTAGCCACCTTGGTGTATCCCTGCTTCTTAAACCACGATGCCTTCATCCAGAACGGCAACGACACCCCCCAGGCGACCATCCCCTTTGCACCTCTAGCTTTTACGTCGGTCTCGGCAGCTTGAAGCAGTGCCTTCCCCAGTCCTTTCTTCTGGAAGTTTCCCCTCCCTTTTTTATGGCCATGAACCCAGATACAATTTATAAAATACATATCCTCCCCTTCCGCGAAAGAGTGTTCTATGGGGATATACTGTATCATCCCCCCAACCTCTCCGTCGTCGTCGAGCGCTAATTTCACCCTGACTTTGTCCTTCATTTTGTCGTACCAGACCTCTTTGTGGTTTCCCGCCTCTTTGATCTCATCGGACCAGTCTTCGAGGCATACAAAGTATAACTGTTTATAATCATCTGTTAAATCCATTACTTTCATAGTTACCTCTAGCGTATAGCATAGGGCTTTTTATCATTTATTACTACAGATCTTATTATCCGGTCATGGTTTTAAAGATGCTACTCGCTGCAAATGTATTTCATAGCCTTCCTTAGCTTTCTGCGCTTGTTCCTCAACCCACTTCTCAAATCCCATTTCTTTAAATCTTTTATACCTGTCCATCGTATCAGGATCGGCATAGTCCTTAAATTTGGAACATGGAAATTCCTCACACTCAAAACAGATACGCAACTCTTTTTCAAAACAGCATTTCCTTACCTCACACCAAGGTGGGCCTCCACCTTGTCGGCACCCTGAACAATTTGAGTTTTCGATGAACCATTCTAGTCCCTTCACAAACTGCTTAAAATCGAATGCATCCTTGGATCGAAATTCGAAGGCGTAGAGATCTGCAAATTCCTTCATCTGCTTGGCCGTCTCACTGATCAGTCCATTATACTGTCCACAGCCACCGCAATAATCGCCGCATGGCGCAATTAAGTCATTTTTTCCCATTTTCTCACCTCCTTAGATCGACAAAGGTATTCCTAGTTGCACATCCGACATTGGGTCGTATAGTCCCTCTCGACATCATTTTCAATATACGAATCTTTTATTATTAAATTTATCTGAATTCCCGCAGCTTGCTGCGGTTGGGATGATAAAGTATAACTAAACCAGGGTGGCTTTTGGCGTGTGATAGAGTTGAGGAGAGCGAACCATTGTGTTTACAAGTATAGAAGAACGTGCCCTTGATGGATCAGTAGATCACTTTCTCCAGCTCGTTTTTCTCTTTGGCTAGTTGTATCTCTCTTGAGACCCTCCTTCCTGCGCTCATCGGTTCTCCGAACAAATAACATGAATAGGGAGATCCCATTGGATAAAGGTTAGTACCGGCTACTATCCTAGCAGATATTTCAAACGTGACGAACTTGAGATCATCACGACAGATGGTCTCGAGGCAGAAGGGACCTATCATGCCAGGGGGGAAGAGCTCTAACGAAGATTTTACCGTCTTCTGCCCCATCTCGATGAGTTGAGGAAGCAGGCTCTCTCTTACCACCAGGGGGATATTACCGGTAACCACATAACTCCCCAACCTCTCGATCTCTTCTCTGGTGAGGCCAAGCCTGTTCAAGCTGTCGATGTTCGACTCATCCCTACGATCTATTCCGAGGAACTCCACCCGGTTAAGGACCGGAGAGTAAAAATAGTGAGGATAGTATCTTAAACCGACTACGTACTCCTGGATGAACGCTGAGTTTTTATCGCCATCCCGAGTCTTCTTCTCGAACTCCTCTTTAGAGCTGGCGAGGAAAAAATTTTTTCCGCCTTTTGCCCCATGAAACTTGACGATGCACAGTCGGTCCATCTCATCGGGCGCAAACTCGCGCGGTATTTCCAGATTAGCGTGCTGCAGCCAGCGCTTCTCCTTGTGTCTATCGCCCTCCCATTCTAATACCCTCCTATTACCGAACATCGGTACCAGGAATTTCTCCTCTATATTTTTAGGCCCGACGTACTCGACGAAGGACCCGTGTGGCACTATGATGGCATTTTTCTCCCTTAACTTTTCCTGGAACTTTTCATCTAGAACCTGGGAGTAATCCTCCACCATCAGGTACTCGTCTGGCTTAGCCAACTGAAAAGAGTCGTAGACCTTTCTTGCGTCAGGTTTACAAATACCCAGGGTTTTGAACCCTTCCTGCCTCGCACCAAAAAAGATCTGTAAAGCGGAGTGGGAACAGATTGTTGCTATAGCAATCTTTTTATAATCTGTTAAAAACCCCTTTATTTCCTCTCGAGATATCAAGTGACTATCTCCCCGATTCTATCTTCTCGAATGGCTGAATTCATCTCCATGCCTACTCTACGGCCAGGGCCAACCTCCTTTCCGTATTTGTACTTCATGTAGGGCGAAGTGGGTTCAACGCAGGGACAACCTGGTATACGAGGGCTAACATCGAAAATGTAGAAATCGAGATTCTTGTCGATGGCCCCCTGGAGAGCGAAGAGGCCTATAACACCTGGCGGGTATTCGCGCTTGCACGTCTCCACGAATTTTTCACCTGCATCAAATATCTTTTCTAATTGAGATTCCCTCAAAGTGGCGCCCATGTGCCCAATTTCTATGTTCTGGGTGGGTACGTGGATTTCCAATTGCTCCTGAGCCGGCAGACTAAGTACTCCATCCAGATCGGTCTGTATTCTCCTGTCGAAACCCAGAAGATCTATTTCGTCGGTTAGTGAAGACCAGAAGAAGTTGGCATTGAATTTTGCGCCCAGGACGTATTCCTCTATAACCGCTTCTCTGAGATTTTTCTCGTCTATTATCCCCTTCTCGATCCTTTCTCCCGCTCTTTTTTCATACTCCTCAGGTGAGGAGGCGTAGAAAAAGGCCCGCTCTATCCCCCGGCTCTTCTCCGGAACTTTTACTATCGCGGGATGGTCTATCTCCTGAGGAGAGCTAAAAATTTTAGGCGTCTTTATGCCCGCTTTTTTGAGGAGGTAGTACTGATTTTTCTCCCCGATTCTCTCCTCTGAGCGCAGGATGAACCGATTACCCAGCAGTGGCACTTTAAATTTTTCCTCTATGTTATCATAACCGACATAGACGGAGAATGAACGACTGGGCACGAAGATCGTATTCTTTTCTATGAGTTTCTCCTGGTTCTCCTGTTCCACCATATCCCGGAATTTAGGGAGTATGAGAACATGGTCAAAGAGGTTCCTGTAGTACCTGGTATAGGTCTTCTCCCTCCCCTCTTGACATATCACTAGGGTCTCAAACCCCTCCTGCTTTACCCCATGCGCGATCTCCAGAGCTGAGTGGCTGCCTATTACCCCAATGACTGGTTTTTCATAACTTTCTGTTATGCCCCATATCTCTTCTCGAGTTATCATTTTACCACCTTTCAATCCAGATGTCACCAGAATCGGTCTTCATTTTTATCCCCCTATCTTCAATTACCTTGCCTATCGTACAAGCGGCGGTTCCGTGAGACCTGGAGATAGCGATCACTCTATCAGCTTCTTCAGGATCAACGACCAGGCAAAAACCTATGCCCATGTTGAAGGTGCGATACATCTCCCTGTCCTGCACTTTCCCGTATTTTTTTATTTTCTTGAAGATCTCTGGGGGATCGGGCATGGAGTCCAGGTACATTCCCCCTTTTACTATCCTCTTCAGCTTTGAAAACGCACCTCCGGTTACGTGACCCATCCCGTGGACATCCACCTTGCCCAGGATATCCAGAACCCCCTTCACGTATATCTTAGTGGGTTCCAGGAGCTCTTCTTCCATATCCATCCCGTTCAAAACCCTCCTCGCGAGGGTTAGGCCATTGCTGTGGATCCCGCTGCTTTCCAGGCCTATAACAACGTCTCCTGCGTTGACCCTATCCCCGGCGATCACCTTTTTTCCGTCGACGACGCCCAAGCTCATTGCCGCTAGATCGAAGCCCTTTCCCTCGCCCTTTATCACGTCGGGCATTATCGCCGTCTCCCCCCCCACTATGGCCGTTCCCGCTTCCAGGGCGCCCTTTACTAACCCCCTGGTTATGCCCGCTACCATCTCTTCGTCAACCTCTTGGAGCGCTAGATACACCACCAGAGCTACTGGCTCAGCCCCCAGGCATATCAGATCATTGACGTTCATTGCCACGCAGTCTATACCGACCGTATCGTATTTGCCCAACCTTTGAGCGACCAGAACTTTAGTGCCGACGCCATCGGAGTGAAGAGCCAACAGCTTATCGTTACCGGTATTAATTAACCCCGCATAGTGCCCAAAACCGAGAAAAACTGATCCAAATTTATCGTCTCTCTGACTAAATGTCCTCTCTATTAGCTTTCCAATTCTTCTGTGCGCGTCTTCGCTCTTATTCACGTCCACCCCAGCTTTCGCATAACTCATTTCATCGTCGTTCATTATGACTTTATCCCCTCTCGATACTTCTCCAGTTTTTCTGTCAACCTCTCGTCCCTTAGCGCTAAAATCTCTGCAGCTAGCAGAGCAGCGTTCTTCCCGTTATCTATCCCCACGCACGCTACGGGCACGCCTGATGGCATCTGAACTATAGACAGCAGTGAATCCAGTCCTCCCAACTTTGCGTCGACCGGAACTCCTATCACTGGGCGTAGAGTTTTGGATGCCAAAACCCCCGGTAGATGGGCAGCTAGCCCAGCTATGGCTATGAATATATCTGCTTCCTCCTTAACGAGCTCGTCCACCCTTTCCGGATTTCTATGGGCCGATGCGACATGGACCTCATTCTCTATACCCAACTCATCCAGCACACCAGAAGCCTTCTCAGCTATCTCTAGATCCGATCTGCTCCCAGTTATGATCAAAACCTTCATTTCAACCTTTACCTCCTGTGCGTCCACAAATTTCGCGAAGCTGTTCCAGGCCGATATCCCCAAACCTCGTCGGGTATTTACCGGTTAAGCAGGCTAGACATAGCTCCTCGCGCGGTAAACCTATGGCCTCTATCAACCCATCTACAGTCTGATAGACCAGAGAATCGGCCTTTACCTTCTCCCTGATCTCGGAGACGGACTTTTCGGAGGCTATCAGCTCCTCAAAAGTGGGAAAGTCTATACCGTACAGACATGGAGATCTTATCGGAGGGCAACTAATCCGCACATGAACCTCCCTGGACCCCGCACTTTTCAGGAGGTGCACCAACTTTGGTAGGGTGGTCCCCCTTACTATAGAATCGTCCACTAGAACCACGCGTTTTCCCTTAACGACGGTTTTTATCGGATTGAATTTAAGATGCTCTTCCCTCTCGTTTTGATGTGGCATTATAAAGGTTCGCCCAAGATACCTGTTCTTTATGAAACCTTCCAATAGAGGCTTGCCGGACTCCATCGCGAAGCCCGAAGCCGCAGATCTGCCGCTATCGGGAACTGGAATCACGATATCGCAATCTACTGGGTGCTCCCTGGCCAAATTTCGCCCGAGCCTCTCCCTGACCGCATGGACCGATATCCCTTCTACGACTGAATCAGCGCGGGCGAAGTATACCCATTCGAACATACAGTGTGCGTGTGGTCTCAGATCCAATAACCTGGTCTGCAAGCCCCTTTCATCGATAAGCACCACTTCCCCCGGCTCCACGTCTCTGATTAATCTAGCTCTTAAAGAATCCAGAGCGGAAGTCTCAGACGCGATCACGTATGTTTCATCGATCCTTCCCAGACAAAGCGGCCTTATCCCCAGGGGGCCGCGAACCGCTATTAGTTCGCCTTTTTCGGTTAATATAACCAATGTATAGGCCCCGACCAGTTTCTCCATCGTGTCCTCAATGGCTTTGAACCAGTCGCTTTTTTCCTTCAGAGCAGCGGTCAGAAGATGAGCTACGAGCTCAAGATCGGATGTGGTGTCAAAAGTCGAGTTTGACATAGTGCGCTTTAGTTCTTGATAATTCGGGATGTTCCCGTTCATAGCTATGGCGAAACCGGGATCTTTAGCCAGATATGGTTGAGAATTGGCGGGAATGGATTCCCCCGCAGTGCTGTACCTCACATGGCCTATGCCCACATCCCCCTTGAGACCCTTTAGAATCGTCTGGTTGAAAACCTCCGGGACAAGACCCATAGATTTATGGAGATTTATCTTTCCCTTCACTGTTTCGTCAAACACTGCTATGCCAGCGGACTCCTGTCCTCTGTGCTGAAGTGCGATCAGAGAATTACAGAGTCGAGAGGACACGTCCCTATCGGAATACAGTCCTACCACTCCACAAGCATCTTTAATCATTTTACTTCTCTCCTCCTTCCATGTATTTAGGTATAACGTTTTCCCATACGCTGGTCATCCTATCTATCGGAAAATCATGCTCCTCATTTTGCCACCTGAATGTCAATGTTGTAGATACCTTACCTATCCTCGCAAATGGGACGGAGGACGTCTCTAACAGGCCCATAAGAGCTTTAACATTTTCTTCTTCACTGGTCAGGATAAAGCGGGAGTGGGTCTCGGAAAACAGAACCTCCTCAAAGCTCAGGTCTTTAAAGGGCACCTTTTCGAGTTCTATGGTGGCGCCGAGACCGCCCCTTATAGCCATTATAGCTAGCGCCACTCCCAGCCCGCCTCTCGAGCAATCGTGACATGATGAAACAGAACCACTTTTTATCGCGGATAAGACAGCGTCTATAGATCTCTTTTCCCTGCTCGCGTCAATCTTTGGGATTTCCCCGCCATCTATACCGCTCAGACGGTAATATTCCGACCCTCCCAACTCACGATGCGTCTCCCCTAGTATCAGTACGGCATCTCCCACTTTCTGGAATTGCATTGGGGTAATGTGGTCCAGGCTGTTTACAAGGCCAAGGGCCACCACCGCGGGGCAGGGCTTAACCGCTTTGCCTGTACCAGAGCTTTCGTTATAGAAAGAGACATTTCCCCCTATGCATGGCACTTCTAGACCAGTGCACATATCCGCAATTCCCTTAACGGCCTCTTTGAATTGCCAGAAGAGCTCAGGTTTCTCGGGATCGCCGAAGTTACAGCAATCCACTATCGCTAAAGGCTCGCCTCCCGTTGCGGCGACGTTCCTGCAGGATTCCGCGACCGCCCCTGAACCACCGATATAAGGATCCAGATAAGCATGTCCAGAATTGCAATCTGCGGCTATGGCGAGGGCCTTTTCGTTTGGGAGCATCATTACCGCGCTGTCCCCATCGCCAGGCTTGGTTATGGTCCTTACCCCCACCTCATGATCATACTGCCTATAAACCCACTCCTTACTGGCTATATTTTGAGAGGAGAGGATTTCCAACATGCCTATTTTTCTGGGCACGCCTTTGGTTTTCTCTAGCTTAACCAAAGGCTTTATCGCCCTTCTCTCGACCGTTGGAGGATCGGCTAAAAGCTCCGCAGGCACTCTTGCAAGCATTTTCTCACCATGCTTAACGACGAGATACTTTGAATCCGTCACTTTGCCCACTACAGCATATGGGGTCTCGTATCTATCGAAAACCTCCGTCACCTGTATATCCTTGACCGCGAAGAGCATTCTCTCCTGGGATTCCGACAACATTATCTCGTAAGGAGTCATGCCCTCCTCCCTTAAATGCATCTTAGATATGTCTATTTCCGCTCCGCAACCTCCCTTTGCGGCCATTTCCGAGGCGGCACAGGTTAACCCTCCTCCTCCAAGATCTTTTAATCCTCTCACATAACCGGTCTCTATTGCTTTTAATGTCCCCTCCACTATGCGCTTCTTCGTGAAGGGATCGCCGATCTGCACAGATGGCCTATCCTCCTCAGATTTATCGGTCAGCACCTTAGAGGCGAAGGTCACTCCGTGTATACCATCTCTACCCGTACTCCCACCGACCAGAATTAACAGATCCCCCGGATGCGAAGCTTTTGCGAGCACGAGGTTTTCCTTTCTCGCCAGGCCTATACATGCGACGTTGACGAGGCAATTATTCTCGAAGCTCTCATCGAATTCTACTTCGCCAGCTACGGTTGGTATGCCGGTGCAATTTCCGTAATCCCCTATCCCCTTTACCACGTATTTGAAAAGCCAACGCGAACGGGCGCTTTTCAATGGCCCAAACCTCAGAGAATCGACGAGTGCGATAGGTCTAGCCCCCTGACATAGTACATCTCTTATTATCCCTCCAATACCGGTAGCGGCCCCGTTGTAGGGCTCTATCGCGGAGGGATGGTTATGGGATTCCATCCTGATATTTACGACCCACCCATCATCGACATCCATGACTCCTGCATCATATCCCTGACCGACTACCACTCTCTTCCCCGCGCCTGGTAAAAGCTTAAGAATGGGCCTGGAGGATTTGTAGGAGCAATGCTCCGAAAACATGATATCCAGCATGCCCAGTTCCAATGGGTTAGGTTCTCTGCCCATGGCATTGCGTATATACCCCATCTCACTTTCAGAGAGGCTGACGTCCTCTCTCCCATTTACCACGATCTCCCCCCCATGTAATCAAACATCGATTTAAAAAAGATCTCGCCATCGGCTGTTCCGCTCGGGCTCAATATAGCGTTTGAGGCGCGTTCCGGATGAGGCATTAACCCTACCACATTGCCCTCCGGGTTACAAACCCCAGCCACATTATCTATCGCCCCGTTTGGATTCGCGCTTTCCGTAGGCAGGGCTCTCTCGTCTACATATCTGAACACGATCTGGTCGTTCTCGTAAAGCTCTTTCAGGTTCTTGCAAAAGTAATTGCCCTGGTGATGCGCCACGGGCATCCTCATGAGTTGCCCTCTTCTTAATAGGCGCGTAAAGGGGGTTCTATCGGTCTCGACCTTAACGATCACCCATTTGCAGACGAATTTCATCGATGAGTTCTCTATAAGGGCTCCCGGGAGCAGGCCCGCTTCGATCAGGATCTGGAAACCATTGCATATCCCGCCAATGGGTTTCCCCTCAGCTGCCATTTCTTTGACCTCTTCAATAGCGGGGGTATGAGCCGAAATGGCCCCAGCTCTTAGATAATCACCGTAAGCGAAGCCCCCAGGGATTATCACGCCATCATAGTCGCCCCCCTTGAATTCTCTGTGCCATATCAAATCCGTCGGTACTTTTATAGATCTAAGAGCCTTGAGGGCGTCCAGGTCACAATTTGACCCCGGGAATTGAAGCACTGCTACTTTCACTCTCCCTTCACCTTTATATCCAACGTGTGCACAACCGGATTGTAAATCCTGAGCTCATTGCACATATCGTATGTTATTTTCTTGGCTTTTTCTCCGTTCGCAGCCTTCACCCTTAAACTTATGAGCTTCCCGGCCCTTGCCGATGTGATCGTATCGTAGCCCTGTTTGTGTATCAAATCTTTTAGAATAGTTTCTCCCTCTGGATCCTTAACGATAGGTTTGTTTTTGATTATCACGTCGATCTCATACTCCCTCATAGTTTCCCCTTTACCTCTTTTAATACATCTTTTAACGGCGGAGCATCGAACCAATTTTTACCGGTTATCTCATTTGTACATGCGCGATAAAGCTCCGAGATCGCTACTTTCAGCCCTTGTGGTAGCGGTGGCGGAGCGGGACACATCTCCTTCCATTCCACCCCATGTCTCTGGGCCTTTTCTACCGCGCCATACCATTCGGTGTTGCGATAGTATATTCTTGCGATCTCCTTGCTTACAGGTAAGCCTTGATAGGTAAAACGGCACTCGTCTAACGTTCCCACCACATCCACCAGGATAAGTTTTCCATCGGTATCTTGACCAAACTCCACTTTCCCGTCTTCGTTGGTTAATCCCACCCTGGAGAATTCCCGGGAGATCAAGCGGTTTACGTCCATCGTTATATCCCTTATCTCCTCTAGCTCCTCATCGCTCAGACCCGAGATCTTCCTGGCCTCGTTCTTGCTCAGGTACCTATCGGTGATCTCAAGTTTTGTGGAAAAATCCAAAATTGGGGGGTCAAGAGTTTGGCCGGGGGCCGGAAATTTATCTAAACCGATATCCTCAGGTTTCAATTCTCCCTTTCTTAAACGCTTGAAAACGCTGCTCCCTTCAGGGAGAGAATTTCGGTATATGATCTCCAACGGAATTAGAGCCCCTTCCTTCTCCTTTAGGTAGCGTGAATAGTCATAACCCCCATTAGATGTGGGCTCTATCACCTGCAGAAGTTTGATCTCCATCGCGTTTACTGGCTTTTTGATATCTTGGATGCTCTTTACCTCGCCTTCCTCTACCAGCCCTATATAATGGGTCGAGACGTTTTTTCTTTCAAGCTCCTCAAAGAAGTACGCGCCTAACAGGGCTATGGCTTCGCCCTTGTGGGCTATATGGTCGGGCATTTCTCCCCAGTCAAAGACAGAATATCTATCTGAGAAGATGAATCTCCCAGTGCCAAGCCCATTTTTGGAAGGTTTTTTGACGACTTTAAGGTCTTTTACGCTTCCCATGTCGACACCCTAGCTAGGATGGAATCATCACTATCCTTCCCTTCGCCATCTTATTCCACAGCTAAATTTGCCTATAAATAGGTATCGCTACGACGTATATGTTAAGCAAAGGTTGCTTAGAATTCGTCTCTGAGCTCGCGCATATGTTTTATCCTCTTCTCTATCAGCTCTTTCCCCCCTATGTCGGATCTATGGACGAGCTTGTCTGAGTTTACAGTGGAAATGGCTCTTTCCGTTATCCTCTCAGCCTCATCCAGTGTTTTCGCTATGCCCACTATCCCAAACGATCTTGATGTTGATGTGTAGACCTTTCCGTTACGCTCGTTGACGGATGCATAGTATAGACGAGCGCCCATCTCCTCGATTCTTTTCTTGTCTACAAATACTTCGGCCAGTGGCTCGGGGTGCGTGGGATACCCCTTTGGTACCAGGTACTTACAGACAGTCGCTTTTTGCTCGAACTCCACATTCTTCAGATTGCCGTCAAGTATGGATATGCAAACATCGGAGAAGTCGGTTTTCAAGAGCGAAAGAACGTTCATCGCTTCCGGATCGCCGAATCTGACGTTGTACTCAAGCAACTTCGGCCCGTCTTTTGTCAACATGAACCCACCGTATAACACGCCCCTGTACCTTCCAGTTTTGCGAATTGCGTCTATAGTATCCTCCATGATCTTGAGTGCCTCTTTATGATCCGTCGCATTTAAGAAGGGGAGGAGATGGTCAGAGTCCGAGTATGATCCCATTCCACCGGTCATGGGCCCAGCGTCGTTCTCGTACGCATGTTTATGATCCTGGACAAGAGGCATGGGAGCCAAACGCACGCCATCGGTAAAGGCCTGCAGGGTGAATTCTTCTCCGTTAATCTTCTCTTCTATGACCACTTTTTCTATACCACCTATTTTTTTCTCAAGCACCTCTCTTGCGTATTCTTTGGCATCTTCTTTGCTCTCCAGCTGCTGACCCATCACCTTTACCCCCTTTCCCGCTGTCAGTCCGCCTGGCTTAACTACCACCTTATCAAGTGCATCTATGGCATTCTTAGCTTCCGTATAGCTGGTGCAAACCTCGAATTGGGGGTACCCTCGTCCCAGGTGCCTTTTCATGAACTCCTTACAAAAACCCTTGTCCGACTCGAGTTTGGCCAAATTTTCATTTGGGCCTACTACTTCATACTCGAGCGCATCCACTATACCCTTAGCTAAGGGCCCCTCTGGGCCGACGAATACGTAATCCGGCTCGACCTTATCGGCGAACTTTTTGATCTTATCGAAATCCAGTAAATCTCCGATTTCAAATTCTTTGCATATCTTTGCTATCCCCGGATTCTTCTTTGATATGAACGCATAGAGTTCAGAACCTTCCGCCATCCTCTCGGCGATCGCGTGCTCTCTGGCCCCGTTTCCAACGATTAATGATTTCATGCCGCCTCTTTTTACCTAATCCTCAAAAGGGTATAAAACCTGCTGAGCACAAAATTTAAACTCACGTTCTTTATATATTGCCATTATGGCAATTTGGGCAAAGATAAGAAGGTTCTTCATCGAGCACCTGCTCCTCTTCAGCTCCATCCTATTGGGGGGTAGCATCTTCCTTTTTGTGTGGGGATTGGTTGCGGAGTTGGAGCCCAAGTTCATGGGAGATCTCGTAGAAAAAGCTCTGGTCCTGGGGGAGTATGGCAGGTATCTCTTGATAATCCCCCCATTCGGCATCATCATCGGGGGATGGTATCTGGGCATTACCATCTATAATAGAAGAAAGTTCGAGAGAATGGTGAACACGGAAAAGAAGAGTGACTTCGTCAAATCCTTCCACGAGATTGAAGTTCTTTCCCACAAACTCCCAACGGAGTACAGAAACCGATTCAAGAGAGCGAAGAAGAAATTCGGCCTTTAGATGATTTTCATTATCCTGGTCGAGCCCCTTTATGGGGGAAATGTTGGGCTTGTAGCCAGGGCCATGGCAAATTTTAACGTCAAAGAGTTGAGGATCGTCAAAGGCCGCGAGACAGGAGAAGAAGCGAAAAGAAGGGCAAAGCACGGCCTTGCTATACTGGAAGAGGCAAAGAGGTTCGAGGATCTTCCCGCCGCAATAGAGGATCTGGACATTATCATAGCCACTACTGGGGTGTTGGCGAAGAAGGAGAAGGATTGGGTAAGAAAAGCTCTTGGCCCGGAGCAGGTAAGAGAAAAGATAGAAAAATACGATGGTAGGGTAGGCATACTATTCGGAAGGGAGAATTATGGGTTGTACAACGAGGAGTTAGGGCTAGCAGATATGGTCATGCATATACCCACAAGTGAAGAGTATCCAGTCCTGAACCTCTCTCATGCCGTTGCAATAACGCTCTACTCCTTAATAGTTGGATCAAAGGCCAAAAAAGAGACGCCAGCCTCCCGTAGAGAAAGGGAGTTGTTGAGAAAGGAGATAAAAAGGGCGCTATCAGATATCGAATACCCGGCCCATAGGAGGAGAAAGACCTACCAGATGATCGATCGGATATTGGGGAGAGCGGGAATAAGCGATGAGGAGTTCAGGGTTCTGATGGGAGTTCTCAAAAGGACGCGCTAACTCGCTCTTCTTCGAGCGATTATCGCTAAAACGGTGATCGCCAACGCTACGATTACGATGCACATGGCAGCGATTGACCAGAGCCCCACTTGAAACTTAGGTTTGTCCACTTCGACATCGACGATCTCGAAGAAGTGAACGGAGCTCAATCTGATCTGGCCATCGCCGAAGTCGAGACCTTTTATCTTGATTTTCAGCTCGACAGGGCTCTCACTTTTAACTGTTACGTCCTTCAAAGTCAGAGTGCTCTTTTCCTTATCATCTATGATCTCTATCCAAGTTTCGGATGCATGATCGACGTTCACCTCTAAGAACTCAGGGTAAGTGATGATGAGATCATCGGTTACGTGGTTATTGGATCTGAGTTCCATCTCGACCTCTTCCACCCCCCCTTTCCGTAAGCTGATCTGCCTTTTTCTGATCTCTAGCCAGCTAGTGGGCAAAACCCTTACGCTCTTAGTGACACGACCCTTTTCCAATTCGCTATCTCTAGCACTCCATTTGATCGATATGTTATACTCCTCAGCTAGAGCATGCTCCGCCGGCCTAACCCGTGCCCAGATATCGACATACGCTGTGGCGTGCCCTATCAACCAGCGCTTATTCGTCGTGACTATTTTATCCTTCTCTCTTATATAACCGTCCCATCCCCCGGGATAAACTAGATCGAGAACTAGTATCATCTCTTCCCTCCCGGTGTCTATCTCAAAATCGAACTCGATTTCCATCCATTCACCCGCCCCTATCTCGATCGCATCGTCATCAGCCGTCACTGAGGGTAACAAAAAAGATAAAGCCAAAGCTAGGAAGGCTAGCACAAGGATGGGACCAAAGTTCTTCACCTCAGCCCCCTAAAGCTTGATGACTATCCGTTTAGATGCTAGATACTGATTGTCGAAGAACCTTATCATCACGTAGCAGAAAGACAGCGCTGTCAATATGACAAAGCACCACATCATGGTGTAGTTGAATCCCTGCAGTGCATCTCTACCGAACTCGAACCCAGCCTCAAATGCAAAGTAGCAAGTCAAGCTTATCGAGGCTATCAAGAGACCTATCATGGCTATGTCAGTATAAAACCAGAACTTCTTCTGCCATGTTAGACTTCTCTTTTTCTCTCTCGCCATCACATGAGGCGGCGCATGCCCGCTCGCGGATTCCCCTCTATTCATGTTATATTCCCCATCGTTACCCCAGTATATTAAACTTTCCGTAGCCTTAATATCCTCCGCTGGGGGTACAATTTTAAGGATGGCTCAAATAAAAAGGATCCCGGCTCCCGGATTCGAACCGGGGACCTGAGGATGTCTGCTGGGGGGGAAGGGGTAACAGACTTGTGTTACAACTACAGTCCCCCGCTCTAACCAAACTGAGCTAAGCCGGGCATTTCCCTATTATATTCCACAATTTAAAATTTTCTGTTAAGGCAGTATCTCCGAAAGAACTTCGTGGTACAGTGATAAGAACCTCTGGCTACCTTTGACGTTATTTTACCTCGCACTTTTTCAGATTTTGGATACAAACTTTTATAGCTTAGGATATCTTTAGGATATC
>DACJ01000019.1:0-5855 GCA_002494765.1 Euryarchaeota archaeon UBA186
CCGAAAGTTTGGGACTTTAGGGAAGATATATGCCAGAAAAAAAGGAAGCATTATCAAGACTTGCTCATCGAAATGATACAATACTAAAAGTTTATATGCCATTGGATATATACGGTATACCGAAATAATGTCAGTTAACCGAAACAATGGGAATAAGACGGAAACCACCCTTGACCAGATGGAGCCGGAAAGTAAAGGAAGAGTAGTTAGAGTTGCTGGCGCGGGGGGTGCTAGGAGGAGAATTCTCGATATGGGGGTCGTGCCAGGCGCGGAGATCGAGGTCATTAGAAGAGCCCCTCTTGGGGACCCTATCGAATTCAGGGTCAAAGGTTACAACCTATCGTTTAGAAGGTCTGAAGCAAAACTCATATCGGTAAAATTGGAGATTTGATATGTGCAAGGTGATGCCTTTAATAATGGTGCCAGAAGGCAAGGAATGCAGAATTTCCGACATTCATGGAGGGAGGGGTTTAACCAGGCATTTGACAGAGATGGGCTTTACCTATCACGCGCCTGTTAAAGTTCTCAGATCTGAGAAGGGTTCTTTGATAGTCGCCGTCAATGGGTGCAAATATGCCTTGAGCAAAGGGATCGCTATGAAGATAATGGTTGGCGAGTGCTAGATGAAGGATAAGCGGATTAGAGTCGCTCTAGCCGGAAATCCAAATGTGGGAAAAACCACCATTTTTAACGCGATAACAGGTGCCAGGCAACACGTCGGAAATTGGCCTGGCGTTACCGTTGAGAGAAAGAGCGGGAGGAAGGTGCACAAAGGAATCGCCATCGAAGTGGTAGACCTTCCCGGGACCTACAGCCTCACCGCCTACTCCCTCGATGAGGTCATTGCTAGAGATTACATCGTAGACGAAAGACCGGACGTCGTGGTCCATATAGTCGACGCGACCAACCTGGAGAGGAACCTGTATCTAACGACTCAGCTCATGGAGCTCGGCGCAAAGGTGGTCATAGCGCTTAACATGTCAGACCTGGCTGACGCCAGAGGGGATGTTATCGATCTCAAAAGGATGGAAGAATTCCTCGAAATTCCAGTCATAAAGACCGTGGGTAGCAAGGAATTCGGCATAGACGAGCTCTTAGATGAGGTTCTTAGAGAGGCGGAGAAGGGCGAACACCATGAGCACGAGATCGGCTATGGGGGCGAGGTAGAGGAGGAAATAAACGAACTGGAGAACATTCTTGGAGATGATGAAGAGCTCTCAAAAAGGTATCCTCTGAGATGGTTGAGCGTTAAGTTGCTCGAAGGGGATAAGGAGGTCCAAAAGAAGCTCGAAGGCAGTCAGGTTGAAGACCGAATTAAAAAAATATTGGACAAAATGGATAAAGAGAAATATGAGACAGCGATGGTCGACAAGAGGTACGAAGCGATCAACGCGGTTCTCCCTCAAGTCTGTTCCAGATGCGTCGAAAAGGTGACCGCTTCTGACCTCATCGATAGAGTGCTTACCAACAAATATCTGGGCATACCCATCTTTTTGGCACTGATGTGGGGGGCGTTTGAACTCACATTTACCTTTGCGACGCCCTTCATGGACTTCATCGATTTTTCTTTTGCATGGCTAGCCGGTTTCGTCTCTGAGAATCTCGAGCCTGCCTGGCTCGCATCGCTGATAGGTGATGGCATAATCGGGGGGGTTGGGTTCGTGCTGATTTTTATCCCCAACATATTCATCCTGTTTCTTATGCTCTCCCTCCTGGAGGACAGCGGGTATTTGGCCAGAGCCGCATTCATCATGGATCGGTTGATGTACAAGATCGGTCTTCACGGAAAGTCGTTCATTCCCATGCTGATGGGCTTCGGATGCAACGTGCCGGCGATAATGGCCACCAGAAGTATAGAGGATAAAAATGACCGATTGATAACCATACTCATAAACCCCTTTATGTCCTGCGGTGCTAGATTGCCCGTCTACGTTTTGCTGGCTGGGGCATTCTTCGGCAAAGAGGCCGGCACGGTCGTCTTCAGCATGTACGTTCTCGGAATGGTGGTTGCCATCCTCTCCGCGAAGCTGTTCAGGACCACGCTCTTAAAGGGAAAACCAGCTCCCTTCATCATGGAACTGCCCCCCTATAGGCTCCCAACGCTGAAAACGGGCATAATCCACATGTGGGAGAGAGGATCAATGTATCTAAAGAAGGCTGGAACCGTCATACTCCTGGGCGCTATCATCGTGTGGTTATTGGCGTCTCTGCCCTGGGGCGTGGAATATGGTGCTGAAAAAAGCATTGCGGGGATGATTGGTCATGTTCTAGAGCCTCTAGTCGCGCCCCTGGGTTTTGACTGGAAGATCGCTGTGGCTTTGCTATTTGGCTTCCTGGCCAAAGAGATCGTTGTGGGTTCGATGGGTGTGCTATATGGAGCGGGGGAGGATGAAACCGCCCTTACTGAGAGCTTACAGAACGATCCTAATATTTATCCTCTGAATTCGCTTGGCCTTATGGCCTTCACTCTGATATACATGCCGTGTCTTGCGACCGTTGGTGTTATAAGGAAAGAGACCGGCTCCTGGAAATGGACGCTCTTCGCTATAGTTTATGGCATAGGCCTCGCATGGTTAATATCATTCATGATCTTCCGAGTGGGGGGGGTCCTGGGATATGGATGAGGTAACGACATGGTAAAGAAGGAAGCTGGGAAAATAGTCTTCGGGCTAATAGCCGGGACGATCTATGTGGTATTCGGACTTATCCAGGTAGTTGTGGGGCTGGGCTACGGCTCCGGATGGACAAAGGCGATATTCGTACCGTCAGATATCGCTGGAGGGTTGATCCTCGTGCTGATAGGGATGGTATTCCTGTACGGCGTTAAGGAGTTGAATGCGGGAATTAACGAAGGCGTAGCATACATCTATGTCGGCATATTGCTGGCGCTGGGATTCACAGCTATATACCTTTTGATAATGGGTGCGGACGCTTTGGAAGCTTATGCCATAAGAAGCGAGGATTTCGAGGATTGGGCACCCCTCGATGATATGAAGCCGGGCATTTATCTGGGGCTCTTACCATTTGCCGCCCTGCTGGCCTGGAGGCATAAATTTTCCCTCAAAGGATTATCCAGAGCAGGTGTGTAAAGCTGGAGGAGCGTAAGAGATGATTAAGGACATCCTAAAACTCATGTCTCTCGGGGGCATCACCCTCCCGGAAATGGCCCGAAGGCTAGGGGCAGGTCTCGATGACCTGAAGAACAGGCTTGAAATGATGGAACGCATGGGATACGTGGAAGCTCTTCATGAGGTTGGACGAAGCGAATGCCCATCCTGCCATACGTCAAAATGCTTGGCAGGCGATTGCCATTCAGAAAGTGCGATTTACCATCTTACGAAGAAGGGGCTCCGATGCTTGGGCTTCGACGCTTAAAAAGTTCTTATGCGCTATGCTTATATACGACCCCATCAATAAGAAATGATCTGGTAGACCATGACTACGGAAAGGGCTGAGGATTATCTGGAGGCTATAGAAGCCATCGCGAGGAAGAAGGGTTACGCTAAAGTTAAGGACGTCTCAGAACGCTTAGGGGTAGGCCTTTCTAGCGTGACCGAGATGTTCCAGAAACTCAGTGAGACGGGTTACATCAACTATGAGAAGTACAGCGGAGTGACCCTGACCCAAAGTGGGAAAGAGATCGCTAAGATCACGAAGGAGAAGCACAGGGTCCTTAAGAATTTCCTCTCGGTTCTTGGGGTCGACGAACGGATAGCTGATGACGATGCTTGCAGGATAGAGCACGTCGTCAACCCAGAGACGCTAGAGGTATTGACGAAGTTCGTGAAATTCGTCAATATGCCGAAAGATGGATCCAGATGGCTCGATCACTTCAAGCATTTTTATGAAACTGGCGAGTATATAGAGTGCTCGCCAATGAGACCAGAGGACTGTCCAATTCACGGGAAAAATAAGGCGAAGAACTAGATTTTCACCATCGAAACTGTATAAGATTTATCTATCCTCCCCATTTAACTAAAGATGATAACCCTAATGACGGATTTTGGCGATTCCCACTACGTCGCTCAGATGAAGGCTTCCATCCTCAATACGAACCCAGAAGCGAAGATATTGGACATCACCCACGAGATACCGCCCCATGATATAGTATCTGGGGCTTATGTGCTGTTCACCACTCTTCCGTTCTTCCCGGACTCGGTGCACGTTTGCGTCGTTGACCCGGGGGTTGGGAGCGAAAGGAAGGGGGTGGTGATAGAGTGCAAAGATTCTTTTTTGGTGGGGCCGGATAATGGGCTAATGGTCGATGCCGCCAGAAAGTTGGGGATTGAGAGGTGTTACGAAATCCGTGAAACTGGATTGGAGCCCAAGACCTTTCATGGAAGGGATCTTTTCGCGCCTGTAGGTGCACTTTTAGACACGGGAAAGAACGCAGAAGAGGTGGGTGAAGAAGTGAACCCAAGCGAACTGGTGGATCTGGGCCTGCTCGATCTAGAATATGGGAAGAGCATTACCTCAGAGAGCTACGTTAAAGGTAAGATCCTATTCGTAGACAGGTTCGGGGATTGTATAACCAGCATAATCCCCGATCTTCTGGATGGGGATAGGGCTCTCTTCGAGATCAAGGGCAGAAAATTCGGCTTTAGGTTTCTCGATAGCTATGCCCTTTCCAAGCCCGGTGAGATCATAGCTTTAGTATCAAGCTCTGGTTTTCTGGAATTGGCTTCATATAGGAAGAAATGCTCGGAAATTCTCGGTTTGAAAGTAGGAGACCCGATAACCCTTTTTAGATCCTATACTCGCTGAGTATGGATCGCTCCCCTTGGAGAAGGGCATCCTAGCTCTGCCCTCCTCCATGTCGAGAGCATCAGCTATCTTAACTAACCCCCTCTGGGGTCAGAGGGCTTGAAGAGTATTCGCGGCCCTTCATAGCGTGCCCGATATCGTGGAGAATGCTCTCGAGGTAGACGATCGCCTCCGAGTCCTCGACCGTTAGATCGCGATCTCTAACCGCGCTAGGTATCATTTGAGCACTTGAGGTAGGTCTGAAGCTCCGTTGATGGGCGCGCCCTTTCCATCACTTCTTTCAATTTCTGATCGAGGTTCGCCTACAACCAGTACCATCAACCTCCCCTCCCGAGAGGGATAACGTTCTCCTCGCCTTTCTCCAGGAGAGTTTTGTCAGCCGTTACCAACTCACACCCAAGATCTCTGGCAAGAGCCAGGTAGGATGCATCATAGATCGTTAGGCCTGAAGCGTAGGCTAACTGGACAGCCAGCCCAAAAGATGGCTTCTCGAAAACTATCATAATATCCTCAAGAGATTGAGCGGCCAGCCTGACATCTTCATCTCCCAACTCTGGGTTCCATCTAAGGGCGTTGGTAACTTCATATAAAAGGAGATCTGGAGCATAGAGCATAACCTCACCTTTTACGTGCTTTGATCTGAGCTCCAGTGCTCTCTCAGATAGCTTCTCAGGATTGTACCACTTGACTGCAACCGAAGCGTCAATAACTATCTTCTGTCCCGCCATTTTCGTACCTCTTGGGTTCCAGACCATTGGCCGCTGGCTTTTTTTCTTAACTTGTCCTGGACTTCACAGGCTTTCCGCATCTTCTCAGATCTGATATTCTTCTCCAGAGCCTGGCGTATCTTCTCGGACCAATTGACATCTAACTTCTTCATCTCAGAATATATCCAGTCAGGGACCCTGAGCGATATGGTCTTCATTAGTTATGAGTAATAACAAATAGTATATATGTTTTTGCATCAAAGATAAGGTATTACTAAAAGGTATAAATTGTCATACTCGTCACTTTAAGGATCTCCCCGGACTAAAAAAAGAAGGAGAAACCCCCACTTAATCTACCAGTTCCCCCCTCTCCCTTCTAACCCT
>DACJ01000019.1:5866-8902 GCA_002494765.1 Euryarchaeota archaeon UBA186
CTTGAGTTTACATACTTTGTATAAATTAAAAACCTTGCCATCTATAAAGCCTTAAATAGCCTCGAGATATGCTGGATGATGCTCTACTCGATTGACACCCCTCCACGTTACGTTTCTGGGCCCTTACACATAGGGCACGCGACCAGCTACTCACAGATAGATTTTGTCGCCAGATACAAACGCATGAGGGGATTTGACGTCTTCTTTCCATTGTGTGTGGATGTAAACGGCCTGCCCATCGAGGTGGAGGTGGAGAAGAGGTATGGAGTGAATCCAAAGGAGGTGGGCAGAAAAAAATTCAACGAGTTGTGCAGGGAGTTCGCAGAGCAGAATATTCAAAGAGTACGAGACCAGTATAACCGGCTGTCCATATCCATGGATGATTCGATCTACTATCGGACCGACTCTCCTGAATACAGAAAAATAACCCAACTCACCTTCATCGACCTTTTTGAAAGGGATCTGGTCTACAGAGATAAAAGACCGGTAAACTGGTGTCCCAGATGTGCCACATCTTTGGCGGATGCTGAGGTTGAGTACAGGCTCCGAAAAAGCGGGTTTAACCACATCATTTTTAAGATGGATGATAGCGAAGTAATCGTAGCCACCACCCGCCCTGAGCTTATCCCCGCGTGCAAGCTGCTGGCCTATCATCCAGGCGACGATCGATATGAGGGGCTTGAGGGAAAAACTGCCGTCACCCCCATTGGCGATAGGGTAAAGATCGTGGAGGATGAGGCAGTAGATCCGGACTTCGGCAGCGGCATGGTCATGATATGCACGATCGGGGACAAAGAAGATCTACGTTGGGTTCACAAGTATAAATTGGAGATTGATAGGGCCATCGATGAAGAAGGAAAGATGACCCCCTTATGCGGCAAGTATGAGGGAATGGCCGTAGAAAAGGCCCGAAGAGCTATCGTCGAAGATCTGGAAGAGGAATGCCTCATCGTCAAAAAGGAAAAAATAGATCAGAACGTTGCCGTTTGCTGGAGATGCCACACCCCAATAGAGTATCTGGTGACGGATCAGTGGTTCTTGAAGACCATGGCTTTTAAAGACGAGGTGGATGGCATTGCAGACGAGATGCGCTTTTACCCCGATTTCATGAGGACCAGGTTGAAGGACTGGACGTCCTCTCTGGAGTGGGACTGGCCCATATCGAGGATGAGGTATTACGCGACGCCCATCCCGATATGGTACTGCGAGGATTGCTCTTCTGTGGTAGTGGCCAAGAGAGAACAGTGCTATGTTGATCCCACTTTGGATCCCCCTCCCGTGGACAAATGCCCTCGCTGCGGTGGTCCCTTAAAGGGGTCAGATGAGGTCTTTGACACCTGGATGGATTCGAGCATCACCCCTCTAGTAAATAGGGAAAACGGATCGAACTACCCCATGTCGCTTAGGCCGCAATCCCACGATATAATCAGAACCTGGTTGTACTACACGGCTCTGAGGTGCTATCTATCTACGGGACAAAAGCCGTTTGACTCGGTGATGATCAGCGGTTTCATCCTCGCACCTGACGGCAGGCCGATGCACGCAAGCTGGGGCAACGCGATAGACCCCATTGAGATCGTGGAGAAGTATGGATCCGATTGCCTCAGGTACTTCGCGGCAAACTGCGCTCTTGGTATGGATACCCCATTCCGCTGGAACGATGTGAAGAGGGGGGCAAAATTCCAGAGGAAGCTGAGAAACGTGGTGAAGTTCGTGACGATAGCCCAGGACAAATCCCAAAACGGAGATAGAGACCTGAGGCCAGCGGACAGGTGGATTTTGACGGCTCTGTCGAAGGTGATGGAGAAGGCGACCTCTTACATGGATGAGATGGACTTCCAGCACGCTATAAGGGAGGTGGAGGACTTCGTCTGGCATATCTTCGCCGACGACTATATCGAGATGGCAAAATACAGGATATATAGGGGAGACGGAGAAGATCGCCGGGAGACCGAGAGCGCCGTATACACATTAGCGAGAATAGGAAAAGATGTGGTCAAGATGCTGCACCCGTTTCTCCCCTCCATAACAGAGGAGCTCTACTATCAGTTGGACCCTGAGGGATCGATAATCAGCTGGCCCGAGCCCGAGCTCAGAGACGAGAAGTCCTACGACGGGGGGGAGAAGGCCAGATCTCTGATATCGGGATTGAGGGCTCTAAAATCCTCCATGGCTTTGCCCCTGAGCTCCGAGCTCTCGTCCGTTACCATATACGCGGGGGGAGAACTGGCAGATTTTTATGATGAGATAAAGGAGACGCTTCATATCAGGGATCTGCATTTCACGGATGCCCCACCACCTGAAGGCGCTGAACGGGTCGGGGAGTTCTCGGTCCTCCTAAACGATAGATAAATAGAAATAGCCCTATACGGATTTTATCAAGATGAAGGTGGAATCGAAGAGCAGAGTGATCTCGGCAAAAGGGGGGCCCTATGAGAGCTCCCTTGAAATCCTGTCCTCGGTGAGGGTTAAGTTGACGGAGAAGGTCGAGGGAAAAACGGTCATGATAAAGCCTCATGTAATCGGGAACGACGATTTCACCACCCCCACAGGAGTCCTAGAGGCGATAGCGGATTCCCTCGATGTCGCCAACCCATCGTCCATCTCATTGATAGGCAGAGATCTTGATAGGTTCAGGGATCTGGGCTACGATGAGCTCGGATTTGAGTTTCTAGATCTCAAGGAAGATGATTCCCACATCATAACCGCTAGATCCACGCTTAATATGGAGGAAATAGAACTGGGTCTGCCCTCAAGACTCAAGGATCCGAATGCGTTCATAATCAGTTGCTCCCCCATCAAGACCCATTGTAAACACATATTCATGGGCTCCATAACGAATATGCTTGACCTTTTTACCGATGTTGGTGGGATATTCGATGGGCCTGAAGAGGAGAAGTCCATAAGGTGGATACACGAGAACATAGCCCGATCTATGCTCGAGTGCCTTCCGGACCTCGCGCTAATAGATGGGAATAACTCCCTTGAGGGGAACGGCCCTCTTGACGGTTACCACGTCTCTTTGGGGATCTCCCT
>DACJ01000089.1 GCA_002494765.1 Euryarchaeota archaeon UBA186
GTTACTATTCCGGAGGAGTACCCATTTGCACTCTTATCTACGCTGGCATTATCGCAATGCCAGGTATTTATATCGAGTTTCCATTTCAGATCTATGTTTCTCAGAGAAGAAAGCTGGATGTTAAAAAAGTGGAGGGCAAACCGAAGGGTTATGCCGACAGAAAGAATCTGAAAGAACTGGAAACTGTAAAGAGACTGGCGGATATAGCGTGCACCGTCAAAAATTCCATGAGCTCTGACGTCGTCGTGACGGTAAAAAAGGTTAGTCTACTCCTTCTATCTTCATCCAAGATCCCCCTCTAAGCTGATCGACGACATAACAACTTTTAAATATAGAATTGCATTTACAGGTAAAAATGCGCGAGGTAATTAAATGATGGGAACTCAGCCAGTAATAATACTTAAGGAAGGCACTAGAAGAGAGAAAGGCAAAGGGGCCCAGGAGAACAACGCGATGGCCGCTAGAGCTATAGCTGATGCGGTGCGCACCACCCTGGGACCAAAGGGAATGGACAAGATGCTGGTCGACAGCATGGGAGATGTCACCATAACGAATGATGGCGTTACCATTTTGAAGGAGATAGATGTCGAGCATCCGGCCGCGAAGATGATAATAGAGGTCGCGAAGACCCAGGACCAGGAGTGCTACGACGGCACGACCACGGCCGTGGTGATCTCGGGGGAACTTCTGAAGAACGCCTCCGAGCTGGCGAACCAGAACGTCCATCCAACGATAATAACCGAAGGATACAGACTTGCGGCCGAAAAGGCCATGGGGGTTCTAGACAGTATTGCGGTGAAGATCGCCAAGGAGGATAGATCCATGCTCAAGAGCTTGGCTGTCACCGCGATGTCGGGGAAGAGCGCTAGCGGTTACAAAGATCTCCTATCCGATCTCTGCATAAAGTCGGTATTGGCCGTGATGGAGGAGGAGAACGGAAAACTGGTCGGCGACATAGATGACATAAAGGTCGAGAAGAAGCAGGGAGGTTCTGTAGATGATACGACGCTTATACAGGGCATAATAATAGACAAGGAGAGGGTTCATCCAGGGATGCCAAAGAAGATAAAAGATGCTAAGGTAGCTCTGGTGGATGCTGCCCTGGAGGTAAAGAAGACCGAGGTAGATGCCAGAATCCAGATAACAGATCCGACTCAACTGCAGTCGTTCCTCGACGAAGAGGAGCACATGCTAAGATCCATGGTCGCTAAGGTTAAGGACAGCGGAGCCAGCGTGCTCATATGCCAGAAGGGCATAGATGACGTAGCTCAACACTTCCTCGCCAAAGATGGCATATACGCGGTGAGGAGGGTCAAGAAGTCCGACATGGAGAAACTGGTAAAAGCGACGGGAGCCAACATGGTCACGAGCCTTGACGATCTAACCCCCGAAGATCTGGGAAAATCCGGTGTAGTGGAGGAGCGCAAGATAGGCGATGACGAAATGACATTTGTGACGGAGTGCGCAAATCCGAAGGCAGTCTCGCTCCTGGTGAGAGGAGGAAGCGAGCACGTAGTCGACGAGGTGGAGAGGTCTATCCATGACGCTCTCGGCGTTCTAATCATTGGCCTGGAGGACGGTAAAGTTATACCTGGAGGGAGCTCCACTGAGATCGAAGTGGCCCTCGGCCTTAGAAGGTACGCATCATCGGTGGGTGGAAGGGAACAGCTGGCGATCGAGGCTTTCGCCAACTCGATGGACATAATCCCAAGGACGCTGGCCGAAAATGCAGGGCTGGATTCGATTAACACCCTGGTAGACCTCAGATCGACTCACGAAAGCGGCAACAAGACCTTCGGTCTGGACGCCCACACGGGGAAGGTCGTTGACATGGTGAGTAGCGGCGTCATCGAACCGTTGAGGGTTAAGGCGCAGGCCATAAAATCCGCGGCAGAAGTCGCTAACATGATAATGCGCATAGACGACGTGATCGCCTCCAAAACGTCAGGCGCAGGGATGCCACCGGGTGGAGGCATGCCAGGCGGAATGCCAGGCGGAATGCCAGGCGGAGAGGAGTACTAAGCCCCTCCCTCTGTTTTTATTTTTTTTATTTTTATCTTTTTATCTGGAATTACATTAAATCGTCAAACCAATAGGCATCTTCTTTCAACGGTAGGGAGAAGAACCTGCCCACATCCTCGGGGTTCTTGGCCTGATGGTATTTAAAATAAAATCTGCCATCCTCTATCCCAACTGTCGCGATCTTGCCCGTTGTATGGGACATTATGTATCTAGCGGTCTTGGCCAGGCCGCTCATCCCTTTTTTTGCATCCTCGAATATTCTGTAGCCTTCAGCTAAGGGCACCTGGAAATATTTGCCGCCCTTTATCGGTCTGCACTGGAACAGATAGTAGGGGGTGACGCCCACGTAGCTCAACTTGTTGAATAATTCCCGTATAGTTTCCGGGTTATCGTTTACCCCTCTGAGCAGGACAGTCTGGTTCCTCAAAATCACTCCGATCTCGCCCAACATCCTCAGGCCCGTTATCGCCTCCTCTGTCAGCTCTCTAACGTGGTTAAAGTGCACGACGAAGTATATCCTGCGGTCCTCCCTGTTGTGGTTCGATATAATGCTTCTGAACTCTTCGTCCGCGATTATCCTCTGCGGGAGATAGACGGGCGTTCTGGTGCCGATCCTGATCATCCTGACGTGTTCTATGTCCCTCAGTCCATTTAAAATGGTGTCGAGCCACCCGTTGCTCAACATCAATGGGTCCCCGCCGCTGAGCAGGACGTTATCGATCTCTTTATGCTCTTTTACATATTCCAGAGCGTTTTTCAGGTGCTCCGGGCTCTCGATGATCTGGTCAGTCTTTCCTTCCACCTTTAACCGCCTTCTAAAACAGAATCTGCAGTAGCTGGAGCACATGTCGCTCACCAGGAACAGGGCCGTGGGCCCATATTTGTGTTGAACTCCCCTTAATCGGGTGATAGTGCTCTCCAAGCTCGGATCCAGTGAACCCGCCACGCTGAGCTCATCCGCCACCGGGATGACCTCCTTCCTTATCGGGTCATCCGGGTCGTCCCAATTTATCAGGTTGAAGTAATAGGGGGTTATCTGCATGGGGAAAATCTCGATAGCCTCAGCTAACCTCTTCTCTTCTTCTTGTGGCAAATTGACCCTCTTTTTGAGATCGTCCATCGTCCTTATGCTGTTTCTCAGTTGATCTTTCCATCCGTCCATTTTTTACCTCTGCGCTTTGTCAGACAATCGTTTCAAGCTTATAATTTTTTTGAGGGACAAATTATTTAGATTGGATCTTTTTAAAATAGATAAAGTAAAATAGACCGGCCACGATTTTGGGGAGCATGATTGACTTCGATGTCGAGCTTGTACAATTAACTCCAACGATCGGAGATAAGAGGGCAAATGGGGATAGGATGCTCGAGATAGCAAAGGAAAGTCAAGCAGATCTCATAGTATTCGGGGAGTTCTCTGCTACTGGGTACTCTTATGACGTTGATTTGAGATCTCTAGCCGGTGGGATCGAAGATCTCGTGAGGCTTGCAAAGCAAGAGAAAAAGTACATAGTGTATGGAGCCCCCATCATAGATGGTGAGAAACTCTTCAACTCGTTGATCTTCGCAACCCCGGAGGGAGAAAAGATCTACAGAAAGGTTCATCTGCCCCACTTTGGCCCCTTCAGAGAAAAGGATCTCTTTACGGAGGGCGATGACGTAAAAGTGGTGGGTACCGAGCTGGGAAAGATAGGATTGATGATCTGTTACGACATCTCCTTTCCGGAGTTGGCTAGAGTTCTCATGATGAAGGGAGCCGAGGTAATCATATGCATATCCGCCTCTCCTGTACAGAGCAGGCCTTTTTTCGAAAAGGTGATGCCGGCCAGGGCGGCGGAGAATTCTTCTTATCTCATCTACGTCAACCTGTGCGGGGCGCAGGGCAATCTTTTATTCTGGGGGGGGAGCAGGGTTCTGGACCCATGGGGAGAGGAGGTCATCAGGGCAAAATATATGGGGGAGGACAGGGTGTGCGCTCACCTCAATAGTAAGGATCTGGAGAGTGCCAGGAAGCAGAGGCCCATGAAAAAAGACGTGAAGAGCTGGTTGCTTCCCTTTTCATAGCTATTAAAATTAAGGATTTACCATTATGTCCTTATCTGATATCCCTCTTCTTTTGTCCTCTAATTCCCTTAAGAAGATCTCCAGCCTATCCGCACAATCTTTTTTGCAATGGCCGCAGAGCCTTTCTCCACTTCTGCAGGAGTTGTATATATCCGCTAGCTCTTCGTCGCTCTTCACCATATGGTAGAGCAAGAGCTCGTACACGCAACAGACATCTGGATTCCCCCCGTCCTTTCTCTGTTCCTCGACCGAGACCGCCCCACCCGTTTTACACCTCATCACCTTCTTCCTCGCTTCCTTAGGGCTGTCCGTCAAAAAGATAGCGCTGTCGGGTTTCGAACTCGACATCTTTCCGCCGGTTAAGCCGTGCATGTGTCTGTGATAGGTGGAGGACGGAGGATAGAAACCATAACCTCCCAGTTCACTTTCGAGATCCGCTACCCTCTTCTCTAAATTTGTAACCTTTTTCTTGAGGTAGAGCGCTCTATATTTTCGGTTCTCTTTGTATTCCCTTTTTTTCAGGTTTAGAGCACCTATGAGCCGATCCATCCTGGGATCGATCTCCTCTTCGCTTCCCCTCACGAAGATGGCATCGTCTTGAATGTTGAACATCCTGTTCCTGGCGGCTAGATCTCTGGTCAAACGTATGTGGGGGTCCTGGTCTATTCCAACTGGCACCAGGGTAGGCCTTGGGCCCCCATGCTCTTCCAGCTGAACGTGGAGTATATCCCCCACCTGTATCAAAGGCGTATAGATGTGTGATAAAGAGGTGGAATTTCCAAATCCATAGATGGCGTTGGCCTCGCTTAAGGTAACGCTTCTGCCCATGGCAAATGCCAGATCCAACACTTCTTTTCTCCTGGACTGGGGGTAGAACTCCGTTTTGGGGTCCAGCCCAAGAGCCAGGTAATTCTTTATATATTCTGATATCGCCACCTTTCCTGATTTCTCCAGAGGTACGTTCCTGGTGGCGTATGCCTCCAGGTCGGCCACTGCCAGAAAGACCTCCCCACCCAGAGATTGAAAGTATAAGACCTGGTCTATTACCATCTTGTGGCCGAAGTGCATCTTGCCCGATGGCATTAACCCGGTTAGAACAGCGAATTTTTTCTTCTTTTTTTGCTTGATCACCTCTTTAATCCTCCAAAAGTCCCTCTGACCAAACACTATACCCCTCTTGAACAGGGGTGCTGGATTCGGTAAGCCCTTCGCATCGAAATCTTCGATGCCGAACGATGAGAGCTTAGTATAATCGACCTCCTCACTCGACCAGGGATCAATAGGCATGGTGAGTTAGCGGAATGGCGTTTTTTATCTTTTCCTCTCAAAACCGATTTAGTAACGCCTAAAAGATACGCACACGTTAATTATGCGGAAAAAAGAGCTACTGCGATCTAAGTTAAGATAAGGTAAATCAAGCTCAAAAAGTTAAACTTTAAACTTTTTCTCCTATATGGGTGAAGGAGGTGCCAAATGGGCGACGATACTGAAAAGGTATTTAAAAAGGCGATAGAGTCCCTCGATGATGGGGAGGATATAGTGCTGGCCACTGTGGTTAAAACCGATGGTCCAACTCCCAGCAGGGAGGGGTTTAAGATGCTCATTTTAAAGGACTCCGTATGCGGAAGCGTTGGCGGAGGAGAACTGGAGAAGCTGGTTATCGAAAGAGCGAGAAAACTGGGGAAGGGAAAAAGCGCCTTAATTGAGGCGGATCTGGGCGACATAGGGATGAGCTGTGGGGGCGAGGTGTCCGTATTCCTTGAGCACATCTCCGGGGGCGACGAGCTCCATATATTTGGGGGCGGCAATATAGCCTTTCACCTCTCCAAGATCGCGTCTGAGATAGGATTTAAACCCTTGGTACTCGATTATAGAGAGGATGTTAGAGTGGAAAGCACGATGATCAACCCCTACCCAAAATTACTGGAGATGGTTCCATCGTTGAATCTGGAGCAGAAATATGTGGTTATCGCCACTGATTCGCATGAGAAGGACTACGAAATCGCAAGGGTGATATTAAATGGCGAAATGCCCATATACCTGGGGGTAATAGGCAGCGAGATCAAAGCGAAGGAGCTCAAAACTCGTCTAAAAGAGAGCGGCATCAGCTCATCAAAAATAGATAAAATCCACTGCCCAATAGGTCTTGTGAAAGCAAAAACACCAGCGGAGATAGCCGTGAGTATAGCGGCTGAGCTGATACTAGATAGGTCGCATAAGATGGATTCAATTTAACCTTCGTAACCTTCCTCTACGGCTTTCACCATCTTTACCAGAACCTCATTCACTGGAGTTTCTATTCCATATCTTTTTCCTTCTCTCGCGATCGCTCCATTGATGTAGTCTATCTCGCTTGGCCTTCTGTTTAACACGTCCTGGTACATCGACGAAAGATTTCCCGCCGTGTTTCTCGCCACCTGTTTACAGTATTCTATGGGATCGCGTTCCAGTTTTATGCCCTTGGCCCTGCAGACCTCTACACTCTCTTTTAGGACCATCTCCAACAATTTCTCTGCGCTTTTATGTTTGACCAGATATCCGTTAGGAACTCTCAACACTGCTGTAAGAGCGTTTATCCCCGCGTTTACCAAAAGCTTATCCCATATCGTACTTGGGACATCTGTGGATAGTCCAGTGTGAAATCCCGCTTTTGTGAGCAGATCTGCCGTTTCCTTCACCCTTTCGGTCATTTCTCCCGTTAACGGTCCGATGGTGGTGCTCCCAAGAGCGATGTGCCTCACATGACCCGGACCCAATAGAGTGGCCCCGTCAGAAGTCACTCCTGCTATGACCTTTTCTCCACCTACGATCTCCGCTATTCTCTCCGCGTTTCCCAATCCATTTTGGAGGGTCATCACCAGTGTATCGTTACCTATTATGGGCAAAGCATCCTCGATAGTGGTTTCGGTGTCCATGGATTTAACGAGGATTATCACCAATTCCACTTTCCCTTCCACCTCCTTTGGAGAGGTCACGGCTCTTACCGGTATTACTCTACTGCCCCCAACGCCCTCGATGTTTAGACCGTTATTATTCATCTCATCGACGTGCTCTCTCCACGTGTCTATGAGTACGACGCTCTCCCTCGCTTCGGTTAATCTCCCTCCAAAGATCGAGCCTAAGGCTCCTGAACCCAGAATTACTATCATGGTCTAAGCTTTCTCAGCTCCTCTTCTTTCATCGTGTAGCTATGGGCCTTGCCGGGAAATTCTCCAGATGCGACTTCTTCAGCGTATCTGTTCAGAGCTTCCAGCTCCAGCTGCCCGATCTGAGCGTATTGCTTGACGAATTTGGGAACGAACCTGTCGAAAAGGCCAAGAAGATCCTGCGTGACGAGCACCTGCCCATCACAATATGGCCCCGCCCCTATCCCTATAGTGGGTATCGCGAGTCTCTCCGATATCATCTTCGCCAGGGGTGAGGGGATGCACTCCAGCACTATCGCAAAAGCGCCTGCATCTTCCAGGGCCACTACACTATCGATCAGTTCCTGGGCCCTCTCGGCGTCTTTGCCCTGAACCTTGAATCCCCCGAGGCTCGAAGCCGTCTGAGGAGTAAGGCCTATATGTGCCATGACTGGCACTCCCGCCTTGACTATGGCTCTAACGGTAGAAGCATAATTCAATCCCCCCTCGAGCTTGATGCTGTCAGCCCCCCCCTCTTTGATCAACCTTCCGGCGTTCCTGATCGCGTCCTCAGCCGATGCCTGGTATGACATAAATGGCATATCTGCTATGATGTGGATGTTGGGGGCTCCTTTTACCACGGGTTTTGTATGGTGCAGGATATCCTCAACTGTAACGGGAACAGTGCTATCGTATCCCAATACCACCATGCCGAGGGAGTCCCCCACCAGTATCATCTCTATCTCCGTCTTTTCTACGATAACTGCTGTGGGGTGGTCATAAGCTGTCACCATCCTTATCTTTTTGCCTTTTTTCTTCATTTCCCTAAATTCCTGTATCGACGCCTTTCTCTTTTCTGACATCATTATCCTCCAGTTTGGTCATTCATCCGCAAACAGGTAGTTTATAATGGCCTGGGTATAAATCTTTGTGGTCTCTATGAGCTGATCTATCTCGACATACTCGTCTCTCTGGTGCGGCACATCCCTCTTTCCCGAACCGGTCACTACAACGGGTATATGCTTCCATGCCCATAGAAACGTTCCGTCCGTTGCACCTGGAACCCCATTATAGACGGGCTCTTCTCCCTTTATTTCCCTATATGCCTTATCCACCGCCCTCACTATCAACTCGCCCTTATCGGTGTGCGTGCATGGTCTTTTCTCAATGACCTCCATTTCAGCCCTGAATTTCTCATCGGAACTCTTGAGCTCTTCAAACATCCCCTCGATCCGCCCGATTAAAGACTCGCCATCTTGACCGGGTATGGTGCGTATGTCCAGGGCGACTAGACTCTCTTCCGGCACTACGTTCAACTGACCCTTACCGTTGGGGGGGGACATGACGACGGTAGGGGTGATGCTTGGATAGCCCAGATACTCATGATAACCAAGTCTTTCGATCTCCCTCCGTTCAAAATCCTGTAATTTTAATATCAACGCCGCCATTCTGGGGTTGGGATTTATCCCCGTAAGGGGCATGGCACCATGTGCCATCTTTCCTTTAATTTTTATGATCGCTCTGATCGCCCCTTTTATGTCCGGGCACAAATTGTTGTCCTCCGGTTCACATATGATCGCGCCGTCCACATCGTCCGCCCATCCCCGTTTTATGAAATGCTTTATCCCAGTCATCATCCCCTCTTCATCGACGGGAAAGCACAGCACGATTTTGCCCGGGAAATCTATTCCCGAATCTTTTATCGCCTTAGCTGCTATGATGGCGGAAGCTAGATTGTTCTTGGTGTCGCAGGCGCCTCTCCCATATATCTTGCCTTCTATCAATTTGGCCTCGAAAGGAGGATATCTCCACTCGTCAACATCCCCAGTGGTAACGACGTCCGTGTGCGCTTCCAGGAGAACTGTTCTTCCGGGTCTGCCGCCCTTCAATATCGCTATCACGTTTGGCCGGTGTGGGGCGACCATATCGACGTGCACTTCAAAACCCTCTCCGACGAGCCTATCCCTGACGAACATGGCTGCCCTTTCCTCGTTGCCTCCCCCCTCAGGATCATATACGCTAGGGATACTAACCAGCTCTCTTGTAAGAGTTACCACCTCTTCTTCATCTACATGCTCGATCGCTCTTTTATCCATCATTCGATCACCTTTAAGCCCCCCAAAATTTCTCAATAGTCTCGTCGCTAGGCGGGCTGGTAGCGTATGTCGCGATGACAAACGCTATGAGCGCCAGAATCAGCGCCAAAACTATGGGGTGAGCCCCAAATGGCCTTGGCCACAACTCGCTTATCAGCAAAAAGCTGATTATGCCAACTCCCATAGATGCGATAGCTCCCTGTGCATTGGCCCTCCTCCAATATAGCCCTAGAACGAGGACCCAGAAGAAAGTAGCCTCCAATCCACCAAAGGCGTAAAGGTTTATCCAGATGATCAGGGATGGAGGGTTCAGGGCGGCTACGATTATTATCAGACCCAGAATTGCCGTTGTCAGCATGCTCAGAACCTTTAACTTATCGCTCGAGAGATCCGGGTTTACATAGCTGATGTACAGATCCCTCATTATGGTGCTGGACATCAGAATAAGCTGGGAATCCACCGTTGACATTATAGTAGCCAAAGGCGCGGCTAGAAATATACCGACCAGCCAGGCAGGGAACAGATCCATCGCTAAAAGGGGCATTATGCTATCCGTCGTGAGTCCCTCGGGGACAGAGATTAAAACTCTGGCAACGGACCCAGAGAGGTGAAGCCCCAGCATTAGCACGCCCGATACCACCGTGCCGATCACTATTGCCCTGTGCATGGACTTCGAATTTTTATATGCCATCGCCCTGATAGCGTTCTGCGGTAGCCCCAATATGCCTATGCACACCAGGATCCAGAAGGAGGATATCCAGGGAACGGTGATGAAGTTATCGACGCCGAAGGGGGTGATCAGGTCCGGGTCTGTGTTGTAGAGCTCCTGCATAACGCTTGAGACCCCACCACCGGCCATAAAAGCGGCGATCAATATAATGATAGTACCTATCAACATGACGGTTCCTTGTAAGGTGTCAGTCAACACGACAGCTCTGAAGCCCCCCCATGTGACGTAAATAAGAACTATGCCCCCAAAAAGGACAAGTCCCACGATGTAGGGCAGGCCGGTTATGGTCTGGAACAGCCTTGCCCCACCCACAAATTGAGCGATCACGGCCACGATCAAAAAAGAGACGGTCGCGACCGAAGTCATCAACACCACAATGGTGTTGTTGCCATACCTCTCCTTTATCACGTCGATTACGGTTACGGCTCTCACCTTTCTGGATACGATCGCGAACCTTTTGCCCAAAATACCCAATGTTATGTAAGCTGCTGGGATTTGGGTCATGGCCAGCAACACCCAACCCAGCCCTTGAGAATAAGCGGTTCCAGGCCCTCCCAAAAAACTCGATGCGCTTACATAAGTGGCGACCAGGGTCATGGCCAGCACGTATCCTCCAAGCCCCCTGTTTCCAAGATAATATTCATCGATGAACCTGTCCCCGGCTTTTCTCACCTTTCTAGTGCTGTAATAGCCTATAAGGATAACTATGCACAGGTAAGATATCAGCGGAACCCAGAGTTGGATCAGATAGGACAGCTCTCCACTCAACTGGCCTCTCCCTCTTCACCATCTGTTTCTTCGAGTGGCATGTCCTTGAAGACTAAGGAGACGATGATCCAGGTCAGAATGCTGAATAGAAAGACGCTGACAATACAGCTCAAAAAGAACCAGGCGGGAAAGCCGAGGATGTAGACGTACTGTTCTGGATCCACAGAGCCGAACCCATAAGCAAATGTGAACCACCAGACGATATTGGCAATGAGAAGAACGATCATGGATATGGTTTCCTTCCTGGTCTGCTTGTATCTTGAGTCCTCCCCAAACCTGCTTTTCATATTGGGTCGCGATAGCGTCCGATCTATTTAAAGCCTGTGCCTTAGGGTACTCCTCCAAATTTAAA
>DACJ01000073.1:0-1803 GCA_002494765.1 Euryarchaeota archaeon UBA186
TCTATGAAAGATCTTCCTGGAGACACCCTCAATAGCACAGACGGCTTTCCCATCATTGGTGTCATGCCAGTCTATGTGCCCAGCTGATAGGGAGTGTTCTCTCAGATCTAACCCTCCTCCTCTTCTGTTTTCTTGAGTTAGGGTGAGCTACCCCCTCTTCCAAGAGGAACTTCAGTAGTTCCGAAACCCCCGAGTTCCGAAGGGCAATTTACGATGCGCGATGATACGATGTATCAAAATACATCGATTTTTATCGATTTGACTTAACTTGGGCTCTCAATCGCGTATGTTTTAACCGTCACAAAGCCGCCAAAGCCGCCAAAGCCGCCAACTGTCACCAAATTGCAAATAGGTCGGAACGCCAGTGGCCCCCGTATTCGTACTATCGCGTAGATCTCCCAGAACAGGTCGCCCTGATGCATGAACACATCGGAGGGGTCTTCAAGGAAGTATTTCATGGTTATTTGAAGGCGTGCAGTTCTATCACCAGAGAAGACCTTTTCGATGAGATTCCTGCATTCCGATAATTCTGGATATTTGTCTACTGGTACAACCTTTATTGTTCCTGACCTTTTGTATGAAAAAATTGGGATATAATCAACGTCTTTAACGAATGTACCATCGGGAGTCTTGGAGACACCAATATACAAGATAACAGATGTTAGCGGATTTATTGATGGCTCTTTACCCCATTCTGCTATAAAATTTCCCAGGGAGTAGATAACGAAAGTCTCCCGTCCATCGGATGTTATATACCTCTCCATTGGCTGAATAACATGTGGGTGCCCGCCCAGCACTATGTCCGCCCCGGCTTCAAATAAGATGTGGGCTATATCCTTCTGAAATGGAGAAGGCTCGTTTATATTCTCCAATCCAAAATGGCTTGACACCACGATTAAATCTATGCTTTTATCCTCTTTTGCCTTTTTAATCCATTCGACGTAATTCCACAGATCCAGTTCACTTAATTTATTAATATTAAATAGCATATCGATGAGATAATTAAAAACGGCAGAATCAATGCCTCTATCTAAACTACTGGAAATTATGGAATAAACCTGATGATATTTATCTGGAGCGGCTGATTGCCCGCCAAAACCGTTTAAGGGGGATGTCCAGGCGAAGAACGCTATTCTGATCCCCTTCGCTTCTTTTATAACGTATGGGATATTATCTGGATATCCATCTTTATCTTCATCTACGATTTCATCGTATTTGAGCGTGCCGACATAATCAAGATCTGCCTCCCTCAGGGCATCGATGGTCTTATCAATTCCATTTGATGCCCTATATGTGGCGTGGTTGTTCGCGGTGCTCACTATATCGAATCCCATATTCTTTAGAGCCAGAGCAAATGCCGGATGGGTATTAAACCTGTACTTTCCTGGAGTTATACTATATGCCCTATCATCATAGAGTTTTCCGGGGTCGACTTCCATTTCCTTACATAGAGGCCTTCCACTTTCATCGTTGTATCTTTCCCTTGTAAGACCCTCTGCGAGAGGGGTTTCGAGGTTTGCGAAGGCAATGTTTGCCTTTGTTATATGATTTTTAACCTCTTCGAATAAAGCCTCAAATCCACTGGCAACTCTTAGATAAGGATCTCTGATAGAACTGTCTATGAGTTTATCTGCCGAGAGATGCACGCCTCTGTGCATAAGGGTGTCGCCCACCGCAGCGATGGTTATGTGCTTTTCGTCTATGGCGATCTTCCCGGAATTTTCGGGTTTCCCTATACACGATCCAAAAGCGCTTGTTAGTATCGCTATACTTACCCATATCGCCAATTTCTTCATTTTTAAC
>DACJ01000073.1:1889-10017 GCA_002494765.1 Euryarchaeota archaeon UBA186
ATTATACCGTTCCGATATTTAAGCCTTGGTACCGCTCTTCTGGGATAATTCGCACCAGCTAACGCTTGTCATGGTAACAACTTCAGCGATATTAAGAAACGTTTAAGAGATCTACACCATTTAATTCATAAAAGGCAATAAAATGGAGTTCATCAACGACACAAGTGCCAGGAAAGGCAGCGACGTCTTCTTCACCCCCTTAACTCCCTTATACTTTCTCAAGCGCTCTGCTCACGTCTTCCCTGAAAGGGAGGCCGTGATTTATGATGATAAGCGTTACACATACGCGCAATTCTATGAGCGAGTGATGTGTCTGGCCAATGGACTGAAAAACCTCGGTATCGAAAAAGGGGACAAAGTTGCCATTATCTCGCCTAACACGCCCCCGATGCTTGAGGCACATTATGGGGTTCCATGGATTGGGGCAAGCCTCGTGGCCATAAACACCAGACTATCGGCAAAGGAGATCTCCTACATAATCAATCATTCCGATTCTAGAGTGGTCTTACTCGACACCGAGTTCGTACCCGCTATAGATTCGATCAGAGGAGAATTGAGAGTTGAATCATTCATAAACATCGTTGATACGGAAAAGGAAAAGAGGATGGAAGGACAAGAGTACGAGGAATTCCTCTCTGAGAGCTCACCATCAGAGTTAGAAATTGCGGTAGAGGATGAGTATGATACGATAGCGATCGACTATACAAGCGGTACCACCGGTTTGCCCAAAGGGGTCATGTATCACCATAGAGGTGCCTTTCTAAACGCCATTGGTGAAGTGCTTGAGGGAGGGATGAACTCCGAGTCCGTATACCTCTGGACCCTGCCCATGTTCCACTGTAACGGCTGGTGTTTCACCTGGGGAGTTACCTCCATAGGAGGTAAGCACATCTGTTTGAGAAGGATTGACCCCCCCAGGATAGCGGAACTGATAAAAAAAGAGGGGGGGACCCACATGTGCGGCGCTCCCACTGTCTACCTCATAATCTCTCAGCACATGATCGAGAATGGAATGAAGTTCCCTGGTAGAGTAAACTGCTTCATCGCCGGTGCTCCCCCATCACCCACGATCATAGACAGGATCGAGTCGCTGGGCGGCAACATCGTCCATGTATATGGGTTAACGGAAACTTATGGCCCGCACAGCATCTGCGAATGGCATTCGGGGTGGGATTCCCTCTCTAGGGAAGAGAGAGCCCGCTTAAAGGCAAGGCAGGGGGTTCCCTATATCGCCACGTTGGAGATGAGGGTGGTAGACGATAACATGAAGGATATCCCACGAGATGGCCGAACGCTGGGGGAGATAGTGATGAGGGGAAACAACGTGATGATGGGTTACTATAAAGAAAAGGAAAGGACGGATAGGGCCTTCAAGGGAGGTTGGTTCCACAGCGGAGATCTGGCCGTGGTACACCCGGACGGATATGTGGAAATAAAGGATAGGAAGAAGGATGTAATCATAAGCGGCGGGGAAAACATATCCACCGTTGAAATAGAGAACGTGATATATCAACACCCCGATGTTTTTGAGGCAGCGGTAATCGCCGCGCCCGATGAAAAGTTTGGGGAGGTGCCTAAGGCTTTCGTTGATCCAAAACCGGGAGCGAGTCTTACGGAAGAGGACATAATCAAATTTTGCAGGGAAAGGCTGGCTAGATTCAAAGTCCCAAAAAAAGTGGAGTTCGGTGGAATACCCAAGACATCCACGGGAAAGGTCATGAAATATGTGCTGCGCGAGAAGGAGTGGACTGGATATGAGAAACGCGTGCACTAACTCCTTCTGGCAGTAAATTGCCTCTAGCACGTTATATACATCGAGTTCGTGGACTCTTTCTATTAAGTAGCTGAACGGTAACGGTTTACTCCACGCAGCTGAATGGGTTAGAATGCTCGAAAGAGGAGGGAAAAACGTTTTATCGCTCCATTCATTTGAGCTAAGATATATGGCTAAAGTCTATTTTCATGATTTGCGCGAAAAGGAAGTGAATCTGAGAGCGATCGACGGGCTCATGTCTACCCTACCCCACGTCGGTGGTATGGTAGCGGTAAAAATACACTTTGGAGAGCACGGGAACACAAGAGCGGTCAAGCCCGCATTCGTGAAGAGGATCATCGATCGGCTAAAAGAGCAAAATGCATATCCGTTTCTTACCGATACTGCCACCCTCTATACCGGCAGAAGGACGAATGCCCTAAACCATAGGGAGACAGCCCTGGAACACGGCTTTTCCCATGTGTCCATGGGGTGTCCAGTAATCATAGCGGATGGGTTAAAAGGCGAGGATTATATAAAAGTAAGCATAGACGGTGAGATCTTCAAGAGGGTTAAGATCGCCTCATCGATATTTCATTCCGACTCGCTGGTTAGCATAAGCCACTTCAAGGGTCATTCCCTAACTGGTTTTGGCGGGTGCGTAAAAAATCTGGGAATGGGGTGCGCACCCCCAGCAGGTAAAGAAGAAATGCATAGCGTCCTGCATCCGGAACCCAGCGAGGGGTGTACGGGCCGCGGCGATTGCTTGGAGAGTTGCAGGTTTGGCGCGCTCTCCATAGTGGACGAGCGTCTCAAATTAGATCTAACCAGGTGCACCGGGTGCGGAGGTTGCATAGGATCGTGTCCAGATAGCAACCTCACCCTGGTGGGAGATCTAAAAGAGTTTCAAAAGAGGATGGCTGAATATGCTCTTGGGGCGGTGGAGGGCAAAATGGCGATCCATCTGAACTTCCTTATGGACATAACCCGGTTATGCGATTGTGTCCCTTATACTCAACCTTTGATAGCGAAGGATATAGGCATTTTGGCGTCTACGGACCCCATAGCTCTGGACAAGGCTTCGTTGGACCTGTTCGAGGAGGGAATGGGGGCGTCTTCAGAAAGGCTGTCGATCCCGAAGTACAGCTCCATCACGGCGAGAAGATAGGTCTGGGCGAAATGAAATACGAGTTGATTAGGATTTGAAGGAGCCAGGGAGCAAAAATCTTTAAAGGTCATTACCTTAGAGTTAAGCATGGTCAGGATCTTTGGTTCCAGGAAGTGCCTGGAATATGATGCGTATCCCGAATCTCCGATCAGGGTTGAACGCTCCTACAAACTCCTGAAGGAGAACTACGAGATCCATGAGCCATGTCCCTGTGATGAGAGCGAAGTGCTTTTGGCGCACGGGGAACTCTTCGCCGAGAAATTAAAAAACTACAGCCCATCGATATTTGATCTGGACTCTCCCCCCGTTCCTGGGATATACGAGTACGCTCTTCTCTCCGCCGGTGGCGCTTTAAGCGCTCTTGATTCGGCTGACGAGAGAAGTTTTTCCTTAATGCGCCCCCCCGGTCACCACGTGGGCAGGAACTTTTTGGGGGGTTTCTGTTATCTAAACAACATCGCTATAGCGATTAGAAAATCCATGGCGAAGTTCGATAGGGCGGCGATAGTCGACTTCGACTGCCACCATGGGAATGGTACTCAAGACATATTCCTGGGCGATTCCAGGGTACTTTACGTGTCGCTCCACCAGTACGGGATCTATCCTGGCACGGGTTATGTATCGGAGGAGAACTGTCGTAACTATCCCCTCAGGAGCGGCACTGGAGAGGAGGAGTACATGAGCACTTTGGCAAAAGCTCTTGAGGAGGTAAAGAAATTCGATCCCCAAATTGTCGGAGTCTCTGCGGGATTTGATATCTATAGGGGAGATCCGATAACCTCTCTCTCCCTGGAAATAGGCAGTTTTAAAAGGATCGGAGAGGCGATAAGGGATCTCGGCCTCCCCGCCTTCGCAGTTCTGGAAGGGGGTTATAGTTCCGAGTTCCCACTCTGCGTAGAAGCCTTTCTGGAGGGTCTTTCTTAAACGACAATTTAACCCTTATCTCCCCTTTTTGTGCCGTGTTAAAGGCCTATCCTATCAAACCCTCAAAATTCTTCTTTAATATTTTCTCCTTATCCTCTGTAGAAATAGGTAAATTCTCTATCCACCCCTTTATCAAACCGAAATCATAGTCCTCTCCCTGATTTTGGTATCCGTAGGGTCCATCGGTTCCATAGAGGCATCTTTTAGCCCCGAGAGTGTTTACCGCATCTTTTACGATGGCATTATCATTATAGGGGCTTGAAAGATCGAAGAAAACGTTTGAATGCTCGTCAGCAAAATCCCAGACTTCACTGAAAAATGGGACACCTGCGTGCAGATACACAATTTTAAGGTCGGGAAATTTTTCCGGGAGATGGCGGTAATCGCCCATCTCCCTGACCCCGAGATGCACTTGAATTGGGTATTCGTTTTCTTCGCACCATTTTGCCACTTCGTCCAGCTTTGCAATGGGGTACTGGTGCCACCACGGATGGGTCTTTACGCCTATCATCTGTGGAATCGAGATGTATTTCTCTATCTCCTTCATCGGATCTTTAGGACCAGCGGGATTTATGAAAATCCACCCATAGAAGCGGTCGGGATATCTCTCGATCACCTCGGCGATCTCGCTGTTATCGGGCTGGGCATATATCTTATAGGTCTCTCCCGTAAGAGGGTCAAGCACAAAATTCCCCTCGGAATCGACGGTACCTTCATAAAGCATATTCCCGGTAGGCTCTCGTAGGGAAAGGAGTAATCGTAGAGCCCCAGTCGCCTCTTTTTTAAATTCGGTATCCAGATAAAACGGCTCGCACATTCTCGCGATGAGCGCGGTCTTTTCTATCTCATTCGAGTCCATTGCACGAATCATCCTTTCCAATGGAAACATGTCCGGCTCGTAGTGGTAATGATCATCTATCGCCTTCATCTTATCTACCTCCATTCGCTAACCTTCTCAATTTTTTTAGGGCGTTTAGATACTTTAAAGTTTGCTAAGGCTCTCAGAGTTTACAACTTCCTGCGCTCTCGAGCACTTAAAGCCCTTTCTCGCCGGGAAAAAACATTTAACTCTATAGCCCCTTCACCCCCCCAGATGTGCGAGGCGACGATATACGTTAATGGCAAGGAAGATTTTGAAGATGTGGCGCTGGTCGAGTTTTCAGATAACTCCATAGTAGCAAGAGACATCCTTGGAGAGAGCAGAGTATACGACCCCCACCTTAAACCCATTAAGATAGACCTCATAAACAACAGAATAGATCTGGAGAGCAGATGAAGATAGCCGTATCTGGAAAGGGCGGGGTGGGAAAGACGACAGTAGCGGCGTTGCTCGCAAAGACCTTCGCAAAAAAAGGGGAAAAAGTGCTGATCATAGATGCGGATCCCGCTTTGAACCTGGCTCAGACGCTCGGTGTGCCCAAAGAGATAAGCGAAGGGTTAAAGCCCTTAGCCGAGATGTCAGACCTGATCGAGGAGAGGACCGGAGTGAGGCCCGGTACGTCTTATGGGCGGTTCTTCAAGCTCAATCCAAAGGTAGACGATCTGGTGGATAAGTTTGGGGTGGAACATGAAGGGGTAGGGCTCTTCGTTCTAGGCACCATAAAGTCTCCTGAAGCGGGCTGCTTCTGTCCCGAGAGCGCGGTACTGAAGAGATTGATGAGACACGCGATCTTAAGGGACGAGACGGTAATAGTGGATCTGGAAGCTGGTTTAGAGAACTTTGGCAGGAATATAGCGGAAGGCTTTGATCTATTGTTGGTAGTATTGGAGCCCGGTAAGAAGTCTATAGATGTCGCGAACAGGATAGCGGAGCTGTTTCCCGGAGAGATGGGGGCGATTCTAAACAAGTCAAGAGGGGTAGATGGTGAGGAGGAGCTCATCCAAAGCGTCAACATACCCTTTATCGGAACCATCCCCTATAGTGAGGCGATAGCAAAGGCGGATTTGGTGGGGAGAGCTCCTGATATCGGAGAGGCGGATCTATCCGAGATCATGGAAGCTATAGCGGAAAAAGTTTCCTCGAAATGAGTAAAAGTTTTATATGGATACATGGTTAGGGATGAAAGATGAAACGAATAGCGTTTAGTTCAGATCTGTGTATGACCTGTGAAAGCTGTGAACTGGCGTGCGCGGTGAGGCACTCCAAGTCAAAGGTGTTGGATCAGGCCTTTTTTGAGATACCTCAACCAAAGCCGAGGCTTAGAGTGATTATAAAGGGCGAAAAGCCCAAGATAATCAGGTGTCAACACTGCAAGAAGCCAAAGTGCATGGAGGCTTGTGAAGAGGGGGCGATATACAGAGAAGGTGAGCTCGTGCTCCTGAATGACGAGAAGTGCATAGGTTGTGGCGCCTGCGTTGAGGCATGCCCATTTAACGCCATCTTCATGGATGAGGATACGGGCGTAGTTATAAGCTGTGACAATTGTGAGGAGTATGAGGATTGCGCGTGCGTCGAGGCTTGCCCCGTGGGCGCTTTGACTTATAGAGATCTGAAGAAAGTTGAAGTTGAGAGGTAATTGAGGTATAAACATGGCAGAAGAAACTCAAGATGAGCGATCCGTCGATCCAGCCTCTTTGGATATGCTGGATAAGATAAGCGGAGAGCACAGGAAAAAGATCATTAGGGATGTGGAGCCAGCTCCATTTGATCTGGTCGAAAAACCCTTCGAAAATGGGGAAAAAGGCACCACGATGTGGGAACGATACGAGAACATGCAACCACAGTGTGGCTTCGGCGACCTGGGATTATGCTGCAGGATATGTAATAATGGCCCATGCAGGATAAACCCATTCGGAAAGGAGCCCTCGAGAGGCGTATGTGGGGCTACCGATTACACCATAGCCTCTAGAAATCTGATCAGGATGATAGCGGGCGGGTGTTCCGCACATTCGGATCACGCCAGGCACATAGCTCACGCTTTTCACGCGTTTACCGAGGGAAGAGCTCCTGCCTACACCATAAAGAGCCCGGATAAACTGAAGAAGGTCGCGGAGAGGATCGGTCTGGAGACCGATGGGAAGGAGGAAATGGATATAGCCAAAGAGGTGGTGGAAAAGGCCCTTGGAGACTATTCAAGGACGGATGAAGATGGTGTATTGACCTGGACAAAAACCATAATGACGAAAAAGAGAATGAATATACTAGACTTCAACGATGTTCTACCTTATAATATAGATGCTACCGTCACCGAGACCATGCACCGAACCCATATAGGGGTGGATGCCGGTCCCGTCCCCTTGATTTTCGATGGGATAAAGTGTTCAATCGCGGATCTAGCGGGGGAACACATATCCACGGACATATCGGACATAATGTTCGGGGCCCCAAAGCTGGTGAAGACCACTGCCAACTTGGGGGTTATAAAAGAGGATTATGTGAACTTAGCAATGCATGGCCACAACCCGATCCTGAGCGAGGTCATCGTCGATACGGCGGAGAAGCTGGAGGATGAGGCCAAAGCTGCTGGGGCCAAGGGAATAAACATAGTCGGCATCTGTTGCACTGGGGCTGAACTTTTGATGAGGAAGGGCATACCTCTGGCAGGGGCATTCTCAGTTCAGGAGTTGGCAATTACTACAGGCGCTTTGGATGCCATGGTTATCGATTATCAGTGCATAATGCCTTCTTTGGGCATGCTCGGCTCCTGTTACCATACCAAGGTAATATCAACAAGTAGGATAGCCAGGCAGCCAAATGATGTTCACATCGAATTTAACCCTGAAACCGCGGAGCGCAGCGCCGAGGAGATAGTGCGCCTAGCGATAGAGGCGTACAAGGAAAGAAATCCAAGCCAGGTGTATATCCCCGATCATGAAATGGCGACATATGCTGGGTTTAGCGTTGAGGCGATCGAGGATCTGCTGAAGGCCGCTTCCCCGGACGATCCCTGGGGTTATATAGCCGACGCATTAAAGAGCGGCAAGTTAAAAGGAATAGCTGCATTCGTGGGTTGTAACAATGTTAGGGTCCCGGAAAACCGGAACCACCTCATAGTCGGGAAAGAGGCCGTTAAGAACGACATATTGGTGGTGGCCACGGGCTGTTCCGGGGCGGCATATGCGAGATCTGGCCTGATGACCAGTGAAGGGACGGAGAAGTACGCTGGTGAGGGGTTGAAATCGTTCTTGAAAGAACTGTCGGAAAAAGCTGGCTTGGAAGAAATCTTGCCGCCATTCTGGCACATGGGTTCCTGCGTCGACAACTCGAGGATACACGATCTTGCTACCGCCATAGCAAACCGGATGGGGGTCGACATAAAGGATTTACCGGTGGTGGCGGGCGC
>DACJ01000071.1 GCA_002494765.1 Euryarchaeota archaeon UBA186
GAAGTCTTTGGAACCGCATCTCGAACAGATTCTGGGGGGCTGATCGTAAACCTTCTCCCCGTATCCATATCTGAGGGCATCCACTATGCTATCTCTCAAAATCCCAGGCACGAGCCTATCCAACTTCTTCTCTTTTGGAGTTTGCATCCCATCCTCCAAACCTCTATCCGTATCTGCCTGTAAAATCTTATGGGATGCTACAGCACCCCCATCACGATCTCAAAGATTTTAAATGGTATGCACATAGGGGGAGTTGTGGCGACGCAAGACCAAAACGAAAAGTTCTTCATAACCGTCGCGTGGCCCTATCCGAGCGGTGCCATGCACATAGGCCATGCTAGAACTTACCTGATCCCGGACATAGTGGCTAGATGGAAAAGAATGATGGGTTACGACGTCCTCTTCCCCATGGGTTTTCATCTAACTGGAACTCCTATAGTCGGAAGCGTAGAGAGGATAAAGAGCAAGGATCAATCATACCTCAAGTTGTTGAAAGAGGTCTTCGAGGTCAGCGAGGAGGATATTAAAAGGAGATTAGAAGATCCCGAAAGTTTTGCCCGATACTTCATAGACGAATCTCCCCTAGGATACAAAAAAGGGATGGTAGGACTCTCTTTATCCATAGACTGGAACAGGGAGTGCACGTCGATCGACCCACAATACAAGCGCATGGTCGAGTGGCAGTTCAGGAAATTATATGAGAAGGGCCTGGTCAGAAAAGGCAAACACCCTGTAAAATTTTGCCCCAACGATGACAACCCCGTTACGGACCACGATCTTCTTGAAGGCGAGGGGGTGGGCATAGCGGAGTTCACATTGATAAAATATAGGGGGGAAGATGGGGCCATCTTCCCTGCAGCTACGCTGAGGCCCGAGACCATATTTGGAGTCACGAATCTCTGGGTAAATCCAAATGTCTCCTACCTAAAAGTGAAGGTAGGAGAGGAGAATTGGATCGTTAGCGAAGAGTGCGCTAAAAAACTTCCTTTTCAGGGAAAAAACGTGTCCGCATCTACAAAAAAGATCTCGGGGGGAAAGTTGGTGGGGAGGTCAGCGACCAACCCGGTTACCGGTAAGGCGGTTGAGATACTGCCGGCAAAATTCGTCGACCCGGGAAATGGAACCGGTGTCGTGGGATCCGTTCCCGCGCATGCTCCTTATGATTACATGGCCCTAAAAGATCTAGGTTCTGATATCGAGCCGATAGATGTCATCGAAGTGCACGGACGCGGAAATGCCACTGAGGAATTGATCGCTGAACTTAAAATCAAGAGCCAACATTCAGAAAAGCTGGAAGAAGCGACGAAGAAAGTCTACAAGCTCGAGTTCTCGAGCGGAGTGATGGCCAGTAACATACCCGGATATGGCGGGAAGAGGGTGAGTAAGGCTAAGGACGAGATAAAAGCGGAGCTCCTGGAGAATAATTTCGCTGATGTGATGTGGGAGTTCGACGAGAAGCCCGTCCAATGCAGGTGCGGGGCGGAATGCGTGGTCAAGCTTGTAGAGGATCAGTGGTTTTTGCGATATTCAGATGGGGAATGGAAAGAAAAAGTGGAGAGATACCTGGACGAGTTGGAGCTGATACCCAAGGAGTCGAAAGAATACTTCAGAAACATTTTATCCTGGCTTGAGGATTGGCCCTGCACCAGAAAAGTGGGATTAGGCACGAAATTGCCCTGGGATGATAAATGGATCATAGAATCTTTATCAGATTCCACCATCTACATGGCTTACTACACCATAGTCCCCTATACAAAAGAGATGGACCCCGAGGCTATAGATGACGAGGTTTATGACTATATATTGATGGGGAAGGGCGATCCAAAAGAGCTCTCAGAGAAGGGGTTAGACGAAAAGTTATTGAAAAAGGCCAGGGAGAGCTTTGTTTACTGGTACCCCTTGGACGTGCGATACTCGGCAAACGAGCTCATTCCCAACCATTTAACCTTTATGCTATATCACCATTTGGCGCTATTCCCCAAAGAACTGGCCCCCCAGGGAATCGTTACCTTTGGGATGGGGGTGCTGGAGGGGAGGAAGATGTCGAGCTCCAGGGGGAACATATATCCTATATCAAAGGCCATAGAAGAGCTCGGTACAGATGGCACCAGATATTATCTGACCTGTCTCTCCGAGCCGTGGCAAGACTTCGATTTCAGGAGGGGGCAGGCGCTCACGACGTCAAGGATAATAGAGAGGATAAGAACGGCGGTGAAAAATGGACTAAAGTTTGAACCAAATGAGCACAAGCCCGAGTGGATGGACAGGTGGCTCCTCAGCGTCTTTCAGAGAAATGTAGAGGAAGCGAACAGGACTCTGGCCATCTATCAAACTAGAAAGGGCATACTCTCTGCGGTGGACGAACCTTTCAGGAATTTGAGGTGGTATCTGAGAAGGGGGGGAGACAGGATAGAGATTCTGGAGGATTGGATCAAACTCATGGATCCATTTCTTCCCAACCTGGCTGAAGAGCTCTGGGAGCTCATAGGCAAAGATGGTGAAGTGGAAAGAGAGAGTTACCCAGAATTTGATAGTTCTTCACTTGATGAGGATGCAGAGAGCAGGGAAAAATTCATCCAAGATATGATGGAGGACATAGCCAAAATAGTGGCCGTAGCGTTGCGAAAAAAGAAAAAAGATGAGAAGAAGATAAGAGTGGTAATAGCGGAGAATGGGGAGGGGAAGGAATGGGAGCGCGAGACTTTAAAGAGCGCGATCCCCATCTACGAGGAGAGGTTTGGTATGGGGATCAAGGTGGAGGAGGGGGGCAAAGAGACGAAGGAGCCCCTTCCAGGAAGGCCCGCAATATACATCGAGTAGCCACTCGTGGTAGGAAAAAATACTCGATTGAGAGAGCTCGTCCAATCGGATTCTGAGGGACGATAAGTCTTAAGTACATCAGATCGCATCAGGGAAAAAGAGGTGTAAATGTGGAACCGAAGACGTGTTATAAGATAGAGGTGATCTGAAATGGCGGAAAGGGAAGCTGTAATAGTTGATTATTTGAGGTCTCCATTTTCAAGATCGAGACCAAGACAACCTGAGAGGGACGCATTCAACAGCTTGAGGATGGACGACGTTACGGCAAAGCTGATACAGGAACTCGTCAAGAAGACAGGAATAGACCCAAAAGAGATCGATGATGTCTTGACGGGCACGGCATTTCCCGCCGGAGAACAGTGGATCTACGGCGGGAGAGCGGTCGCGTTTTTGGCGGGATTGCCGGTCGAGGTACCAGCGCAATGCATCGATAGACAGTGCGCATCCTCGATGTCTGCGGTTCATCAGGGAGCGATGGAGATACAACTCGGGTATTCGGACATCGTCTTCTCGTGTGGGATGGAACACATGACGCACAATCCGATGCCCGGCCCAGGCATTGAAATGGAGAGAATAACGGTTGAGGTTAACTCAAGATTCTTCTCCGATCCCGAGCTTGAGAAATACGATATGGCAACATCTTTTTTTATGGGCATGACAGCGGAAAAGTTATTCGAATACAGGCGTAAAAATCCGCCGCACATAACAAAGAAGGAGATGGATGAATGGTCGTTTAAAAGCCATCAAAAGGCGGCGAAAGCGCTCGAAGAGGAGTTCTTCAAAGGCGAGATCATGCCCGTAGAAGTGACCCTTGCTGACGGAACTAAAAAGGTAATAGACCGCGATTTGAGTATAAGAGCTGAAACGACTCTGGAAAAGATAGAGTCCCTGCCACCAGCTTTCACAGAGGATGGCGCTATCACGGCCGGGAACTCATCCCCATTAAACGCTGGGGCCACAGCGATGATATTGATGTCAAAGGAGAAGGCAAAGGAATACGGCTTAAAACCGATGGCAAAGATCGTCTCGATGGGATGGGCGGGTGTAGATCCGACCATGATGGGCCTTGGGCCGGTGCCAGCGAGCAGGAAGGCTCTAAAGCACGCTGGTTTGGAGGTAGGGGACATCGATTTCTGGGAGATAAACGAGGCGTTTGCGGTCGTCGCTCTCAACGCGATTAAAGAGTTGGGCATAGACCCCGAAAGGGTGAACGTCAAAGGGGGAGCGGTAGCGATCGGGCATCCCCTCGGCGCGACGGGGGCGAGGCTCGTTGGAACTCTGGCGCGCATCCTGGATGTGGAGGATGGAACATATGGACTAGCGACTCCATGCGTAGGCGGGGGCCAGGGCACTGCTACGATCATAGAGCGCTTATGATAACAGGGAAAGCAACTTAAAGAGGGAACTCGTAGATCATAGAGTCGGTTTTCTGTCCTGCCAGGGGCTCATCTCCTGGTATGTTTTCGAGATCCTCAACACGGATGCATCGCTGAAGTGTTTACCGACGATCTGCATACCAACTGGTAATCCCCCCTTTGTATAACCCGCGGGGATTGAAGCGGCTGGCTGCAGGGTGAAGTTGAACGGGTAGGTAAAGGGCATCCAGCCTACGGGCGTGGAGGGTTTTCCCGCTATGGGCTCGGATAGCCCAGAGGCGCCCTCGATCTCGAAGGGCGGGATCGCCAAGGTGGGTGTAATTAGAAAGTCATACTCCTGGAATATGGGCCTAAGCGATTGCCACAGCCTTTGTGCGTTCTCCTGGATCCCTACATAGTCCTTAAAACTCATGGAATCCATCATGGGCAGAAAACCCTGGTATGCGGGATATACCTTCTCTTCCCATCCCTCGAACACACCATCTAGCATGGTGACCGTCTCGAAGATCACCTTGGCAATCAGATCGAACTCCATGTTTGGGACCTTGAGATCCAACTCGTCTATCTCGCCCACCTCTTCGAGTTTTAGAGCGGAATCCCTAACGATTTGCTCAACTTCTGGGTCTACGGTCGCATAACCGAGATCGGGTGAAAACGCTATTTTCACGCCGTCGATCGGCTCCTCGATAGCTCTCATGTAGCCATCATCTTTCGGTATGGACTGCATGTCCCTATCATCCCTTCCGGCCACCAGATCCATGAGAAAAGCCGTGTCCTCCACGTACCTCGTAAGGAACCCCTCGCATACGAGCCCTATGAAGGCCGGTGAGGACGGATAGCATGGTATCCTGCCCAGGCTAGGCTTCAAGCCATATAAGGAGCAGAAGGAAGACGGAATTCTGATAGATCCTCCCCCGTCGTTTCCAGTTGCCACTGGTACCATACCAGAGACTACGGCTGCTGCGCTCCCCCCGCTGCTTCCTCCAACCGTGCGTTTCAGGTCCCATGGGTTTCTTGTTGGACCGAAAAGCGGGTTATCGGTGTGGCCCACCAGCCCGAACTCCGGAAGGTTGGTTTTTCCGACTATTACTGCCCCAGCTTTTCTCAGCCTTTCGACGATGATCGAGTCCTCAACAGCAATGTTGTTCTCGAATAATTTTGATCCGTAGGTGGTTCTCATCCCCTTCACATCCGTATTATCCTTCACGCCGATGGGCAGACCAGCAAGCGGTTTATTCTCTTTCTCAGCTTCTCTAGCCTCTTCAACAGCCCTCTCATTCATGGTAACGAACGCGTTTAACTGGGGGTTGAGCTTTTCTATCCTCTCAAGGCACTCATCTAAAACTTCGCTCGCTTTGCACTCTTTACTCTTTAGTTTCTCAATAAGCTCGGCAGCGCTCATCTCCAGGATCATAAGACCACCTTCGTTTATATCAACATGAACTTTAAGATGTTTTCGTTCATATCATCTTATACATGCTCCACACCCACAATAGAAGATACGGGCATAGAGATGAAGCCAAGGACGATGAAGTGTGTTAAAAAAATCTTTGATCTCGACTTCAATGCTCTTTCCCACCCCCCCCAACCTCTTATCATTGTAAGGAATTACGCCTGACCCTTTATAGGAATTTGATTTTCGCTCCGTTTGTGCTGGTGTTTCCGAGCTCTTTCAGCGAGATCATAAGCGCCCATAGGAGGCAGTTAATTATTTATAGGAAAACGGGGTTGGATAATTAGGAGATGAACCGATGAGTGAAAATTCAGATCGCTCAGCGGAGGAGTAAAAAGATGAGGAAAATAGCTTTCTTGATAGCGTTGCTTTGGGTATTCCCGGCGGGAGCTGTAAACATAAGCGACGTCGCGGTTATAATTGAAGAGGAAGAGTATTATCCACCGATATTCGACGTATATCCCGGTCTTAGAGAGGAGGTGCCCTGGATCCATCTGGGGATTTGGCCTACGCCGTTGCAAAAGCTCGAAGCTTATGGGGAAGCAGTCGGCCTGCCCAATCTCTGGCTTAAAAATGATGGTCTGAGTTCGGATCTTTATGGAGGAAACAAGCTCAGGAAACTTGAATTTCTGCTGGCGGACGCAAAGGCCAAGGGGTACAAAACCCTCATAGCCAGCGGCGCGGTAGGGACAAATTCCGGGTTGGCGACATGCATTCACGCGAGACGTCTGGGGATAAAGACCATTCTGCTGACTTCTGATCAGCCAAATGCCCAATATGCGCGAGATAACATGCTTCTGGACCTCTACTTTGGAGCGAAGATGGTCTATGCACCATCGGATATGGACATTTTTTCCCAATATGTGCAACAATATATCACAAATTCGTTAAAAGAACCCTCATACCTGATTTTCATGGGCGCCACATGTCCGCTTTCGTGTATAGGTTGGGCCAACGCCGCCTTTGAACTCAAGGAGCAGGTCGAGGAGGGATTGATGGCAGAGCCCGATTATATCTTTTTGGCTCTTGGTTCCATGGGGACAGCTGCAGGCCTTCATGTGGGTTGCAAACTGGCTGGTCTTAAGACAGAGGTCATCCCTATACCGATAACTGAACCATCCGACGCCCGCTTATATGCCCTTCTGATTGCGGCGACCAATCTGTATATGAAAATGAGAGATCCATCAGTCCCATTTATAGGGGTGAATCCCAGTGAGATAACTTTTCCAAAAGAGCATATAGGCAAAGAATATGCCATGTTTACCCCTGAAGGGTGTGAAGCAGTGCGTATGATGATGGAGCTAGAGGGGGTCCATCTGGATGGCACCTATACTGGAAAGGCAATGGCCGGAGCTGTAGATTGGCTCAAGAAGAACCACCAAGAAGACAAGGTATCCCTCTTCATAAATACCAAAAACGCGGTGGATTTAAGGTATCTTACCCAGGATCTCGACTATCACGATCTGCCTAGAGGCTACTGGAAATACTTTGAAGAACCGATTCAACAGGAAGACCAAAAATTGGAGGAGTACCTAGCTTCATACCTGGGAGAGCCTCAAGTGGATCCTTCAGTAGAGGCGCACATCCGGGAGATGCCGCCTATATCCTGGCCTGAAGATGATGTGCCCGTGTACTCAAGCGCTCCATGGATTATCAAAGGGATCATGGACTTTATATCGACCTGGTTTGCTCTTCCTTGGTAATTTGAAGAATCAAGACAACCCGTGAACGGGCATCGCGGTTAAGGTCGGGGGCTTGCTGGCCCTCTTTTTTTATCTTTTAGCAAATTCGCTTCTCATCTCGTCTAGATGCAGTCTAGTCTACACCATTATCAAAATAGGGGGTAAAGCATTTAATGCTCTCTTGTATCGCTATAGAAACATATATAAAGACGGGAGAGACAAAATCCCAGAGAAAAGGGGCCAGTATGAATAATGGAACTCCTCACAGGGCCTATAAGGATAGAAATCTCCAGATAATATTTGGAGTGACGTTAATGTCAGTTCTGGGCTTAACGAGCATCCATCCAGCTTTTCCTGGGGTTAAAGAGGCGTTGGGAGTTACGGACCAGCAGGTCGGGTTGCTCATCACCGCCTATGCACTTCCGGGCATTTTGTCAGCCCCTCTTGTAGGCATACTTGCCGATAAATGGGGGCGAGGGAAGGTTCTCACTCCTTCTCTCTTACTCTTTGGGATAGCGGGTGGAGCTTGTGCTTTAATCGGAGATTTTAACTTGATTCTCCTGATGCGCGCGCTCCAGGGTATAGGGGGCTCCGCTTTGGGCATCCTTAACATAGCCATTATTGGGGATCTCTTCTCTGAAGAGAGGAGAATAGAGGCGATGGGCTATAACGCATCAGTTCTAAACGTTGGCACAGGTAGCTTTCCACTAATCGGCGGAGCCTTAGCTACCTTTGCATGGCATTATCCATTTGCATTACCCCTTATGGCGATTCCTATCGCTATATTTGTCTCCACTAGATTGAAAAGCCCGGAGCCCTTACAGAGCCAGGATTTTAGAGAATACTCAAAAAAGGTTCTAAACGCTCTAAAAAATCACGAGCTGTTGGGAGCATATATAGCGACCGCCCTTACCTTTGTGATGGTATATGGAAGCTACATCACCTACTTCAGTATACTATTATCGAACTCTTTTGAGGTCTCACCGTTTTGGGTAGGGGCCCTCACCTCGACTATGATGTGGGTTTCGGCGTTCGTCTCTTCTCAGCTGGGTAGGATAACCAAGTATCTCCCCAATAAAAACCTCATCAAAGTTGCCTTCATACTATACGCAATAGCCTTGGCCATTATCCCTTTTATAAGATTGCTGCCCCTTCTCCTGCTCCCCACCGCCATATTCGGCATCGCTCATGGCATCAATATACCAAGCATCCATACGCTCTTAGCTGAGCATTCCTCTCTGGAGTATAGAGGGATGACCATGTCTTTGAATAGCATTTTTATAAAGGGCGGGCAATCTCTAGGGCCTCTCCTTATGGGGCTCGCTTTCTCACTGGGAGGGCTTAACAGCACCTTCTTTTTAGGAGCTTTCATCTCTATTGTGGCATTTATTTCAGCCCTCTACTTTCTGAGGTAACTTTTGATGCCTCTCGAATTGAAGGCCAAGTTTCCATCTCTTTGCCATAGGAGGGCATT
>DACJ01000108.1:0-337 GCA_002494765.1 Euryarchaeota archaeon UBA186
GGTTTTGGGGGCGGATCCTTTTTTCCGTGAAACTTAATCCTTTAGCATCAGTTTCACAGATCGGGGCATCCAGACACCGTAAGGTGCTTAGGATTACGATGTTTTAGATCTACTTTGGTAGGTCTTTTGGATCCGCTTTCGCAGATCTTCTGGATCTACTCGGGTAGTCCGCCTATCCCACCAATCTGGATTCGGCGGTTCGGTTCTGTGAGATGTTTCGTGCTTTTTGACAACCAAACGTGCCACATCGCCGATACTGTGGACCATAAGTTGGCCCGAAGGCAAGCACCATGATCCATGGTACCACAGAGTGGACCGCTTTACCGCCAGACTGTAA
>DACJ01000108.1:448-1046 GCA_002494765.1 Euryarchaeota archaeon UBA186
AATGATCACTTCAAAGCATCAAAAAAAGGATCTTTTTTTCTATTCCTCAGAAAGGATGCAAACACATTTATTTCTGCCGAGTCCTCAAATTCCTCTGGTAGATAACCCAGAATTATGAGCTTTAAAACGGCCTCATTTGTCAGTCTTTCTGGAGAGAGCCTGGCAAGTATGATCTTTTTTCCTCCCTCGGTCGCCGGAAATCGCTTGTCTCTGGTTAGAATTAAAGCATCATTTTTTTCCATCCATGCTGCTATGATTTCATCTTTTGTATCTGGAGACAAGACTTCACTTAAATATACAACATCAAAACCCATGTTCTTCAATCTTTCACTCAATCTCTTTGGCAGGTTTATGTCTATAAGTGCTTTCATATGTAATTATATATGCGCGTTCTTGCTTAAATAGGTATTGTAAATGGCTGGGCCGTGGGCATAACAAAAACATGTTGAGCCTTCATAAGCTACAAAACTACCTTTTTCATTCGATTTTTTGATCACACATTTGTCGGCTGCTATCAATTCCAAGAATTTTGTAGCCTTTCTTAGTGCTTTGTCCCATTAATCTCTGATATTCTATATTGAGTACCTTGCCTTTATAG
>DACJ01000108.1:1146-6525 GCA_002494765.1 Euryarchaeota archaeon UBA186
TTTTTATATGCGGATCCTGTCTTAGCCTTTACTCACAGGAATAGCAGGATTTATTGGCTTCTCAGCCGCATCTGAAACTGATGTGGCGTTATATTCCGTTCATTTAGAATATTGTTAGGCTGACTCCTGCTTATGTTGATGCCCCGGTGTGTGCTATAGTAAAGTGGATATTCTTTCTAAAGCTTCTTTTATCCGCTCTCTCGGCTGGGTCAATGAGAATCTTACCCAACCTTTCCCTTTCTCTCCGAATACAGGACCAGGCGTAACCGCTATGCTTAGCTCAAGCAGTTTATTTACCCATTCTGTGGAGCTGGTCGGGCATTTTAACCAAACATAAAAGGTTCCTTTTGGTTTGGTGCAAGCGATGCCCAGGGAGTTCAATCCTTCGACCAACAAATCCCCTCTTTTCTTATACTCATTGATATTCCGTTTGAGAAAATCGGGGGTCTTTGATGGACAGCTCTGATAGCTCCTAAGTGCTTTAATTGCCGCTCGCTGGATATAAGTTGGCACACCAGAATCTATCTGTTCTTTAACCTTTCTTAACCCATCAATCAGCTCTTCATTTCCAACAGCCCATCCTATTCTGTCTCCAGTCATGTTAAATGTTTTTGAACAAGTGTTGAACTCGACTCCAATGCTTTTACTCTCTTCAACTTCGAATAAACTTGGAGCTTTGTAGCCATCATAGGTCAATTCTGAGTAGGCATTATCATAGCATATGATTAACTTATTGTCTCTAGCCCAATCAACGACTTCTTTCAAAAAATTAAGGTCAGCCACGCTTCCAGTCGGATTGTTTGGATAATTGAGAATGAGCATTTGGGCGTTGCTTTTCGAGGGAAGGTCAGGCATAAAATCACTCGCTTCGAGTAGGGGAATCCTAACAGGCTCGCAATCGGCAAGTAATACGCTTCCCATATAGGCTGGATAGCCAGGGTCCGGAACCAAAACTTTACTTCCTGGATCAAGGCATGCTCTAATCAGGTTACAAAATCCTTCTTTTGAGCCTATCAGAATTATGATCTCTTTGTCGGGAGCTAAATCCACTCCAAATCTTATCTTATACCAATCAGCTATGGCACCTCTCAACTCCTTCTCTCCCAAACTCAGAGGATATCTGTGATTGCTGGGTAGTTTAGCGCATCTAATCATTTCTTCTATTATAAAAGGAGGGGTAGGCAAATCAGGATCCCCTATCGTGAAATCAATTAATTCTTTTCCTTTGCTTTTCAGCTTAGCTTTTAGCTCTTCAAAGGGGTAAGGAGGTAATCTATCCAGTCTTTCTGCCAGTCTCATTCTAGCCATGATGCAATCCTTTGATGTCTCAGCAAGTCAGCGACCCCTTCCCTTTCTCTGATTAACTCGTATCGATCCCCTTTTACTAAAACTTCTGCGGCTCTGGGCCTCGAAATATAAGGTGAACTCATGGAGAAACCATAGGCGCCAGCATTTTTAACGACCAACAAATCTCCTTCTTCGACCTTTGGAAGGTTCCTATCCAAAGCAAGGAAATCCGATGCCTCACATAGGGGGCCAACTACGTCGCATCGCTCAGAGGGTTCAGCTGATTTTTCTAAAACTATGTCATGATAAGCCCTGTAAAGAGCTGGTCTTATCAGAGTATTGAACCCAGCATCTACACCAACAAACTTTTTGGAAGACGTGTTTTTGATAGTGTTCACTCTGGTCAAAAGGACGGCTGCATTGCCAACTATACATCTTCCAGGCTCCATTGCAAAAGTTGGGCTTCCAAGTCCATATTCTTCAATCTTTTGTTTGAATAAGCCCAGGAACTCGGCAGAAAAATCTTCTATATCAATTTCATTCTCCTCTGGCTTGTAAGGAATTCCTATCCCTCCTCCAAAATCTATCTGCTCGAACTCTATTCCACCCTGATGGGCTTCTTTTGCTAACTCTAACAATTTTCTTCCAGCTTTAAGAAATGGTTTAACCGATAAAATCCCAGAACCGATGTGCATGTGAAGCCCATATCGCGTTATACCCGAATGCTTTGCAACTTCATAAGCCTCCAGTGCCTTTTCTTTGGATAGCCCGAATTTAGAGCCCTTCCCTCCGAGCACATCGTATGGATGACAGCCTGCGCCCACTCCAGGATTTACTCTCACCGAAATGAAATCGGGTATCCCAATCTTAAGCAGCCTTCTGAGTTCTGACAAGCTGTCAACATTTATTTTAATACCCCGATCCAAGAGAAAACGCAGCTCCTCATTTCTCACATTAGGAGCCGTGAACATCAACTGAGAGGGCGAAAAGCCAGCCCTTAGTGCCAGCAAAACCTCGCCCGGAGAAGCCGTGTCCACACAAGCGCCTTCTTTCCTCAGAATCCTCAGTACAGATAAACTTGAGTTTGCCTTCATCGCATAATATAGCTTAATTTTTTCATAATTGGCCCTAAGCGCTTTCTTCAGCTTCCTGTAATTGGTCCTTATCTTCTCTTCATCGATCACCCACAGAGGTGTCCCGAATTCATCGGCCAGTTGCCCGTAGAGCGCAAATCTCATTTTATTCACACCCTCTATTACTCGCTTTCGTCAGGATTGGCTCGCTCTCGATGCCCCTTTGCTTAAAACCCTCAACCATGAGCTCAGCGATCTCACCTTGCTCTTCTTTCTCGACTATCGCAAAGATCGATGGAGCCCCTCCACTTATGTTGCACCCATAGGCTCCCGCCTTCAACACAGCCCCTTTGATCTCCCAGTACCCGGGTATGAACATGGACCTCACTGGCTCCGATATGTGATCCCTGTTCACCGCTCTACCGATCCCTATCAAATCCTCGTCCAGCATCGCGCGGACCAGGGAGGAGCACGCCGAGATCTGCTCCCTCGCATCCATGAGAGAGAATGAGGCCGGTATCACTCTTCGAGTAGCAGCAGTCTTCCTTTGCTGAAGGTGGACAAGGGGCGTACAGATTACTATGGGTATGAGTGGCACTTCCACCTTTTCCACTGCGATGGGGTCAAAGTTTTTGATTATGGTGAAACCACCGAGCGAACAAGCGGAAACGTTATCTGCGTGGGTAACTCCAGATGCGGCTTCCCCTCCCATGGCGAATTCGATCAGCCTGTTTGGAGTGAGAGCAGAGCCAAAAAGCTTGTTTAGGGCATGGACGGAGGCTGCGGCGCATGCCCCAGACGAGCCCAGACCAGCGCCGGTCCTGATTCCCTTTTTGATAGCGATATCCACACCCATTCCTTCTTCGCCTATTCCTTTCAGGAAATTGATGACCGCTAATCCAGCCGTGTTGTCCGGTGGGTTGACCGGCACTCCATCCGCCATCCCCGAGAGTTTTATCCTTATTTCATCTCCCCTAAGCCTCACCCTTACCTTATCGCAGGGGCCTTCCAATGCTAGCCCAAAGACATCGAAACCTGGTCCAAAATTCGCTATGGTAGCTGGCGCTCTTATGGTTATGCTCATTTTACGTTAATTAGCCCAACCTCCCTCATCTCTTTCCCTAAAATTCTCCTGCTCGTCTCGCTGAGCCTTGTCATAGGGAGCCTCAAGCCTCCAGCAGGCAGGCCCATAAGGTTCAAAGCTTCCTTTACGGCCATTGGGTTCGTCTCTATTCTCAACGCCTCGAATAACCTGAAGTACGTAGAATGGATCTGTTCGGCCTTCCTCCTTTCTCCATCTAAACAATAATTTACTAAATCCGCCATTTGTTTTGGGATCAGATTACCAGCTACCGTAAAAACTCCATTCCCACCAAGGTATAGCAAGGGATAAGTAGGGGTATCTTTAGCCGTAAAAACGGCGAAGTCCTCATCCCTCGTCAACAAGATGACTTTAGCCAGATAATCCGTTAGTTTGTTCCCCTCTTTCGTCCCGACGATATTTGGATGGGCGGCTAACTTGGCGTATGTCTCCGGTTTGAGTTCTACACCTACTCTCCCCATGGAATTATGAATCACTATAGGTATTCTCGATTTTGACGCTACCTGCTCAAAAAAGTTGAGCATCCCCTCCTGAGTGGGTTTAACGAGAAATGGTGCGAAAACAACTGAATAATCGCATCCAAGGTCCGCGTAGAGGTTTGACCTTCTAATGGCTACTTCTAGATTATTTGTGCAGGTATCTGGAGAAACTTTGCATTTCCCATTTGCCTCATCCACCACAATTTCTACAACTGTCTTTATTTCCTCTTCATTTAAAGCCGGGTTTTCTCCCGTTGTTCCTAGAGGGGCTATCCCATGGATTCCATTTTCTACTTGCCTTCTCACCAATGATCTCAGCCCTTCTTCATCCAATTGCATTCCCCTATCGAATGGGGTTATCAGCAAAGTATAGGCTCCACTCAGCATAAAAACCATAACATTTAAATTGTATATCAACTTAACGTTATAATTATAACAAAAAGAGGTGAAATTGTTATGGTTACCGTAAGCCTTTTGGTAAACAAACGAATAAGGGAGAGCCCGCTTTTCCAGGAAGCAATTAAAAATAAGATAGTGAGTTATGCTGCTCTAGCAAATAGAATCAAGCCAGAGATAGAAGCCGAGCTGGGAGGCAAAGTAAAAGCCTCAGCAATAATGATGGCCCTAAGAAGAATGGAGGAAAGGCTGGAGGAGGAAGCCAAGCCAAGAAAGCCGATCCTTTACAGTTCAGAGCTGCTCTTAAAGACAAATATCTGTGATATATGCTTGGTTAGATCTCCTTCTTTCCTTAGAAATCTTAGTAGATTGTATGGGTTAATAGATTTTGAAAAGGGAGATATATTGAATATAATCCATGGAAGTCATGAGATCAGCATTATTACCAATGAGAAATACAAAGAGAAATTAATGGCATTTTTGGTTGGAGAGAAGATCTTGAATGTAGAAGAAAATTTGGTAGCCATTTCCCTTACTTATCCAAAAGAATTCTTTTACACTCCTGGCATTATATTTGAGGTCACCAGGAAACTAGCATGGGAAGGTGTGAATATCCTAGAAGTGGTATCAACTATGAGTGAATTAACTTTTATCTTAGCTGAAAAAGATGGAATGAAGGGATATAATGTACTTAGAGAATTTATCAAAAGATGACTTTATTATCAAGTGAGGACAGTGTTAACCATGATCTTTCTCATCATTCGTTTCTTCTCCCTCTGAACCCTATTCCTACCAAACACCTATTCGTAGTGATACTCCACCGGCTCCGTTATAGGTTAAGAGATCTAATCCGCAGTCATTAAAAAGACCCTTACCTTGCATATCTTCCACGTTTTGTTATCTCATGGATCCTTTCTTCGACCAATTTTGCATTCGCATAAGTTTCCTTATATCCTTCTATGATCTGTTTGAAAAGATCTTCGAATCCCGTCGAAGTCAAGGCTTCGAGCAAAACATGCAGATCGACTCCTTTCTTTTCGAT
>DACJ01000018.1 GCA_002494765.1 Euryarchaeota archaeon UBA186
GGAAATAATAACAGGACTATACATGAGTTCGAAGATCCAGAAAATGCTAAATACCCCGACTTTTTACGATGGTTATCATGGAGTTAGTAAGCAGCGGCCGAGTATCGGGCAAATCTCCTAATACCATAGCATCGGAAGAGGGCGATTGCCCGGTAACCGGCAGAAGATGCGATCCTTCTGCGGTCACCATCGAGACTGGGGAGGTAAAATGCGCATAGGAATTCTTACCGGCGGTGGGGATTGCCCAGGGATCAACGCCGTTATAAGAGCCGTAGCCATTAGGGCATGGAAAAAGGGCGTAGATGTTGTGGGGGTAAAGGACGGATGGGCAGGCCTTTTGGGCGACCCGCAAACGATGCATATCACCTCAGACATTATCGGCGGAATCCTTCCTCGAGGTGGCACCATACTGGGTACCTCAAGGATAAACCCTCTCAAGAGAGAAAATGGCATGGGTGAGGTGATCAGGGCGCTGTCACTTTTGGGAATCGATGCGCTCGTCGCGATCGGGGGGGACGACACCCTATCAGTAGCGTATGAACTCCATAAGAGAGAAGGAAAGGTGGTAGGCGTACCAAAAACGATAGACAACGACCTGTGTAATACGGACTACACTTTCGGGTTCGACACGGCGGTACAGGTAGTCACCGATTACCTCGATCGATTGCATACTACCGCCGAGTCCCATCACCGCGCGATCGTTGTGGAGGTCATGGGACGACACGCTGGCTGGATCGCCATGTATTCTGGCATCGCTGGTGGAGCGGATTTCATAATGATTCCTGAGGTGCCCTTTAGCATCGAAGAGGTGTGCGCTGCCGTCGAGCGGAGGCGCGACACTAGAGGATTTAGCATCCTGGTCGTCGCTGAGGGCGCGAAACCTCAAGGAAAGTTAGTAACCAGGGGAGAAGAGAAGGATGAGTTCGGCCATGCCATTCTCGGAGGGGTAGCACACGTTTTAGCGAGGGAGATTCAGGAAAAGACTGGGGTAGAGACCAGGTCGGTGGTACTTGGGCACGCCCAGAGGGGAGGTACCCCGACCGCCTACGATAGGTCTTTAGCATCGCGTTTCGGTGTAAAGGTCATGGAACTCGTGGAAAATGGGGAATGGGGAAAGATGGTATCCCTTCAGGGAGCCAATATCGGATCGGTGGATCTTAAGGATGTGGTTGGAAAGGGCAAGTTTGTCGATCCCGATTTTTATGAGGTGGCCAAGACTTTCTTTAGTTAGTTCGGTATGCTCAACCCAACGGAAACCTCAGTAAGGCGCCAACCCCACCCATTGCCTTAAGCTTTTTACCACCTTCATGGTGCGTGCTTATGATGATGAACTTCCCCCTTATCCGCCGGTTCTCTTTTAGAAGTTCCTCCCCAAGCTCGGTGCGAGAAAGCGCGTCCGTTATCAGCAATTTCTCACAAGCTCCCAGCTCTATCGCTTTTCTGACCTCCTTGACACCATAAGCGACCTTATTCCCCTTAGCTATGGCCTCCAAGAATCTCTCTACGTCCCCTACCTCCTCACTGACCCTGTCCTTAGCCCCTATCTTTTCCACCACCCCCCTTTTTATGGCCTCAATTGCCCCCGTCATTCCAGCAGAGCTGACGCTTTCCATGTAGACCTTAAACCCCTTTTCTCTCAGGAATGCAGATAGATGCTCCTTCTCGAAGCCGGGACCTACGACTGCTATTTCGTTCTCGAGCTCCTTCAGGTGCACCAGTATAGAGCCATAATACCCACTTCTGTAGTCTTTCCCCTCCCCCCTTTTCCCAGTCTTGTCGCTTCTGATAGTGGCAAGTTCTTGCACCCCATATCTCCTCACGAGCGCAATGGTACAGATCTCGTCGTCCACAGCTATACAGATAATAGATGGTATCTTTGAGAGGGTTACGGCCTCCTTCAGCCTGTTAAGATCGTCTGTACCCCATCTCTCCTTTTTTATGGTTATTCCGTCTTTCACCCCTACCCCTAGAGTGTGGCATCTACCATCAAACTCCCCACCGACTATGGTCCCCGATACCCTCAAATTGGAGCTAAATGGCTGAAATTTCGATCTTTCGACCCTGAGATCCACCTCCATCTTTATTTTTTCTTTCTTTTCCGGCCTTATTCGGTCCGTTTTCTCCTCTTTCTCTCTGGAGGTCAAGCCCCTTACTATATCCCCCTCTTTTACTATGTTGTGAAGGTAGTAGAGATCGTCCTCATCCTCCACCTTAATCTTTATCCCATCTTTGGAACGAGCTATTATTCTCACTTCTCGACCACCCTGCCTCCTCCGGGGAGAACCGAATCCACGACATCAGAGTGTGCTCCAAAACGTTTGGAAAGCCCCTTCACCAGGTCTTTCCTTTTTCTCTCTTCATCCGGCTCTATCCTCACATACTCCTTTAGAACGCCGGGAGGCGAGCAAATCAACCTTTTCTCCCCCTTGTATTCGATCCACCCTATATCTGCTGAAAGCTCTAGATCCTCGACATAGTTCCTTTTACCCGATATCATGAACGCTCCTCGGGGCAAAAATTCCCCGGAGGGGGGGGTCTTGCTGACTTGATCTGAATAGACCCAGTAAGCTCTGGCGGGCCTCTGCGTCTTCCAGGCTTTGGAGAATATGAGGGCGAAGTGGCAGGCCTCCCTCCTTGACTCATCGCTGGCGGAGAAGCCTTCTTTTAGCACAACGCTAGGCGCTCCCTTTATGTCAGCGTGCGCGTAGACATCCTCATCCTTCAGGTGTTTTTTGACCAGAGCATCGTTGCTCCTGGCGTCTCTCCCGCCGATTACCAACAACCCTTCAGAGGTTAAGGTCCATCGGAACTTCTCGAACCACCATCTCTTCGAAGGCTTCCACAGCTCCGATTTTACTTCTTTCTTCTCGATCTTTTTTCGCGTAGAGGCCATGGCTTTCTTTATCTTCTCCGCTTTTTCTTCTTTTGACTTTGCCGTCTCGTAAAGGGAAGAGATGTTGCCCTCCAGGCTTTTGGAACGATCAAGCTCAACTTTATAACCATCCAGCTCAACTTCCCCCATCTCTTCCGCTTCCTGGTAATTTGCATATATCCATTCGCACAAGGATCTTAGCTTTTTTGCCTCCTCCTCCAGCGCTTTCAATTTTGCTCTCTGCATGGAGAGTATCCTCTCTTCGGCCTGGGTTGCGGGAGGAGCTGTCTTAGGTAGAGTCAAAGAGAGGTATTGAGTTACAGCTTCGTTAAAAGACCCGAAGCTCTCGATTTTGAAATCTCTATAAATCTCCATCTCTATGGGCACCACATCTATCGCTTCTTCCCCCTTAAAGACTATCACGGGTTTTTTGGTTTCGGCGCTTCTGAGTTCCCTTAATAGCCCTTCAAATTCATGGGCCAGTCTCTCCTTTCCCCCCTCGGCCAGGCTAGAGGAGTTTTTATCTATCCTGGATCTCAAACATAGTTCTTCAGCATAGAGCCCACCGAGCCCGTAATCGACGGCGAGAGTTTTGATGAGGTTCTTATTTTTGTTTTCCATGGTTTTATCTATCTCAAATATATTTGCTATTTCATATTCCCAGGGATAGACTTTATAAGCGACTTTTCTCAGGGATCCCTGAACCCCGCCATTCTCATCTGTCAGTATGATGTTGCCCTTCCTGAATAGCTCAACTACCAGTTTTTTCCCCCTGACGCTAAGCCTGATCGCCCTGTCCCGGTCCCTCTGCTCCAGGCTTTCAACTTTGCCCACTAGATGTTTTCTGAGGAAGCTACAGAATGAGCTGGGCATCTCGGGCCTTTGGGCGGTGCATTTTCCTACATATATCCAACCATTCAGATCAAGGCATATGGATCTACCCTGGAGGGCGATTTCCCATCTACCCTCTTTCCCGTATATCTTCTGAACCCAGCTGCCCTCAACTGCACCTTTAACCTCCTCCAGAAGAGCGTAAAGGTCCAGCCCATTCAGGCTTCTTCTAATCCTCTTGGCTTGATTGGACGACATTTGTCAATAGCTAGGATGGGAAAGGTTATATAACGTTTTACACTTGCGAGACGATGGCATTCAGGGGACGAGATACAGGGGGGAGCAAAAAAGACAGGGAGAAGCGTGGCGCAAGAGAGAGGGAGCTGGAAGAAAGGGAGAGGAGACGGAGGGATAGGGAGCTGGAAGAGAGGGAGAGGAAACTGAAAGAGAGGGAGCTTGAACTTGAAAGGAGGGAGATAGAGCTGGAGGGAGGAGAGAAGAAGGGGAAAATCAAGGTCGGAGAAGAGTACGAGTTCAGAGCCCCCGAGTTTGACGAGAGAGCTTTCAAGTTCAGGGAGATGGAGGAGGGGAAGCTTTACCTGATCATCTTCGCCATAAGCATAGGTATGGGGCTGGTATCCTATTACCTATGGTATGAGATCACCAATGAAAACCCCCTTAACCTCTACGGCTTGTTGGGGTTCGTTCCAATCCTGGGGTCTATGTCCCTTGTCTACTTAGTTCCAAAGCTCCTGAATCTGGATTTAGGTCACTACACAAAGTTGAGCTGGATCAAGCTTTATCTCTTCTACTTCATGTTGTGTCTGGCATTTTGGGTGGTCTTCACCGACGCTCTCTCAAATCCCTTCTGATATCAAGGATCCCAGGGATGTGGGGGATGGAGAAGCTTCGTCAGAAGCTCCTCGTTGCTTCCTGGGTCGAAGAGCTCTACCCTCATTTCTTCCCCTATCCTCTTTAGATTTTTTCCCATCGCTATCTTGTCGAACTTCTCCTCTATAAGAGTTGGCGCGTCCTTACTTTTATAAAGATCTACATACCACCTGCCGTTTTCTATGTAAGGGTTTTTGTTCTTGTGGATATCCCAAAACCTCTCGGAGTTCTCAAAGTCCCAGAGGTAAGGGCCCAGATGCTTTTCGACTTCGCTCTTCAGGCATGTGTGTTCGATCAGAACTTCAACCTCTTCATCTATCTCTATTAAGCTCCTGAAAATCCGGAAGCCATCCATCTCTAAGGCTCTCCTCAAACCATCTTCAAGCTTCTCCACCTGTGGATATAGGATCTCATCCACTAGATCCGGTTTGGGGAAATGGACATACAGGATTTCGGTACCCCTCCTCGCGAACTCTTCCCCTGAGTTCGTTTTTTCTTTCTCTTCAGGGAAGAAAAAGCGTTCGCTAGGACTTTCAAGGTAGCGCCTCGCCGATTGAATGAAGAGCGCGAATGAGTTCCTGGATAGCGCAGCTGCAACGTTCCTTTCGGGGTCGACCGGATCTATGAGCACGAGGGGCCCCTCCATCCTGGTAGCGTCTTTTATCCCTATCGTTGTACCATGCCTCCACCTTGCCCCCTCCCCTAGAGTTTTTTCAAACGAACCATAATGCAGGATCAAAAGTTCACACAGATAACCAGAAAACCCGTGTACCGAGCTTTCGGCTCCATACAGTCCGCAGCCCTTCAAGAACTGTTTCAGCAATCTAATCTCCTCCCTGGTCTCATCATTTAGCCTGGAGCTCACGTATCTGTGGTGCTCAGGCGTTCTATCTACAGGGGTTAGTTTTCCTTTTCCATAGGGGTGGCATGGTACCAGGTCCACATCAAAGCCCTCACGAAGAGCGTGCGCATAGGGGTGCTGCGCATACTTCTTTTCATACCCTCCCAACACATCTCTGGCTATGGAAAACAGCTCGCGCTGCATCTCCTGTGCGCTTGAGTCCGGAGGAAAGACGACGAACACATCTATATCCCTTTCTCCCTTTACGAAAGTGTTTCGAGCTGAGGACCCAACCCAGATCACCTTATACCCACGATTGGAGATCTCGGAGATCAATCTCCCAGCAACTCGTTCTACGCTCTTTAGTTCCCCCTCTGAAGGGGTTATCCTCCTTGCGATATCCTCAAGCTCCACTTAGCTTTCCCTCATAAATGGTTTCGTATATCGGCCCTCGTTTGGTGAGGGTTGATTTTTTGAGCTTTACCTCCCTGAACTCCACTTCTCCAAACGATCGATTGGAGTTTAGGTCTATAACCCTCAGAAGCTCTCCCTTGTTCTTCATCCCCTTTACCCTGGCTAAAGTGATGTGGGATCTGAACTCCTCCTCCTTCAGATCCAGATCGAGGCTTTTCAGCCCCTCTTCCAGCGCTCCAGCTAGCTGCGTTGATCTACCACCATCTTCCATACCAACCCACACAACTCTTATATAACTTAAAGAAGGGAATGCCCCGACTCCCGAGAACTTCGCTTTGAAAGGTGGGACGTTGCAGCACTTGTCTATAGCTGCTGACATCTCTTCCACTTTGTCCTCCTCAATGTCCCCGAGAAATCTGAGAGTTAAGTGGAGATTTGCGGGTTCAGTGGTCTTAATCCATGCCCCGGTATATCTCAACTCATCTTGAAGGGCTATTAGCTCTGGTAGCGGGGGGACGTCAAGCGAGATGAAAGCCCTTATCATGCCCTATCCAAGGGATTTACCGCTTAAATAGGTATTGTTATTTTGGTTATTAATCCCCTCGAAATGACTCCGTCGCTCGGCAAAGGGGGGCTCCAGGCATTTCATGCAAGAGAACAACCGTAGAACGAAGATTCCGATAGGGAGAAATACTTAAATCCCTACTATGTTGTGAGAGGAAGCTTTAAGATGCAAGAGAAAGCTTAACTTATCTTCGACATCGAATTAAGTTAAAGAGAGCGGTAGATGGATCAGGTTTGGAGTGAAGAGGTCTATGCTGAAATAAGAGAGAGGGTCAGCAGATACTTTAGGGTGTACGATGAGAAGAGGGGGGGCAGGTCCATCTTGCTCTATATAGAAGAGACTCCAGAATCTCTAGAGCTCTCTCTATCGCTCCTTCGGGAGGAGTTCAAGCCGGATTACAAAGTGTATCTCACGAGGTCGGGGGGTGAAGAGGGAATAATGGTCGTTGATGCGAAGACCGTTGAGGTCAAACCCAAGATCTGGTTGCACGCCCTGCTCTTCGCCTTAACAGTAATAACGACGGGAATAGCTGGGAGTATTAACTACTACTACTTTCTCACCCCTCACGCCTCATGGTTCGACTGGGTCTCGCTGAGGGAGATAGGGATGGGCTTTTTACTCTTCGGATTTCCTCTTATGGCCATTTTGGGCGTTCATGAGTCGGGCCACTATCTCATGTCTAGAAAGTTGGGGGTTGCCGCGAGCCTCCCCTATTTCATCCCCATTCCCCCGATACCGGGGTTCATTCTACAGTTGGGGACCATGGGGGCTGTAATCTCCATGAAGAGCCCCATGGAGAACCGAAGCTCTTTGGTTCGCATTGGTGCTGCCGGTCCACTATCCGGGTTCGTAGTTGCCGTTGTGGTTATCATCGTTGGGATCTTTACCTCCTACTTTGTACCCATATCTACTATTGGACCAGACACAGTTTTCATCTCTGTGCCGATTTTAGCCCGTCTGTTGATGCCCCTGTTGGGAGACGTAGAGGGTCACCTTATATCGCTCTCCCCCACCTTTCTGGCGGGCTGGGTAGGGCTTTTCGTTACCGCTCTAAACCTCCTACCAGTTGGACAATTGGATGGAGGCCATATATTCAGGGCCGTGTTCAAAAGAGGGGGTGGGATAATGTACATGGTATTGATAATGCTGTTCGGCTTCATCGCGTTCTTCGTCAATCCCTTTTACATCAACTTTTTGTTTATAATGTTCGTCATCACCATGCTGGGAGGCGTTCGACATCCTCCGCCCCTCGATGATGTAACGTCATTAAAACCGGTGGATTGGGGAATAATCGTAGCGTCGGCCGTGACTTTTATCCTCTGCCTTCCTATTTAGGATATGGGGGTTCCCGGCTCCACTTCCTTTTCTGGGATTAATATGATGGGCTTTTCGCCCTCGACCGCCGCCAGTATCATTCCCTGGGATTCCAACCCCATCACCCTTCTGGCTTCGAGATTGACTATTACAGCCATGTTTTTTCCTATTAAATCCCCCGGTTCGTAGAAACCTTTTATCCCCGCCACCATTTGCTTGATCTCAGTGCCTATGTCCATCTTCAGCAGGATTAGATTCCTGGAGTTGGGCACGTCTTTAGCCTCCAGGACCCTTCCCACCCTCAAATCCATCCTCTGAAACTCTTTGAAGGTTATGGCCTCTTTCATGATCAGTAAATAGGCGTGAACTATTAAAAAGTTCCTTTTTTTCCTTTATATGCTCTAACTTTTATGCTGATGATCTTCCCCGTCAATCTTTCGTCGCCTCTCGGTTTTAGGATGGGATGCTCAGCCACGACTTCGACACTTCTGAAACCCGCCCTTTTGATTGTGTCCAAATACTCCTCTCTTTTGAGAGCTCCCGCGATACAGTCGGCCCAGGAGTCCGGATCACCTTTGACCTCCTCGGGCAATTCGCCAACGGTTACCATATCGGAAACGAGCAACCTGCCACCTGGTACGAGAACCCTCAACGCTTCCTTGAAGGTGGTTAGCTTGTCAGGCGATAGATTGATGACGCAGTTGCTTATGATCACATCGACGGAGCTGCTCTCAACGGGTAGGTCCTCTATCTCGCCAAGCCTGAATTCCACATCATACCCGTAGCTGATAGCGATCCTGCGCGCCTTTTCCACTATCTCTTCGGTCATGTCCACGCCTATGACATGTCCGTTTTTCCCGACCTTCCCCGCGGCGAGGAACACGTCAAACCCCCCACCGGAACCAAGATCCAGGACCGTTTCGCCTCGCTTAAGCTCCGCAAGAGCTGTTGGGTTGCCGCAACCCAGCCCCATGGCCGCTTCGGGTGGAACGCTTTCAATTTCACTGTCGGAGTACCCTATCGCTTTTGTTTTTTCATACACGCTAGAACAACAGCTAGGAGCTTCGCTCGAAGAGCAACTCCGGGGGCGGGGCGCCCCCTGGGCGATCTCAGCGTATCGCTTCTTAACGTGTTTTTTGATCTCTTCTTCCTGTTTCATCTCACGCCTCCTGTGGAACCTGACGTTGGGTTAAAGAGCTGCCGCACATACCAACGACACATTTGCCGTTCTCCCGGAGAGATAACCTCGCTTTCAGCCTTTCACCATCACGCAGTGGCGTATCCCCGGATAACGATCGAATCGATCCCAGGACACGTTTCAGGAAAGTACTTTCAGGATTTTTCAGAGAGTAGAAAACCCATCTCCCCTCTTTCCTCTCCTGAACCAGGTCGGCCTCTTTGAGTATTTTCATCTGTCTTGAGACGTTATACTGCGTCTCCTCCAGAGAGTCTATGATCTCACAAACGCAGAGTTCTGTACCAGCCCTATCCAGCACCCAAACTATCCTCAATCGCGTCCCGTCCGACAGGGCTTTGAAGACCTTGGTGAAGCGCCCTAATTCCATAGGTGCACGTAAGCACATATACGCATATAATACTTTCGTCGGAAAACCTTATACCTCTAAAAAACCGCTACACTGGTAAGGCATCTCACTTAACTGGATCTTCATCCTTTCAAGCTCTCTTCCCAGAACTTTTTTTCGCAGCTCTTTTTTGGCTCGGATTTTTTGCAGTGTTAGTTCCATCAATATTAACCATTGAGCTTGGATATACATAGTTGACTGCCCGCTGGGAGTTGAAAGGGGAAAGCAAAGGGAAAGACTTATTTTTGGCATGGTAATGGGGCATCAAGATGGATACGGTTGCTAACGCACTCAGCCCTCAGGAGAAGAAGATTCTGCTCAACCTGAAAGGAGAGGAGGATGTCGAAGAGATAGCTAAGAGGCTGGGCTATAAAGAACTCGTAGAGGTTATGAGCCCTATATCCTGGCTCAGCAGAAAGGGGCTGGTGGAGATAAGAGAGAGGGTGAAATCCGTCTATTACCTGACTGATAGGGGGGAAAAAATTTTGAAAGGAGGTTTGCCAGAGGCCAGAGCCCTAGACCTCATTAAAAAAGGCTCCTCGATGAAAGACCTCTCTAAGCAACTAGGGGGTGAAGCCAGTGTAGCTATAGGCTGGTTGAAGAGGGAGGGGTGTAAAATAGAGGGTGGAAGATTTCTGATAGATGAGAGGAAGATCGCGGATCTCGAGAAGGAGATCTCAGGAGAGCTTAAAGCCTTGAAGAATCCGGATGATAAGGCATATGAATTGCTAAAAGGAAGGGGATTCGTAAAAAGAAAAGAGAAGAGCATGAGGTGGGCCTCCCTTACTAAGATTGGCGAGCAGGTGAGGGGCCGCTTAAAGAAAGAAAAAGAAGAAAAAAAGGTAAGCCAGATAACACCAGAGCTCATAAAGAGCGGCGAGTGGAGAGGGAGATTGAGGAGCTATGATGTCAGGGCTTATGCCCCCACTCCAAGGGTCGGAAAAAGGCATATCCTCACCCTTCTCATCGACAGGGTGAGGGATACGTTTCTTAAGATGGGGTTCAAGGAGATCAGGGGCAACTATGTGGTCTCATCTTTCTGGGACATGGATGTGCTCTTTATCCCTCAGGACCATCCCGCTCGAGACCTTCAAGATACCTTCTATCTGAATCATTCGTTTGATCTTGATCCAGATCTTCTCGAGAAGGTGGGGAGAATACACGAAAATGGGGGCGATACCGGCTCAAAAGGATGGGGTTATAAATGGAGCGAGGAAGAGGCAAAAAGAGCTTTGCTCAGAACTCACACCACCCTGGAAACGATGAGGTACATCTCTCAGCATCCAAAAGGGCCAATAAAGATTTTCTCCGTGGATAGGATATTCAGAAAAGAGGCTGTAGATTCTACACATCTGCCCGAGTTCCATCAGATCGAGGGGGTCGTCATGGAAAAACGGGCGGATTTCAGAGAGTTGATGGGCGTGTTCAAGCAGTTCTACTCGCTGATGGGATTTAACGTCAGGTTCAGGCCGAGTTATTTCCCGTATACGGAACCCAGTTTGGAGGTTCAGATTTACTGGGATGGGAAATGGATTGAATTGGGGGGCTCCGGGATGTTCAGGCCTGAAGTGCTAGCGCCTTTCGGGATAAAGGAACCGGTGTTAGCATGGGGATTGGGGTTGGAAAGGCTTGGGATGATCCTATACGATTTGAAGGACATAAGGGATCTTTACACGAACGACGTGGACGAGCTGCAGAGCTTCCCCCTGCGCCGCTGAACTTACTTTTTGCCCTTACCTCTCTTTTTAAGTAAGATCACTATTGCGGCAATAAGGATCCAAGGTCTTCAACCTGCTCTAAGCGTATTAATCTTCCACCAGTAGGCTCATAAATACAAGATAGTTTTTCTTCAAGTGTGGAATCAAGCTAGCATTCCCTGGAAAAAGTAAGATTAACTGCCGTCAATCAACCTCTTCCCTTCTTCCACACATCTTGCCAGAGCGTCTTCCAATTTCCCCCTTCTCCCGCCCCCCTGGGCAAATTCTTTCTTACCGCCTGCTGACCCCCCCAGTATTTCAGCCCCGACGCTGGCCACAACCCTGGCATCGACCCCCGCGTTTGTCGCCACGATCAATCTGCCGCCAGCGCCCAGCACACAGAGCGCTTTTTCTCGTCTCATGAGTTCTTCACCCAGCTGCGAGAGCAGATCTACTGTACTTCCCTCGTACCTTATGATTTTAACCCCTTTGTAATCTTGGCCTTCTGCGATCAGTTTTTCTGATAGTAAACCGACGAGCTCCCTTCTCAGATCTTCAAGCTCCTTCCCTCTCTCTTTCCATTCGTCGAAAAGCCTTTTCACCGTCTTAGGAAGGTGTTTCAGCTGGGTGTTGAGCTCATTGGCCGTCTCTTGCAGAATTCTCGCTTCTCCCCTTGCCGCCTTTACCCCCTCCTCCCCTGCAGAGAAGTTTAACCGTATTACTCCGTCCTGTACCCTCTCGGTATTTATTATTTTTATGTAACCTATCTCTCCCGTCCCATCTACGTGCGTCCCAGCACAGGCATGAGCATCTATTCCTTCTATCTCCACCACTCGTATGGTGCCACCCGGTACAGCACCACCCTGGTAGAGCCTTTTCCATCTTCGCTCGGCTTCGTTCCTCTCCATCCACTTCTTTATAACTGGAAGATTTTTTCTGACGACCTCGTTTGCCTTCTCCTCAATCCTCCCTAATTCATCATCCGTTATCGGTTTGTAATGGCTGATATCCAGTCTCGATATCAAACCCTTCTGAGCACCCATCTGCCAGACGTGATCCCCGAACAATTCTCTACAACTGTATAGGATAATGTGGGTGGCGGTATGTGCCCGGGACATCTTCATCCTCCAGTCCCAATCCACTATGCCTTCTACCTCTTCTGGGAGTTCAGTTTTTTCCGCAATCTCGTGGATTATGGCATCCTCTTTAAGCACTTTTTTTACCTTTATCTTCTCGTCATCAAACACCAGCCAACCTCTATCGCTGGGCTGACCACCGCCCTCTGGATAGAAGGCAGTTCTGTCGAGTGTTACCTTAGTACCGTCTACCTTTACTACCTTAGCCCTAAACTTCTTGACAGGAGAATAGTACAACCCCTCGCTCATTACTTCGGGCTTCTCCTTTTTCACTCCTTCTTGTGTTTTGGCCGACTTCAGGGAGGCCAGGCGTGAGTAGAAATCTTTCGGAATTTCTACTTTTAAACCCGCTTTAGCGGCTTCATCCTTGACGAGCTCGGGCGGTATGCCGTGAGTGTCGTATAAGGTGAGGAGTTCCTTCTGTAGATCCTTCTTCTCTTTGATCAAATTGGCAACGATTCTTTTTCCTCTTCCCTTTGCCTTGTTATATCTCTCTTCCTCGATACCCAGCATCTCTTTAATCGAGCTTTTGTCCCTGTTCAGCTCCGGGAATTTAGAAAGGATGATCTGTTTCAGAACCAACTCGCTAAGGGGCATCTCCACCCTGGCCTCTTCGATCGCCCTTAGCGCTCTCCTTATAAGCAGCCTCCCAAGATAGCCAGCTCCAGAATTTGAGGGCACCAACCCGTCTCCCAGCATGAAGGCTATCGTCTTAGCGTGATCAGCGATTCTGAAAAATTCAGGCCCCCTCCCGCCCAGAAACTCGAGCATCTTGCCATGTACGGAATCATATATGGTCTCGTCCCCTTTTGACAACCAGACGAATCTCTCTAACCCATATCCAGTATCGACGATCTCCCTCCCCATCGGGGCGTATTTTTCCCCATTTATCTCTATTCCTTTTTCTTCAGTCTTCATCATGTTCATGAAGACTAAAGTAGCGACTTCCAGACCCCCTATCACCACCTCGAGACAAGGGCCGGCATTCCCTCCGCCGTACCATACCTCTTTTTTGTAGGTAACGTCTTTTGGATCCGCCCCTATATCGGTCAGAAAATCCTGACAGAGCTCCACGGTCGTATCGATCCAGTATACACGTTCGTCATCGTTGAATGCGTGGTGTGCCATCATCTCGAACGAGGTAAGATGCTTCGCGGTCTTGCCCACCTCATCAAGATCGACCATCCTTATGCATGGTTGCGATATGGTTAACGGATTGGATGGAGGTTTTGCCTCTCCAGAAGTAACATGTGGTTGAAACGCGGCAATGCTCGCGATAGTCAAGTAGATATCGTCCCTCCATCTAGCGACTACCGGTCTGCGATCAACCCTCCCATGCCCCCTCCGTTCGAAGAAACTCAGAAACTCTTCTCTAAACCCGTCCAGATCGTATTCTCTTATTGGAGGACTTCCAATGAAGGAGTATGGCTCGCAGGGATATTCGCCGCATGTCTCCTTTGATTTCAAGGACCAGAATTTCGAGCCGCAGCGCTCGCACCTTTGCTCTTTCAAATCAGAGAGAAACTTCGAGCTTATGTCGAGATTTGACACTGGTTCTCAATCGGCATCTTTTTAATAAACGTTGGCATTCGAGAGATATGTTCGAAGAGGAGAAAAAGAGTGCAGCAAAAAAAGCGGCGTCTCTTCTTAAAGAGGGGATGGTCGTTGGCCTGGGAACTGGTTCGACGGTCGATTATTTCATCGGTGAGGCATCTTCTCTTGGCATAAGTGATACCTTGATTTTTCTTCCCACTTCTCTCGATAGCGAGAGTAAAGCTAGGGCGAGAGGATTAAAAATCGAGAGTATAAACGACCACTTGAGAGCCGACATCGATATAGATGGAGCCGATGAGATCGACCCACACCTAGACCTGGTTAAGGGAGGGGGGGGAGCGCTTCTGAGAGAGAAGATAATCGCTAGCGCCTCTAAGAAGTTCGTGGTGATAGCCGATAGTTCAAAACTCGTCGAGAGATTCTCCCTACTCCCAGTAGAGGTCCTCCCATTCTCCTGGAAGTTTACATTCGAGAAACTGAAGAGACAGGGCATATCATCAAAGTTAAGGCTCTCCGGCTCCTCTCCGTTCATCACCGACAACTCGAACTATATCCTCGACCTGGATATAAGAGAAATCAAAGATCAAAAAGCTCTCGAGCGCAACGTGCGCTCTATCCCAGGGGTCATAGAAACTGGCCTCTTCATAGAACTGGCAGATATGGCCATAATAGGGGAGGAGGTCAAGAGCGTGGATAGATCAGGAGTTTGAAAGCGCCTTACCTACCTCGCGTATCAGTTTCTTTAAGGATTCCAGTTCCCTCTCCTTCTCCTTCTCCACGTCCTCTAATATCTGATCGAAGGACTTTTTTAATGAATAGGCATGGGTTGGCCTACCTTTGCCCTTCCCTTTTATCTTTCTCTGCTTTGCCCACCCTTTACGTTGGAGTATGCCAGCAGCGACCGACACCTCAGGCTGTCTGAGATTGGCTATCTGCTCCAATTCCTTGGACGTGCATTCGTCGACCTGGCCCAGGATCACCAATATCTTCGAGACGTTTCTTCTCAAACCCAATTTTGTGAGCTTCCCAATTAACTGCTCGTCACCAGTATCCAGTACTTGGATGGATTTCTTCTTCATATTAACCATCTCGAATCAGTAATAATACCACCCTTTATTAATATTTCTGTCTTTTTTCAAATTTCTCATTTTAAATTCGGAACTGGAGTCATCTGAGCGACGATTATTAAGAAAAATTTCGAGGAACTAAAAGAAATTCGAGAAGATCTCGGAGATCCCTTTTTCAAACTTTGATGTTTCCTCTGTGCTACTTACGGCTATCGGTCTTATCTCATAAATTTCCAAAGGGGTTAATAGCGGGAGCACATCTCGCGCGCTCACTTCCGCCCTTATGTTCAGAACTGAGTAGAAACCATCTCTAAACTCCTTTCCTCCGTAGATGGAGAGATGCCCTGGGGCGACAACCACAGCCAAAGATAGGTCATCGTCCATAACTGGGCACCTATCATCGTGCCCCTCGACGACGACGATGTCGCTACTCTCCTTTAGCCCTTTCAGGCAACTGGTTATTGCGCCCTCCACCAGCGTCCCCTCCACGGCCCGCCAATCATCTGGCTCGTGGATCTCAGCGGCACTTGAGAGGAGCGGATTAAGCGTTTCGGGATCCATGATCGTGGAGCTCATGTCTTTGGAGTTGAGTTTAAGATAGATGTTCTTGACCCCTTCCCCGGACAACATGGTGAATCTCTCCAAAACCGCCTGAGAGGGTCTAGACCCCCATAAGGAGCTTCCGTACCTGACGGGAGAAAATAGACAATCTATGGGATTGACGACTTCAATAGGGGTGGTGAGGGCTAGAGTTTTTCTAACCTCGCAGGCATCCCTGGAGAATATCTGCTTTTCCGATAGGCATCTCAAAAGGTGGTCGTAGTGGTACCAGGAGTTGTGTCCAGAGATAGGTTTGCAGAACTGGACCTCGTATCTCCTTTTGAGGCCTTTGCAGATGGCTTTTGACATGATGGTCTTGCCCGCTTCATCTTCAACCCCCCCCAGGACCAGGATTATAGAGGCCATAAAGAGCGATCTAGCTCTCGCTTTTAGATGTTTCTTCTCCTCTTTTCTTCGGGAAGAGCAGTGAGGCGATGACCGCCGCGGGGAAGGGGATGGCGAAACTCACAATCCTCACTGTCAGGACATTATCCAAACCGATCGCTATCCAGGCTACCGTTGTAACGATCCCAACGATGAATGCGGCGTATACCCCTGCTTTAGAAAATCTTTTCCACCAGAACGAAAGGGTTATGGAGGGCACGAATGCGCTCGCGAGTCCGGCCCATCCATAGGAGACCAACGTGTATACGACGTTTTCCTGAGTCCAGGCGAATACGAATGCGAGAGCTCCTACAGCCAGGGTTATGACCCTGGAGATCAAAACCAGAGCATTCTCCGACATTTCTTTGCCTCTACGAAAGACGTTATGGAAGAGGTCCTCCGATACCGCGGAGCTCGCCACCACCAACTGGGAATCGGCCGTAGACATCATGCCCGCGATGGCGCCAGCTAAAAGAATCCCGGCTATGAAAGGGGGGCGAGTTGTAGGAGGGTGTAGGGCAATATCCCCTCGGCCACTTTCTGGGTAAGATCGGCGTGAGGGCCAAAGATCTCTGCCCCATAAAGGGTCAGAGCCACTATGCCCACAAGCCATGCCCCTATGGTGGTAAAAGCTCCCCAGATGATCGCAACCAAAACAGCCGTCCTCCTCTCCTTCTCGCTCCTCACGGCCATGTGTCTTATGAAGAAATGTGGCTCCCCTCCAAGATATCCGAATACCCAGCTTAAGTGCGTTCCTATCAAGAGTCCCGCGGTCGCCCCCTTTGCGCCGCCGGTCCAAGAGATCATTTCAGGGCTAGAGATCGGAAACGTAAATTACAAATAGTAAATAGTGAGTGCCCATCAGTGCAGACGCTAGAGTTGATCGGGAGGGCCATCTATCTCATGCTCCCCGCCTATATGGCGAACATGTCAGCAGTTGTCACCGGAAAGGGAGGCAAGCCCATTGATAAAGGAAAAGAGTGGAGGGGGAAGCTCATTTTCGGAAGAGGTAAGACGTGGAGAGGTCTTGTGGGAGGGTCCATTGCAGGTTGGATCGTCGGCATCATAATGGTAGCAATTCACTCCCCATTCGGGGAACTTCCACAAGCTCTTCTACCCCCATTTATGTTATCTTTTGGGGCTTTGCTGGGAGATCTCGGAGGAAGCTTCATCAAGAGGAGAATCGGGATAGAAAGAGGAAAACCTGCCCCGATACTGGACCAGCTGGACTTCGTGGCGGGCTCCCTGGTTTTGACACTGCTAGTCTGCCACGATTGGTTTACAGAGGCAGTGACCGTGGATCTGCTTGCGGCAATACTTATCCTTACTCCAATCCTGCACTTTCTCGCGAACTATTCTGCCTATAAACTGAAGCTTAAGGATGTGCCCTGGTAGATGGGAGACTTAAAGTGGCGAAGTTGGTATCCACATTTCCCGTTTATAGAGATCTGGTCCATGGGCTTATTGGTCAAACACATCATTGAAAGAGTGCCGTAGAAGATACTCAGTGCGGAGTTATCCTTATTGCTATCCCACCACCTGGGGCTAATACTGCTGTTATCACATCAGACGAGCTTACTATTACCCTGTCGATATCTACAGGTTTTGGATTCTCCAGATAATGGGCATCAGGGCTATCGCTATAGATGTGTGCTACGTAATCGCCCGAATCAAGGAAATCCAGAGATATATCGAGCACACGAGCGTTTTCATCAGTCATGGATCCAACGTACCATTCGCTGCCACTCTTACGGGCAACTGTGATGTAGTCCCCAATCTCGCCATTTATTACTTTAGTCTCATCCCAGACAGTTGGCACGTGTTCCAAAAACTCAAAGCTGGGGGCGTTCTCGCAGTTCTCAGGGAACCCAACAATTCTCTGCTGGGGATCGAAGTACACCACATACATGGCTAACTGCTTTGCAACTGTGGACTCAACCCTGTTATTCTCACGTTCAGGAATGGTTGGATCAAAAACACCAGGAGTATAATTGATTGGCCCGGCAACCATTCTTGTAAATGGAATGGTCACCATGTTCTCGGCTGTATTTTTTTGGGACCAGGCACTTTGTTCCATTCCCTGTACGGCCTCTCTTGTAACCAGATTGGGATAGGTACGCCGCAGTCCTGTAGGCTTGTAAGCCTCATGGATGATTACCGTCAGATGATGTTCAGCAGCTTTTCTCACGATCTCATGATAAAGGTTGACCATATACTGGTCGTGATGGTTATGGGGCGAGGTTGAACCGGCCCAACCGACCATGATGCCGAAGGCTCCCCAATCTTCATAAAGCTCGAGAGCTTCATCAAACTGGTTCAGTAAATTCGTAACATTCCCTCCAGTTTCCATCCACATGAGCAACCGGACATCGCGCTGGCGCGCATAGTCCAGAACTTCCTGGAGATCCAGATACTCGTTGGGAGAGGTAAAGTTCTGCCTGTTCCAATCGTTCCAGCCCTGAGCGGTCCAGCCCTCTATAAGGAGTTTATGGATACCATGCCTGCTGGCGAAGTCGATGAATTCCTCAGCCCTGGCGGTGGTTGCTGCCCACGGCCCATATCTCCCGGTGTGAAATCCCCACCAGATCCCCACCAACTTTCCGGGTTCGATCCATGACGTATCCTCCAAGACGCAAGGAGCATTTAAATTTAATATGACATCATTATTTTCAATCAGCTCTCCGGGCGTTTCGCCGATGATTATGACCCTCCAGGGCGTAGAATGCGGCGTTGAGGCTTTTACCTTTGTGCCGTCTGGGAGGGGGACCAGATCGCTCACGAACGTGTAAGCACTATCCATGACTGGCGAGAATTTCATATCCGCATAATCGGTGAGATTGGCCTCCGTTATAGAGCAATACAGCTCATCGCTGATTTTAACGGTAATGGGCATATTAACCATCGAGTCAATTTCCTCGAGAGACGTTTTTTGGTGCGTTTCCTCGTAATATGAATCGTAGCTTCCGGGTTGCCACCATGTAGTATAATCGCCCGTGAACCGAAATTGGGTTTTCTCCTCTGCAATCGTGAATTTTTTTAAGTTTTCTTGTTCAGGCAGAGTATATCTAAATGCTACTCCTTCGTTATATGCCCTGAACTTTAGATCCAATAATCTAGAGGGTTCTTCATTCTCCTTTAAATTGATAGTTAACTCGTTATAACGATCCCTTACCCTAGCTCTTTCCCCCCAAACGGGCGCCCAAAAATCGTCTTCGCTCACCCGTTCAATGTCCATAATCTTAAAGTTCTTCAGGGGTTCTTTATCTTTAAATTCAAATCCCATGGGAGAATCTCCTATGACTACAAGGTTGTTGTAGGTCACGCTATAATAGGGGCGCCCATTCTTAAGGGCGAACTTCACGCTTACCTTATTATCGGGAGAACTTACATAATACTCTTTACCAGCTAGTTCAGCAAAGTTGGCATGAGCTGACGCCAACTGCGGTAAAATTACCATACTTAAGGCGATAACCAGAGCTTTAATCCTATTTTTTCCTTGCATATCGCATCGAAAAAATAGTGCATTTGCGATATTAAAACTTTGCCCCATCTTTACGGCAGTGTCCCCGCTCACCGTCGTCATAAGTCCTGCACTTACTTACCTTAAACCACAGAAAATTCTTGCTGTAAGCCCAATTTTTCAGAAGATGACTATGGCTCCATAGCCTACCACTCTCTCCATAGGCTCTACATCGCCTGAAGTGGCGTACTTCAAAAGTTTGGCTTCTCCTCCTCTGTTCTTAAGGGCATGGAGCATCGTCGCGACACATCCATAGCCGCACATGGATATGTCATACTTTCCGACTACTTCGTATAGCTTTTCAGGGTCTTTAGCCAGTATGGCATCTATCGCCTTCGAATCTTTTTCATGCGCCTCCTTTTCGGGGGCGTAGTGCGAGAAATCGGTCGATGCTATGATCACATCTCTGTTCTCCATCAGATCTCCAACCAGAGTTCCCACCTCTCTAGCGGTTATTGGGTCCTGCATCCCCATCACTATGGGCACGATCTTGAAATCTTCCAGGGCGTACTGAAGAAATGGCAAATGCACCTCTATCGAGTGTTCATATCTGTGCGCTGAAGGGTCGTCTACAACCATGCTCCCCTCGAACCTTTCGGCTATCTCATCCACGTCGATTATTCCCATGGGGGTTTTGAAGCTTTCTCGAGTATAGGCCAGAGGGCTTCCCATTCCCGTGTGGTTTGGGCCAAAAATGAAGATTCTTCTCGTATCTTTGGGCAGGGTGGAATAGGCTAGAGCTGCTACAGCCCCGGAATAGACGTAGCCAGCGTGTGGTGCCACTAATCCTTTTGCCTCTCCTCCCATGGGGCCCTTGAAATAGCCCGAGATCATCTCCTTGAGCGTCGTGAGATTTGCCGGGTAAAAGGTCCCTGCGGCTGCCGGTTCCCTTATCATAAGCCCCTATTCGAGTTGGAGTTCTTTTATTTTGCCCCCTTTTTCCCTGGTCCTGCGGAAGTGAGCCAATTTTAAATACTATATAACTCCATATATTCCATATGGTAGTGAAATCGGTAGCGGTTCTTGTGGTGATCCCTCTACTATTTACATCGGTCTCGTTCTCAGGTGGAGAATCGGACTACGAAGTCAGCGTGATAGGTTTCGAGAGTGAAGGCATGCTTCTGAAGGGTCTGCTATTCGTGCCCGAAGGCGCAAATGGGGCGCCAGCTGTTATAGTATTGCATGGCTTCGGAGGAATGAAGGATCTGTACTGCTCACGGCCTTATGCAGCGGATTACTATGGGGGCCACTACGGTTTAGCCGAAGAGCTCTGCTCTCGAGGGTTCGTCGTTTTGGTTTATGACCAGCGAGGTACCGGTGAAACCGGCGGGGACATCAATCTGAAGCTCATGGTGAAGGACGTTCCGAGAGCGGTTACTTTCCTCCAGCAGCGCCCAGAGGTCGATGATGAGAGGATAGGATTGATGGGTCATTCGCTCGGCGGAATGCTTGCCGGCATAGCGGCAGGAATGGATGAGAGGATTAAGGCCACCACGCTATGGGCCGCTCCAGCCAGCATAGAGATTTCGATAGAGACTATGGTAGGGGGCATTATCCCGATCATAGGGCAGACGATCGGAGAAGTCCTTTACTCCTTTATAGATATGGTAGTTACTGATCTTCCAGCTTATCCCCTGGTTCTGTTCTCTGAGACAGTCGCGAAGATCTCTTACCCGCTCTTTGCATCCTTTGCGGTACAGGTAAGTTACGGCATCAAATTTTCGCCCAATGGGTTTGATATCCTGGTGGGTCACTGCGAGAGTCCGGTACCCGCCTATCTCGGAATGTTCCAGGATGGCAAGGAGCTTAGGACGGAGGATTACGTGGGCAGAATAGCTCCCAGGCCTTTGCTGATAGTTCATGGAACTGAAGACACAACCGTGTACCCCAAAAATTCCGAGATCCTCTACGAGAACGCCGGTGAGCCAACGACTTTAGTCTGGGTAGAGAACACGAACCACATGTTCAAGGAGCCGGAGTGGAAGGGCGATGAGGTCGTAAGACTTACCGCGGAGTGGTTCGTGGAGAACCTGTAATCCTACTCGAAGGTCTCTTCGAAGTCCTCTTCCTTTAACTCCAGCTCCTGCCCTCTGTTCCTTAGCACCTCTCTGGTCAAAAGGAAATATATGAGTGCCAGGGATTTTCGTCCCTTGTTGTTCGCTGGTATCGCCAGATCCAGGTTTTTCAGATCGTTGTTGGTGTCGCAGATCCCGATGACCGGTATGCCCACATCCACGCTCTCCTTCAGGGCTTGGAAATCCATGAGGGGGTCAGTCAGGACCACTATATCCGGCTCCATGTAACCATTGAAGTCCGGGTTGGTGAAGGTGCCAGGAGTAAATCTGCCCAAAATGGCATTTGCTCCAATCAGCTGTGCGAAGAGTTTTGCAGGTTTCTGGCCATACTGTCTAGATGAGATTATCATCGCTCTCTCTGGAGGATATCTGTTCAAAAATAGAGCTGCAAGCTTAATCCTTCTGTCCGTCTCCTTTACGTTGAGCAGGTAGAGACCATCGTCCCTAACTCTATATATGAATCTCTTCATATCCGAGCTCTTCTGCCTGGTTCCTATATGAACTCCCGATAGAAGATATGCCTCCTCCTGAATCAGAAGCTCCTCTTTCTCTACCTCTTCATCCAAAGATCTCACCCATCCTTATCAGTTCGTTCAACTTTGCTACCCGTTCCCCTCCCATCACGCCGCACTTTATGAGATCGGCCCCAAAGGCTAGAGCTATCTGGGCCAATGAATCGTCGGGCGTCTCACCCGATCTGTGCGACACCACTATGGAGTAGCCGTTCCGTTTAGCGAAATCGACCGTCTCAAAAGCATCGGTTAGCGTTCCCACCTGGTTCACCTTTATTATGATGCCGTTGCAGGCTCCAGCTTCAACGCCTTTCTTGAGCCTCTTGGCGTTGGTTGTGTAGAGGTCATCTCCACATATTATCGTCTCTTCACCCAGGCTATGGGTCAATTCGGCAAACCCCTCAAAGTCCTCCTCTTCCAATGGGTCTTCCACGTAGCTCAGGGAATAATCCTTTATGAGGGATTTGACGAACTCGATCTGCTCATCTCTGTCCCTCTTCACATTTCTGTACTCATATCGCCCGTCTTTGAAGAGTTCCGATGCCGCCATGTCTATACCCAGATGTGTTCTAACATTCCTCCCCTCCTCTATTTCAGAGCAGCTCTCCCTTAGCACGGCTAAAGCCTCTTCATCCTTTATGGGAGCGACCCATGCGCCTTCATCTCCCCTCCCGACCGTTCCCACGCTCTCCTTCAAATGCTCGCCTACCTTCTTGTGTATCAAAGCATTAGCCTCAATCGATTTGTATATGTTATCAGCTTCTGAGAATATTAAGAACTCCTGTATAGATGTCCCTCCATAAGCGTGCTTCCCCCCGCCTATTACATTACCAAGGGGCAGGGGTATCTTCAGAGAGAAACATCCGCCTAAATAGGATGATAGAGGTATACCCAAATCACTGGCAGTGGCTCTCGCTATGGCAATGGATGTGACGTATGCGACGTTGCCCCCCATTCTGGAGAAATCCTCGGTTCCGTCTATCTCGTGAAGAGTTTTGTCTATAATGGTTTGATCTAGACCGCTCATCCCCAGAAGCTCTTTGACGACGTTTTCCCGGAAGAATTCGATCGCGCCGTCAACTCCTTCAGCTGGCAGGCTCATGACTTCGTGCTTTCCAGTGCTAGCACCGCTGGGGGCGGAGCATCTGCCCAGTCCCATGGGCGTTGCGACCTCCACCTCGACCGTGGGATTCCCCCTCGAGTCAAAGACCTTTCTTATGGCTATATCTTCAATGGTGGTCAAGCTATCTCCTCCTAACAGTTATCGGGATGATCTCCTCCATGAGCTCGATCTCAGCTATCTCGACCGGATCCGTTACCCCATCGACTTTGATCAGAACCGGGGCCCCCATAGCAATCTGGAGAGCTCTAGCTCCTATGATCCTCGCCCTCTCAAATCTCGTCAATTCTTGCATTTCCACTCCTCTAGTTCCATTTTGGGCTCCTTGGGCTCCAAATCCAACTAGTATCTCAACTGAGTGCAATGAGCGGAGTTATATTGCATGCACCTTAATAAGGTTTCCTTTTAAGGTTTTGAGATCTTAAATGTTTTTTCCAAAAATTATTTACCGTTCTCACATCCGTGGAAAAAGTGTGTTTCAGGAGACTCTCATCTCCTGTACTCTCTCTCTATCGGATAATGCGACCTATCTTTTCATTACCGCCATGCCCCCTTAAAGTGGCCATCATTCTAACCTGATAAGTGCATCGACCGCACAGATGTCGTTTTCATGGGCGATCACCGGGTTTGCGTCCACTTCCGCTATCTCAGGGAAGTCATAGATCAACTGTGACAGCCTGCTGAGCCCCTCGGCCAGGCAATTCATGTGCACCTCCTTCGCCCCTCTCACCCCTTTCAGGAGCTCACTTCCCTTGACTTCCTGCAACATTTTAAGGCATTCTTCTCTGTTTACGGGCGCGACCCTGAACACCACGTCTTTGAGCACCTCCACCATTATACCCCCCAAACCGAACATAACGGTGGGGCCGAAAGTTGGATCCTTCAAACCCCCAATTATCACCTCCACTCCCCGAGGAGCCGTCTCCTGGACTACCACCCCTTCTATTTCCGCCCCGGGTTTTGCCTTTTTAACGTTTTTCATCAATTCCTCAAAGGCCTTTACAGCCTCCTTCTCGTCTTTTATGCCCAACTTAACCCCTCCGACATCCGTCTTATGCTGTATGTCGGGGGAGGAGATCTTCATTACCAGTGGGTATTCGAGATCTCCTTTCTTGAGCGCACTGATGACCTCCTCTTGAGATTTTACGAGAAGGGTCTTTGGGGTATCGATTCCATATGCTCTGAAGACCTCCAGGGCCTCGTCTTCTCTTAAGACCCTTCTGCTAGTACCGTTCAAGATTTCCTCTACGGAGCGCTTGTCAACTTTATACGGTTTAAACCCTTCCAGCTCACTGGCTAAATAGTCCCCATATCCCCTGAGAGCGGAGATCACTTTGATGCTCCTCTCAGGGGTGGGGTATGAAGGTATGCCATGTCCTTTTAGCCATTTTGCAGCGGTCTCACACTCAACTCCACCGATCAGGTTGACAACTATTGGCTTCTTTATTCCAGCACTTGAGATCGCCTCGTGAACAGCCTTCGCGATGTCCATAGGATCGACCATCCTGGTAACGGTATAGGCTACCAGAACCGCATTTACTGATGGATCAAGGAGAGCGGCTTTTATCGCTTCCCTGAAATCCCCACCTATAGCCATAGCTGTTAGATCGATCGGGTTATTGACCGAGCCGTACGGCGGAACGATCGACTTAAACGTGCGTTTAAGCCTCTCGGGAGGGTCGTATATCTCTATGTCTAGTTTCTCCGCCGTATCCGCTGCCATAACACCAGCTCCCCCTGCATTCGTTATTATCAGGCAATTGCCCCCCACCATAGGTGGAAGCAAAGATAGCCCAAGGGACTTATCGAAGAGCTCGTGGAGGGAATTGGCCCTTATTATACCTGACTGCTTGAACGCACCATCATACACCCCTGACTCTCCGGCTAGAGAACCTGTGTGTGAGACGGTGGCGGCTCTGCCCCTCTCAGACCTTCCCGCCTTGAACGCGACTATTGGGACGTTTAGGGATGTCTGGGAAGCCGCCTCCACCAGCTTTCTTCCATCCCCCTTTATCCCCTCCATGTAGGCCGCTATACAGGTAGTATCGGCATGATACGAGAAATAATCTATCAGATCAGAGAAGGACACATCTGCCATGTTCCCGAGGCTCACCAGCACCGATAACCCGACCCTCTCCATCCAAGTCCAACCGGTGATCGCGACCCCCAGAGCCCCGGATTGGGTCAGAAATGCTATCTTCCCAGGAAATGGGAAATCGGGTCCGAAGCTGGCGTTTAGCTTTGTAGCCGTGTTTATGTAGCCTATCACATTTGGTCCTAGCAATCTCATCGAGTTCTTCCGGCAGATCTCGACTATCTCCTTCTCCAGATCTTTGTTGCCCACCTCGCTAAACCCAGATGATATAACCACAACATGGCTCACCCTCTTCTTTGCGCAATCCTCCAGCACAGAAGGCACGATCTCGGCCGGCACCACTATAACGGCCACGTCAACCTGTCCTGGTACCTCCATAATGTTAGGATAGCACTTAAGCCCCAGTATTTCCCTCTCCTTAGGATTTATCGGGTAGACCCCCCCATCAAATCCACCTCTCACTATGTTATCGAGGATCTGGTGACCTATCTTCTCAGGATTTGGAGATGCGCCTATGACCGCTATTGAAGTTGGCTCGATCAGATTTTGAAGAGTCATGCTTCCCCAAAGGGATGGTATTTAATAGGTTTTTCTTGGCTCATCGAGGGATGAGATAGAGATAGTTATTTATATCGAGATGTATTTGTCAGTATCGTGAAAATGTTGGTAGTGTTTGCGGTCTCACTGGTGGTTTTGCTAGTTATGCCGGCTTTTGCCTTGGCGGATAGAGAGCGGGAGCTTGAGGTTGAGATAGAGGACTGGGAGATAAGCATCGAATCTCGGTGTACGATCAATGGTAAAACAAATGAGCTCTCGATAGAGTTCGACGCCGATGAGGCGGAGATCGAGATAGAGTACGAGGAGGAGTCGGGCACAGCTGAGAAGGAAATGGAGCTGGAAGTCGAATTCCTTAGATTGATAGAGTATCAGGATAACAACGGTGATGGGATATATAACGCAGGTGATTTGATTATAAAAGAGTACAAAGTAAGAGATTCAACATTTACGACCCCTACGCATAAACGAGTCAGGATAGACAATTCAACCGGGTATGAGATCTCCTGCGTCTACACTATAGGAGGGGGAACTATAGGAGGAGGAAGATTAGGACTTAAGTTCATAATATTAAATGAAAGCGCTAATGTCAGCGGCGAATTGCTTAAGCCCACTTGGATGAAGATCAACATAACTATAGATTACCCTGAGCTGAGTGACACCCTCTTGTGCCTTGAGATAGGTGTTGAGTCTGAGGTCGAGACTGAGGGAGGTTCCAATGAAGGATTGGAAGAGCTTAGGGCCCAGCTTCATGGTTACGTGGGTTTCTTTGACTGGGAAAGGCAAGCAATGGTCGATGGTACTATAAAGGATGTAAAGAGCGTTATAATGAAAACTACTGAGAACGTTGAGAGAGATTCAGACGAAACTGAGCTCGAAAACGAGCGCATCGTTTACCTCTGCTACCCTAGAGGTGAGAGGATAATCCATGATCCAATCGTCGGAATTAGAGAAAGCGCCCTTCCAGGTTTCTTGGGAGTACCTATGACGGTATGGTACATAGGCATAGTCGTCGCGGTGGCGGCAATAGCAATTGGTATA
>DACJ01000092.1:0-5484 GCA_002494765.1 Euryarchaeota archaeon UBA186
CCATGGGGCTCGTTTATATGTGCTCCATAATGCCTGACGTCTCAATTGCCGAGGTCAGAGGGGAGATTGAGAGAGATCCAGATCTGCAAGGGAGGGTAACCATCTTCTCACAGGAGGATTTCATGACCGCCGGAAAAAGTGGGATAAAGAGCCTGCGCGTGGTTCAGAACGTCGCCATGGTGATAATGGGTTTGATAGCAGGCATATCCATATTCGTGGTCATGATGATATCCGTCAGCGACAGGACGAGGGAGGTAGGCGCTCTTAAAGCGATAGGCGCCAGGGATCTGGACGTGCTGCTGATTTTTCTCGCGCAGGCGTTTCTCTTTGCGGTGATCGGATGCAGTTTAGGGGCGGCACTATCCTTCTCCCTGGTGTACAGCGCGAGGAACGTGATTGGCAGCTATTTCGCCTTCGCGGATCTGACTCAGCTCGCAACTCCCATGGGGCTGTTCGTCCTCGTTTCGTTTCTGATAACCATAGCATCTACAATCTACCCGGCGTACAGGGCCGCTTCGCTCGATCCGATTGAAGCGCTGAGGCAGGAGTAATGATCTGAGATCGAATTACTTTGGCAGTGACTGATTCTATCGAATCAACCATTTAAAGCTAAAGTGTGGTAACCCTCAGTTCGGATCTATAGCAAGCTTTTTATCTTTACTACCCATATAAGTGGGATGCCAGAGCTTATAGAGATAAGATTTCACGGTAGAGGAGGACAGGGCGCCTGGACCAGCTCTCGGCTGCTAGCCGAAGCGGCTCTGCTGGAAGGTAAATATGTCCAATCCTTCCCCGAGTTCGGGCCAGAGCGCATGGGCGCCCCTATCCAAGCCTACACCAGGATCTCTGATGCGCCTATAAGGATACATAGCCAGGTTTACGAACCCGATTATGTCGTGGTTTTGGATAGGACACTTTTAAAGAGCGTGAGGGTAAACGAAGGCCTCAAGAAGGCGCTCATCCTGAATAGCCCCACCAGTATAAGCAAAATACCGGAGTTGAACGGCGTTAAGGTGTACGTTACTCCAGCCACCGAGATATCTTTAGAGATCCTGAGAAGAAATGCTCCCTCGACTGCTGTGTTGGGGGCGCTCATAGGAATAGCCCCGCTGGTGAGCATGGAAAGCCTTTTAGAGGTCACTGTAAGAAGATTTAAGGGCGAAATCGGGGAAAGAAACAAAGAGGTTATAAAGAGGGCTTACGAGGAGGTGAAACCGCTATGAGTGAAGAAGATAGAAATTGGAGAGAACTGCCCCTGGGTGCTACGTGGCGCTCTTCTTGCGAATATCTTACCGGCGACTGGAGAACGGAGCACCCCATTATAGATCAGGAAGTTTGTACCAGGTGTCTGATCTGCTTCATGTACTGCCCAGAAGGGGCGATAAAGTGGGACGAGGAGAAGAATCTGGTAAGCATAGATTATGATTACTGCAAAGGGTGTGGGATATGTGCAGATGAATGCCCCAGGAAGTGTATAGAGATGAAGAGGGATGAGTAGTGATAGCATGATTGTGGGTTTATCTGGAGATGAGGCTGTCGCTTATGGGGTTAAGCAGGCCGACGTTGACATAGTGGCCGCCTATCCCATAACCCCCCAGACCATAATCGTGGAGAAATTCTCAGAGTTCTACGACAACGGCGAGGTCGATACCGAGTTCGTTCCCGTGGAAAGCGAGCATAGCGCGCTAAGCGCATGCGTGGGAGCCAGCGCAGCTGGTGCTAGGGCCTTTACCGCTACCGCTTCCCAAGGCCTTGCCCTTATGCACGAGATAGTCTACATCGCTTCTGGTCTGAGATTGCCCATCGTGATGGCGGTGGTAAATAGGGCTCTGAGCGCTCCGATAAACATACATGGAGACCATAGCGACATGATGGCCGAAAGAGATTCGGGATGGATACAGATCTTCGTGGAGGATGCGCAGGAGGCATACGACGCTACGCTTCAATCCTTCAGGATTGCCGAGGACCTCAACGTTCAGCTTCCGGTGATGTATGGTTTAGACGGATTTACCATTAGCCACACCCTGCAAAGGGTCGAGATGTTTGAGGATTTAAAGGCTCTCGACTTCGTTGGGAGGAGAGAGCTGGCAAAGGTCAGGATATTTGATAAACTGGTGGATTACGCTTTGGACCCCGAAAACCCATTGAGCTTAGGCCCTCTGTCCCTTCCGGATTATTACTTCGAGCACAAGAGGCAACAGGAGGAGGCCATATACCGAAGTAGCGAAACGATAAAAAAGATCAACGAGGAGTTCGGGGAGATTAGCGGCAGATACTACGGAAACGGTCTCATTGAACTCTATAGAATAGAGGACGCTGACCTCTCTATCATATGCATGGGCTCAACGGCGGGTACCACAAAGGAAGTGATCGATAGGCTGAGGGCAGATGGGAAAAAAGTAGGGTTGATAAAGGTGAGAACATTTAGACCCTTCCCGAAGGACGATATACTAAAAGGGATCAGAGGGTTAAAAGGGGTAGCAGTCCTCGATAGATCTGGCTCGTACGGCGGGATAGGCGGCCCACTCTTCGGAGATGTTAGAAACGCAATTAACGACTTGAAAGGTGAAAAGCCCCTCATATTGAACTACATATACGGGCTGGGAGGCAGGGACATCACGATGGAGATGATTAAGGGCATATACGATGATCTCGAGAGCGAGGAGAAACATGACCTGGTGAGTTATGTGGGGTTGAGATCATGAACATAAAAGAGGCCGCAAGAAAGGAAGAATTGCTGGAATCCGGTCACAGGCTCTGTGCCGGCTGCTCTGAGTCGATAATCGTTAGACAGGTCTTCATGGCGCTGAGGGGGCCCACGATAGTGACAGAAGCTACCGGATGTCTAGAGGTGGCGACGACCATCGATCCCTACACCTCCTGGAAATTGCCCTGGATACACAGCGCTTTCGAAAATGCCGCCGCTACCGCGACTGGAATAGATGTCGCGTTTCGTGTTTTTAAAAGGAAAGGCAGGAGCAAATATGAACAGGTAGACGTCTTAGCTTTTGGGGGGGATGGGGCGACATACGATATAGGGTTCCAGGCTTTGAGTGGCGCTATAGAGAGGGGGGATGATTTCTTATATGTGCTCTATGACAATGAGGCGTACATGAACACGGGTATACAGAGGAGCGGGGGAACGCCGAGAGGCGCTTCCACGACCACAACGCCCCCCGGGAAGGCGATACCCGGAAAACCGCAGTATAAGAAGCCTATCGATCTGATAATAGCGGCACATGGCGATTGCTACGTCGCTACAGCATCTCCAGCATACTGGAAGGATCTAATAGAGAAGGCTAGAAAGGGGATAGAGAAGGATGGCCCCGGCTTTCTGCACGCGATCTCTCCCTGCCCCAGGGGCTGGAGGTATGATATGCAATCGACCATAGAGCTGGCAAGGCTGGCGGTTGAAACCTGCTATTTTCCGTTATGGGAGTACGACGGCGAGTACAAACTAACCGGAAGGAGCGCGAGGATAGCCGACAAACCCGAGCTGAAGAAACCTTTGGAGGATTTCATAAAGCCTCAGGGCAGGTTTAGGCATCTATTCAGACCTGAAAACAAAGAAGTATTGGATGCGCTTCAGGACGATGTAGACTCATACTGGGAGAGACTTCTACAACTGGTATCGTGTGTCAAGTAAGGAACGCCACCAGTATAACCGAAAAGATCCCCGTTAGAAAGATCCCGTCGAAGGTCCCAGCTCCTCCTATGCTTATCCGTGGGGCTCCCATCTTCACCACTTTTCTCAGGTTCAGGACATCAGCCCCCACGAGCACGCCTATAATCCCTCCAGCGTAGGAGGCTACGAACACTCCGCCCCCTATATTTAAGATCGTCCCAGATACGACCGCGGCGAGAGCTGCGATGATAGGGGGTATGAACATCGGCATGGTTATCCCCAATCTGGGGACTATCCTTGCGAATTTTTTAGAGACAATCGCGACGATAATCGCCGTTATTACCACGCTCAGAAGGATCCTGACCGAGAATTGACAGTATAGTACATAGATCGATATGCCTATAGGTATTATGCATCCTCCAAGGTTCAGATAAACCCTGCTCTTGCTGATTTCCCATCTCCGGGAGAAGTAGTAGTACTCTACCTGTCGATCATAGCGTTTAGAAGTGTATACCGGTATGTTGATCATGCTCCCGATCAGTGAGCCCAAGAGGAGCGAAGGAACGACGTATCTTGGTATGCCCAGAGCTCCAAACGCGGCACCGATTCCCATGAAGAAAAAGAGAGGAAAGAAAAGCAGGGCTAAGAGAAAGAACAGAAGCACTATCATCGAAAAGCCAGCTCTCATCATCTAAGCCCTCCGCTCATAACTTCTCTATAATTTCTAAGATCTAAATCTTGCCCTCTCGATGGGCGGGTTTCATATAAAGGTTTTTCTGATTCAGTCCGTTCTATGAATAGAAAATGACAGTATCATGCACGAATCTGGGGAAAAACTTATAAATAGAGAATATATATTCATAATTAGTGTCGAGACACAGGAGATGCAGGAGAGTCGGCTTTCAACCGCACATCACATCTTTCGGGCCAGTGGGGACCATAGATCTGGCTAATGTTAGCATAGCCGTCGATGAGATCGAGGCGATAAGACTTAAGGATTTAGAGGGTCTTGAGCAGGAAAAGGCGGCTAAAATGATGGGCATCTCACAACCGACCTTTCACAGGGTGCTCGAGATCGCCAGGAAAAAGGTAGCGCGGGCTATAGTGGAGGGAAAGGTGCTGCGTATAGGTGGGGGGGTATACGAACTGAAAGAGAATAAGGATTACGTATGCTACGACTGTAACTATGGGTGGGAGGTCGGTTACTCCACTCCATCTCCCATGGTGTGCGTGAATTGTGAATCAAAAGTAGGTGATAAAAATGAACGGAGATAAGATTGAGGAGAACCTCAAAGAAGTGAAACACAAGATAGCGGTCATGAGCGGGAAGGGAGGAGTAGGGAAGAGCACTGTGGCCGCAAATCTGGCCATAGCCCTCTCAATGCGAGGAGATCGGGTGGGATTGTTGGATAGCGACATCCATGGGCCAACCATACCAAAACTGTTCGGGATCCAAGACGAGAAATTGAACCCTTCGGGTTCTGGTGCTGGGATTTCTCCGGTGATGGTAAGCGGCAATCTTGGAATTGTCTCGATGGGCTTCTTGCTCGAAAAAGACGTGCCGGTGATCTGGAGGGGACCGCTAAAAATGAAGGCGATAGAACAATTCCTGGAGGAGGTCGTCTGGGGCAAACTAGACTATCTCATAATCGATCTACCCCCCGGTACGGGAGATGAACCTTTGAGCATAGCACAGCTCTTGCCAAGCGCGGACGGCGCCATAATAGTGACCACTCCCCAGGAAGTAGCGCTCGTCAGCGTCAGAAGGGCGATAACCTTTGCTCGGACTCTCAACATGCAGGTGATAGGACTTATAGAGAACATGAGCGGGTTTATCTGCCCCCACTGCGGTAAGGAGA